>MGVN01000190.1:0-20700 GCA_001800515.1 Elusimicrobia bacterium RIFOXYB2_FULL_49_7 | reverse complement strand
ATCAGCGCTTCCGTACCCGCACATCGCGGTAAGGGAGAAAGGGTGGTTTCACCCGAAGCGAACAGGGAGAGGAAAAAAGCCCGGGCCATCTCCCGATAGGAAGAGGGTATCTCGACCCGACCTTCCATTTTCTTGGCTTGACGAAGAGTGCGGTTCAACTGAGTTTCCTTTCCAACCGTTTGGTATGCCGGATAATGGTCCTGAAAATGGCATGGATCGCGATAGTATCAAGCGGTCCCGGATTATCGGCGCATAATGCCGCCATAATGGCTTTTTCACGGGAAAGATCGGAAATCGGTAATCCCTGTTGCTTCTTGATGGCCCCAATGCGACAGGCTGCTTTCACACGGCGATTCAGCAGGGTCAGCAGGGCCCGATTCAGGCGATCGATTGTACGCCGGTGTTCTTCAATACCTGTCCGGCTCTTGGTTATCTTCAGTTTTCCCATGGCATAAGAAAATAAATAAATTACCCGACAAGACGCCCCATTTCCGTTTCAGAGAAAAAGAAAAAGACGAGACCAGCGAAGTCCTCCCTGCGGCGATGCGGACCAATAGGTAAAAGAGGCCCGCGCAACAATCAAGTCCTCCATGATAAGACCGGTAAAACGGCTGTCTTCACTGTCATCCCAGTTGTCGCCCATAAAAAAGAAATGACGCCGCCGAACCGGATACTCCTTCACCTGCACGCCGTCACGGTAAAGTACCCGGCGGATTGAATAAACGGCTGAATCTCCGCGGGAGGTCAGGAAGTTGAGAACATTGGACAACTGGATCCAATTCATACGGTCCAAACTCGGCAAACTATCCTGTTGCAGGAGATCCATCCGAAGGTCGGCTAAATCGGGCAGATCACAAGGAAGGTTCCCTTTCATCAGATCCGCTGTTATGGTAAAACGGCTTTCCGGGTTTTCCTGGCGGATAAGTGAGGATAAAAAATCAAATTCCCGAAGCGGCAACGTATCAATCCGGATGCGTTCCCCCGGCTGCGGGATGCGGAAAGGATGAAAGGTGTCGCGGGGAGAGAAACGTTCTTCAATGGAAACGGTCCCCCCGGAACGAGCGGTAGCGGGAAAACGGAATTCCGCGCCATCCACAAAGACCTTTTTATCGGTCAAGTGCACGGTCTGACCCGGGCCGGCGATACAGCGGCGCACCGACAAGCGACCCATCAAACCCGGGTCTCGGAAAACAGCCACCTCGCCCATACGGGGTCGCTTGAAACGGAGGAGAATCTTATCGGAAAAGGGAAGTTTAAGACCATACACGAGCCGATTGGCGAAAAAGCGGTCTCCCGGCAACAGGGTTCCCTCCATGGCCGGGGAGGGTACCGTAAAAGCCTGAAAGAAAAAAAGACGGGTCAATAGGGCGAAAAAAAGGACCGCCATACCGACTTCAACCACCTCATAAAGCACAAGCCGGAGGTCCTTGACATGGCGGGTTTGTTCCGTAATTTCGCGAAAACGGTCCATTTACCCCGCTTCCTGGTTCATGGAGAGAACCGCAAAAAAGGCCTCCTGCGGTATCTCCACCTGACCCACCTGTTTCATCCGCTTTTTTCCCTCTTTCTGCTTTTCGAGGAGTTTGCGTTTGCGTGAAATATCTCCGCCGTAGCACTTGGCCGTCACATTCTTGCGGAGCGGTTTCACCACGGTACGGCTGATGACGCGCGATCCGATGGCCGCCTGGATGACGACCTCGAACATCTGGCGCGGGATGAGATCCTTGAGGCGGGTGGCCAGGTTTTGGCCCCAGGTATACGCCTTGTCGCGATGGATGATGATGGAAAAGGCGTCCACCGGATTGGCGTTGATAAGAATATCGAGTTTGACGAGATCGCTCTGCCGGTATTCCTTGAATTCATAATCAAAAGAGGCGTAACCGCGCGACAACGACTTGAGGCGGTCGAAGAAATCAAAAATGATTTCAGCCAGAGGGAATTCATATTGCATATTGACCCGTGTGGGGTCGAGATATTCCATGCTGATATAAACGCCCCGCTTCTCCTCCCCCAGCTTCATCATGTTGCCCACATACTCCGTAGGAACAATGATCTTGGCAATAACATAAGGTTCTTCCAAATAGTCCAGCAGATTGACGGCGGGCAACTTGCTCGGATTTTCCAAAAAAAGTTGTGCACCATCCCTCAGTCGAACCCGATATTTGACGTTCGGGACCGTATTGATGATATCCACCCCAAACTCTCTGTCCAGCCGTTCCTGGATGATTTCCATGTGGAGCAGACCCAAGAAACCGGCGCGGAAACCAAAACCCAGTGCCGTGGAGGTCTCGGGTTCCCAACTGATGGAGGAGTCGTTTAAGGCTAATTTATCCAGGGAATCGCGAAGATCATCATAATTATCCGGATTTTCAGGATACAGCCCGCAATACACCATGGGCTTGACTTCCTGGTAACCGGGAAGCGGCTCGGCGGTTCCCTCTTTGGCCGTGGTCACAGTATCGCCTATCTTGATATCCGCCACTCTCTTGATGTTGGCGATCAGATAACCCACCTCGCCGGTCTCCAGTCGATCCACTTTGACCCGCTTGAGTTTGAGATGACCCACCTCATCCGCACCGAATTGCTGGTCAATGGCAAAGAAACGAAGCAGGCTCCCCTGTTTCAGTACACCATCGACCACCCGGACAAAAGCAACGGCTCCGCGATAGGAATCGAATACGGAATCAAAAATGAGCGCCTTTAATGGAGCATCAGGATTTCCTTTAGGCGGCGGCACCTGTTTCACCACCGCTTCCAATACCGCCTCCACTCCGGTGCCGTCCTTGGCACTGATGAGCAGAGGCTCTATGTCGCCTCCGAGCAGATTATTCAGCTCTTCCACCGCTTTGGGGACATCCGCAGACGGGAGGTCGATTTTATTCAGCACCGGAATGATGGTCATGTCGTTGCCCAGCGCCAGATAGAGATTGGACAAGGTCTGCGCCTCAACCCCTTGAGAGGCGTCGACCACCAGGATAGCCCCTTCGCAGGCAGAAAGACTGCGACTCACTTCGTACGTGAAATCCACATGGCCGGGCGTATCGATGAGATTGAGCACATATTCGATCCCGTCTTTGGCCTTGTATACCATCCGGATGGCATGCGCTTTAATGGTGATGCCGCGTTCACGTTCCAAATCCATATTATCAAGGACCTGGTCCATCATCTGATAACGATCGAGGGTACCGGTTTTTTCAAGCAGCCGATCCGCCAGGGTGGATTTGCCGTGATCGATGTGGGCGATGATACAGAAGTTCCGGATTCGGGATTGTTCCATTGGCCGTAAAAATAATTAATCGAGAGTGGGAATAAATACCTTTATCGCGACAGGAGTGGGTCCGGGATGCCCGCCTCGGCAAAAGCATCGGCGCGAAGACGGCAAGCCATGCATTTTCCGCAAGGCGGCCGCTTGCCGTTATAACAGGTATGACTCAAAGCCAATGCAGGAAGGGCCTGCAGCCGGACCGCCAAACGAACCGTATCGGGCTTGCTTAAACGAATCAGGGGGGTATGAATGCGGAAGGGAAAATCCATGCCAAGACAAAGACTCTTTTCAAGGGCCCGTATGGTATTCCGTCGGCAATCCGGATAACCGGCCACATCGGCCTGGCAAACCCCGGCCACAAGATGGCGAATGCCTGCAGGATACGCATACGCCGCTGCAAAAGTAAGGAATATCAGATTACGACCAGGCACAAAGGTATTGGGAAGTCCTCGTCGGCCGCGACGATGACTCACGGCCAAAGCGGAAGTAAGAGAGCTTCCGCCCAATTCACGAAAGGTGCTGATGGATAAAATCTGATGGGGAATACCGGCCAAACGGGCGATACGTTGAGCGCTTTGTATCTCGATTTTATGGCGGTGACCATAATCAAAAGTGACGGCCGAGACATTTTCCGGTCCAAAGCGGCGCATGGCCCAATAAAGACATGTGGTCGAATCCTGTCCACCGGAAAAAACAACCAGTGCCTTGTCTTTCCGTTTCGTCATCAGACCCCGCGCGTCTGTTTTGGCCAGAGAATCTTGTGAAGTTGGACGTTCAGTCGGACATTCAACCCGCTTTTTAAGCACCAAGCCGCCACCCGTGCCAAAGATAGTCGACCCGCTACCGGAGAGAGAAGAACCGTATGCTTTTTATCTAATCCGTGCCGGCGAATAAACTTCCCAGAAAAGGCGAGGTCCTTATTATCCGCTACCACGAACTTGATTTCATCACTCGGCTTCAACCAGCTGAGATTGGCGGGAAGATAGGGAATGACCACGCCGGAAGAAGGCGTCTTGATATCCATGATAATATGCACCCCTTTGGGAACACCCGCCAGGGAAAGTGAACCGTTGGTTTCAAGGAGAATCTTTTTTTTCTCCTTCAGGAGCCGCCGAAGAAGAGGAAGCGTTCCGGCCTGAAGCAAGGGTTCTCCGCCTGTCACCTCAATCAACCTTGTCTTGAAGGCCAATACCTGTTTAACAATCGCATTTAAAGCCATCACCCGACCCTGTGTCCAGGCATATCGAGTATCACACCAGGAACACGCCAAATTGCACTCCGATAGCCGGACAAAAGCGCAGATTCGCCCGCTGTGCGTCGATTCTCCCTGGATGGACTTGAATATCTCGGAAACGAGCAGAGTCATACCGTGCCGCAGTTCTGTCGTTTCCGTTTGAGTTTGAGGCGAAGGTGCGGTTCGCGCTCACGCCAAGTCGCCCCACAATCGCGACAGGCGAAACGGTTATTCCCCTGAAAAAAGCGCACCACTTTCTTGAGGCCTTTATCGAGGATATGAATTCTTCTGCTTTGGCAGGAGGGGCAATTGACCATCGTTGTATTTAATCCTTATTGCAAAATAATTTCCACAAAGATATTTTTTCAACAACAGAATTTAACTCTTCACTTTAATCGTAGGAGCATCTTATGGATCTGAAATCCACTATCCGAACCGTTATGGATTTTCCAAAAAAGGGAATAGGCTTCAAAGACATCACCACCCTGCTCTTGAATAGTAATGCGTTGCAGGAGGCGGTAAAACAGATGGCCGAACCCTACCGGAACAGCGGCATCACAAAGATTGTGGGCATTGAATCACGCGGTTTTATTTTCGGCATGCCCATCGCCTTTTACCTGGGGCTGCCTTTCGTCCCTATCCGTAAGCCCGGCAAACTCCCCGCCCCCACAGAGGAAATATCCTATCAGCTGGAATATGGCACCGACCGAATCCAAATTCATCAAGACGCCATCACCAAGACAGACAAGGTTCTCCTGGTAGACGACCTTCTGGCCACAGGCGGCACCATGGCAGCCGCCATTGCCTTGGTCCGAAAATTAAGTGGAAACGTAGCGGCTGCGATCTTTTTGATTGAACTGGACTTTCTGAAAGGTCGTTCTAAGCTCGATAATGTACCCGCTCATTCTCTGATCCGATACGATGCAGAATGAACGAACCGGGCAACCGTTATAAAACCTTAAGGCGATAAAGCGCCTCCCGCACTTCCTGAGCGGAAATGGCGGTCAGACACACCAAGCTCTTTTGGGGACAATTACGCCTTCCCTGCGTTGTACAAGGACGGCAATCCACCGATGCTTCTAAAACCTTGGCACGCGCCCGAAAAGGGAAAAAGCCGAATTCTCGAACCGTTGAGCCGAATAGAGCCGCGACCGGGGTATCAACGGCACAGGCCAGGTGCATCAGCCCCGAATCATTGGCCACCATGCCGCGGCAACGCCGAATCACTTCCGCCACGGTCAGCAAATCCGTCTTTCCCGTCAAATCAATAACCCGCTCCGGCGCAGCTTGAGCAACCGCGCGGGCACGAACCCCATCCGCTCCATCTCCCAGCAAAACAAAGTGTTCCTCAGGCAAAAGATGAATCAATTCGATGAATCGTTCCACCGGCCACGCTTTGGTCGGCCAGCGTGCACCGACCGCCAGGGCAATAGGAGACTTAACCAGCGTTTCAGCAACTGCTGAGGCAGCCGCATTCCTTTGTAAAAGCAATCCCAGACCGTCATCGGTTGCGCCCGCTTTTTCAACACAGGCCAGATAACGAAGCGGAACAGAAGGAGCGTTTTTTAACAGATTGATGCGCCATCCGGCTAATAGTCGTCTTTTCACGGTAAACTTCCGAAACCGATGAAGCCGGTCAGATGCCCATCCGATGGTAAGCAGGCAGCTTCGGAGATTATGGTGAAGATCAAACACCCGGGTATAATCCCGACGAATCTTTTGCCGCAGAGTCAGCACTTCCCGAATCGTTCCCTTTTGCAAAACAAGGACATGATTCAGTCCGGCATGGTTTAACAGCAGGGATGCGTAAGCCGGTTTTGTCAGAAAATCGATTCGAGCCGTTGGATAGGCCGCCCGAAGCGCACGGATGGCCGGAAAAGAGAGAAGAATGTCGCCCAACGAGCTCAGCCTGATAATCAGGAATGAATCCATGACAACAGGGGATTGTTAAACAGGAAATAGGCAAGGGAACAGAGAACGATAAAAAGAATGCTGGCAAAGGTGTTTTTCTCATTTCGGAGGCCGACCGCGAGTTGAAAAGAATGGGAGGACGCTCCGGCAAACCGGCGTAACGAAGGAAGGAAGCGGGGTACGCCTGCTAAAAAAGCTTGATACGCTTCTCCGAATTTGCCGGCCAAAGTTTCCTCTTCAAGCCGGATAATGAAATGGTACTGAAAAGTGAAAAGTGCTGTGAACACAAGCAGCGTCCAGGGCATCAAGGCATTAAACGCCGTGCAGACACCCAAAGATAAAATAAAATTACCGAGATAAATGGGATTCCGGGTATAAGCATAGGGGCCGCTGGTGACGAGTTGTGCGGCCCCCACATTTCGGGTACGGGTGGTAAAGCCGGTATACCCCACACTCCAGATGCGGAGTGCTTCTCCAAGCAACATCAGCGCATAGCCCAATGTTAAAGAAAACGGAGTCGGCGCTGCAAAGAACAAAATAATGATTAAGAAAGGAATCGGCGTATAACTGCGCGCTTTGAATAACAATTGTCCGAGCGGCATGGACAGATTATCCTATGGATGAATCAGGGTGCCGATTTTTTCCCCGACAATGGCCCGTTTGAGATTGCCCGGGGTGAGCAGATTTAAGACCAGAATAGGCAGCTGATTTTCGGAACAGAGAGTAATAGCCGTCATATCCATGACCTTGAGATGACGTGTCATCACCTCATCATAAGAAATATCGTCTATCTTTTTTGCGTTTTTATTCTTGACCGGGTCATCATCATAAACCCCATCCACCTTAGTGGCCTTGATGATCGCATCCGCCTTGATTTCGACAGCACGTAACACACCGGCCGTATCTGTTGTAAAATAGGGGTTTCCTGTACCGGCGGCAAAAATGGTGACACGCCCTTTTTCAAGATGGCGCACCGCGCGACGTTTAATGAAGGGTTCACATATCTGATCCATCCGGATGGCGCTTAAGACACGGGTATTGACGCCTTCGCGCTCCAGACAATCCTGCATGGCCAACGAATTCATCACCGTACCGAGCATACCCATATGGTCTGCGGTGGTACGGTCAATGCCGGAAGTGGAATTTTCTTTAAGACCGCGAAAGATATTGCCGCCGCCGATGACCACCGCCACCTGGACGCCGATACGGTTAAGTTCGGCGACTTCGTCGGCAATGCGCTCAACCACCGTGGAATCAAGGCCAAAGGAGCGACTCCCCAGGAGCGCTTCTCCGGAAATCTTAAGCAAAACCCGTTTGAAGCGGATGTTCACGCGGAAACGCCCAACTGGTAACGGACAAAAGACATCACTTTAATCTCTCCGCCCGCTTCTTTGGCGCACGCGGCTATCACTTGGTTGATACTTTTTTCATTGTCCTTTACAAACAGCTGCTCGGTCAACACGTTTTCCTTGTAGAATTTCTCGAGTCGGCCTGCAACGATTTTATCAAGCATCTTCTCCGGCTTGCCCTCTTTGAGGGAAAGTTCGCGGTAGATGGCTTTTTCACTCTCAATCTTATCGGCCGGGATCTCATCCCGATTGGCAGCCAAAGGAGACGACGCGGCAATCTGCATACAGATATCCTTACCCAATTCCAAAACCTTTGCGTGTTCAAGAACGGTGGGCGTACCGGCCAATTTAAGCAATACACCGATTTTGCCACCCATATGAATATAGGAGAAAACACGGGAGGAAGAATCCCCTTCAACGGTTGTCACACGGCGGATATCAATCTTTTCGCCGATGATGCCGCTTTTTTCCGAGACCGCTTCCTGAACCGTTCGCTCACCGAATGCAGCTGCAGCCATAATCTTAAAGCTATCCACATCCCGGGGTTTTTTGTCGAGCGCCACTTCCAGAAGGCCGTTTAACAGGGCATTGAAGTCGTCATTTTTAGCCACAAAGTCGGTTTCACTGTTTAATTCAAGCATCACGGTAGTGAGCCCTTTGGCGGCAATGCCCACTTTACCCTCTTTGGCGGTCCGTTCGGCGCGTTTACCGGCTGTAATCTCGCCTTGCTTGCGAAGGTAGTCAATGGCGGCATTGACATCGCCGTTTGTCTCGCCGAGCGCTTTTTTGCATAACATCATGCCGGCACCCGTCTTTTCACGAAGTTCCTTAACAGCAGAGGCGGATATTTCTGTCATGGATTGATCTCCCGTTAAAATAGTCTGTTCTATTCGTGGCTTACGGATTCGGAAGAGGCCGCAGCATCGGACACCGAGGTCTCCTCCGCGGCTTCACCGGACCCTTTGAGTCGCTTTTTGCGCACGATTGTCTTAATGATTTTGCGTTTGACGATGCGTCTGCGGCCATCCCCTTCGTCGTCCTTATTATCCCGTTGAACCACTTTGATCGGAGTGGCGGCAATCACATCGGCCAGAGAATCCAGAATAAGTTGGACTGTTTTCAGGGAATCATCATTGGCAGGAATAGGAAATTCCACTTTGGTGGGATCCGCATTGGTATCCAGAATTCCGATGACCGGAATCTTCAGACGGCGCGCTTCAAGAAGCGAAATATGCTCTTTCAGGATATCGACAATGACCACCGCCCCCGGCAGCCCTTTCATTTCCTTGACACCGGCCAGAAAGTTCAAGATGCGTTCGCGTTTTTTGCGCAGCCGGTTGACCTCTTTCTTGGGCAGCAGCTTGAACGTACCGTCCTGTTCCATACGGTCGATATCATCGACTTTCTTCAGGGATTTCTTGATGGTGGAATAGTTGGTCAGCAATCCACCCAGCCAACGCACGTTAACATAACACTGTTTACACTTTTCGGCGGCTTCGCGCACCGCATCTTTGGCCTGGTTCTTAGTACCCACAAAAAGGATACTGCGACCGTTTTCCTGGACCTGGGCCAGCTTCTGGGCAGCAGCCTGAACGCAGGTTAAGGTTTCTTCGAGGTTGATGAGATGAATGCCGTTTTTCGCCGTGAGGATATAGCGGCGCATTTGCGGATTCCAACGGCTGGTCTGATGACCGAAATGGGCGCCCGCCTCGAGCAGGCTTTGAAGCGTGAGTTCTGCCATGTTTTTCTCCTTTTTGGTTTGGTTCTTCCACAACTCAGTGGAGGCCGCCACCTCTTGTCCATTGTCGGAAAAGGATGGAACCAAGGCCTCCGCTTCTGGCGGGTTGTGTGCTTAAACGGTTCGGTTATGACTATGAAAAAATTAACGTTTCGAAAACTGGAAGCTTTTCCGGGCACCCGCTTTACCGTATTTTTTTCTTTCCACAATACGGGAATCACGGGTCAGGAGGCCCGCTTTTTTAAGGATACCGCGGAGTTCGGGTTCCGCCACGCAAAGCGCGCGCGACACACCGAGTCTGAGCGCATGAGCCTGACCCGTCAGGCCGCCACCGTTCAGCAGGGCGGTTACATGGTAACGATCGAACCGTTCCGTAAGACGCAGCGGCTTCTCGACTTCGATCATCAGCGTTTCGCGTTTGAAGTAATCCTTGGCCTCCCTCTCGTTCACCTGAATGGAACCCTGTCCGGGCAGGAGGACGACGCGGGCGATACTGCATTTGCGGCGACCGGTCGAGCGAATTTTCTTTTCTGCGGCCATGCTCATATTTCCTTGTTAATGACGTTTACAATTCAACGGATTCCGGCTTTTGGGCGCCATGAGGATGATCCGGACCCGTGTAGATGAAAAGTTTCTTGGCAATCCGGCGTCCGAGCGCGCTTTTGTGCTTGATCATACCTTCGATGGCATGCTTAACGACATCGGCAGGCCGTTTCTGCATCATTTCCTTGTAGGTATAAATGCGTTGGCCGCCCGGATATCCGGAATGGGTAAAATAGGTCTTCTGGTCCGCTTTTTTTCCGGTAAAACGGGCTTTTTCGGCATTGATAATCACCACATAATCACCCCAGTCCTGGTGCGGAGAATAAGCGGGTTTATGCTTGCCGGCCAGCCAGAAGGCGACTTTGGTCGCCAACCGTCCGACAGTCTTTCCGGAAGCATCAACGAGCTTCCAGGCACGCTCTACATCATCTTCTTTCAGGATGGGTGTTTTCACAATAAGCTCCAAAGCTAAATAAACAAAATAAATACAGACCGATCAAAATAGCATTTCCGGGCAATGGGTGTCAAGGTTTGGAATGGTTTTTCGTTGAAGCAGCCTTCCACGGAATATTATTATAAAGTAAATGTCTTTACGCATAAAGATTCTTTTGTATTCTGTTGCCATCGTCCTATTTTGCCTATTAGCCCTTTTCACCTCAACGCAATTACTCTTAAAAAGAGGGGTGCACGCCATTCATACCGATCTGACCGTCGGGTTACTGACGGCCGAAAAGAAAATCGTCGAAGAAAATATCCAGCGCACTCTGGAGGCATTGGCAGCAGACCAAAAGAACAGGCTCATCAAACTGTCGGATTATGCCGACTGGGCCCTCTCCTACCGTTTCATGGCCACCAACGACCCCCGGTTCATCAGGGAAAACATGACTTCAACCGGCATCCATAACCTTCAAATCAATTATTGGGCCATGTACCGGAACAATGGAACAGCGGCATTCGAACAATCTTATGAACCCCACCAGCGGCACCTCTATCCCCCTCCAGCGGATTTGAAACAAGCGCTTATGCCCGGCTCTGATCTTCTCTCCCACTCCTCGCTTTCCAGCCGAAAAGAAGGATTGCTCCTGACAAGCCGGGGACCTCTGCTTCTGGTCTCTCTGCCCATCCTGAACGGGGCGGGCAAAGGACCGTCACGCGGCACTTTCCTTTTTGGAAAATACTTAGACAGCCTTTTAATCCGTCAGCTGAGCCAATCGACCCATCTCCACCTTACCTTCCAGCGTATCGATAATCCCTCCTTGTCGGAGGCAACCAAAAAGGGTCTATCACAACTTGAAGCCGGTCTGACCACCTACATCAAGATTGAAAGCAAAGATTCCATCAGCGGAATCGCATTGATACGGGATCTCACCGGAAAACCCGCTTTATTGGTCGAGGCAAAATCCCATCGAACAATTTACAATATGCGTCTTTCGACGCTGAATGAGATCGAAAAACAAATCCGCTTTGCCCGCTTGATCATTCTTTTCGGGCTTTTGCTCACCGGGCTCCTTCTGGGCGCTCTGATTCTCTTTCATGTGCAAATCACCGTTCTGTCCCGACTGTCCGCGCTGAGCAAATGGGCCGGCAGTATCGGCAATCGAAAAGATTTCTCCGGGCGTTTTCCCAAAGATAAAAACGACGAATTAGGCAGCCTGGCCGACTCCATCAACCGGATGCTCGATTCTCTGCAGGAAGCGCACCAGAAAATCCTGAAAGACATGGAGGAAATAGACTACAAAGAGGAGGCACTGCTGGCAGCCGAAGCCCGCTTCCGCCTGCTGTTCGAGAATTCCAAGGATGCGGTCTTATGGGCCAACCAGGATGGCACATTAATCAACTGCAACCTGGCAGCAGAACAACTTTTTGAACGGACACGGTCGGAATTGATCGGATTGCATCAATCTAATCTCCATCCGGAAAAAGAAAGGGACATAATTCGGGAAGGTTTTAAAAAGCACCTGACTTTAGGGGAGGTGACCATCCAAGATGTGCCCATTGTCACCAAAGCGGGAAAAATCAAATCCGTGAATATCCACAACTCCGTGACTTTTTTCAATAAAAACCCGGTACTCCAAGGCGTCTTCTCCGATATTTCGATTCAGAAACAGGCGGCGGCCGAGAAAAAGGTTCTGGAAGCACAGCTCCAGCAAGCACAAAAAATGGAAGCCATCGGTCTGTTGGCAGGCGGGGTCGCCCATGATTTCAACAACATGCTGGCCGCGATTTCAGGGTTCACGGAAATCATTCAGGAAAAATTCGGTCAGGACAACAAAATCCTCTTCGGCTTTACCCGCTCCGTGCTCTCCACCGTACAGCGGGCCACGGATCTCACCCGAAAACTTCTTTCCTTTGCCCGTAAAGGAAAAATTGAGGTCATTGCCATCGATCTGAACGAAACGGTCCGGGAAGTCATGACCATTCTCCAGCATACGATTGATAAACGTATTATCCTGGTCGACCAACTGCTTGCTTTTCCAGCCACGATTATGGGCGATCGCAGCCTGATCCAAAACGCGGTCATGAATCTGGCGGTCAATGCACGCGATGCCATGCCGGAGGGGGGGACGCTCACTTTTCATTCCTCGAATATCCAACTGGATGAGGAATATGCACGCACGCGTCCCTACAAACCCATTCCCGGATCCTATGTCGCCTTTGAAATACAGGACACCGGAACCGGTATTGAAAAACATAACTTGTCCAAGATTTTCGAACCTTTCTTTACCACGAAAGGACTCGGTAAAGGCACCGGTCTGGGTTTGCCGAGCGTGTACGGCACGGTCAAAAGCCATAATGCCTACATCGAAGTGGAAAGCGAACCGAACAAAGGGACCATTTTCACCCTTCTTTTTCCCGAAGCCGGAACCCCGGCCGCGGACGCGGTCAAACTGTCGCAACAATATAAATATGGGCAGGGTCATATCCTATTAATTGATGATGAAGCAGCGGTCCGGGATGTCTATGCTTCCATGCTACAAGCCTTGGGTTATAACGTCGTTTCTGCGGAAAACGGTCAAACAGGTGTGGAATATTACCGACAATTTAAAAACAAAACGGACTTGGTGATTCTGGATGTGGTTATGCCTGTTCTAAAGGGGCCAGATTGCCTGAAAGCATTGCAGGCCATCAATCCGGATGTAAAGATTATCGTGGCATCGGGTTATGACATGGCCGGCGATGTCCAGAACATGCTCTCAGCCGGAGCCAAGGCATTTATTCAGAAACCGTTCGAACTGGTAAAGCTTTCCAATCTGATCTACGATATACTGAACGATCCGATTTGAGCCTTCCGATCGTTCAGCGATATAAGGTAAACCTCTGCTTCCGGACAATATAATATAGGCCCGGCATGCATCATCAGCTTCTCACAAAAATCACCCGCGGCTTCCGGACCTGAAGTGATTGGCCCAATCTGCATAACCGATATAAACGCCCTCTTTCGTACTAAAAAACCCTCCAGCGGCGCAGCCGGAATAAACGCATAACGGCTGACCTCCGAATCAAATCGCCCTTTGCCTGCCAGGCGGGCGGAATATCTCCTATCCGCTCCCCTCTCCCAACCAGCCTGAATGACTATATCGTCAAGATTCAACCCCTTGACACACACCGCAGAAAAGTCCGGGTACATCGACAAAATGCGAACCATTTCGTTCAGGCAACCCGGTGCCGGAAGCGCTTTGTCAGACAGGAAAAAAAGATACTCTACAGGCAAAGATTCCGCCTGAGAAAATATTCCAGGAAGGCTCCCGCTGAAAGGAAGGATAAGCAGCCCTTGATAATCCAACGCTTTTCCGGCAGAATTCTCCGGTGAGGTCAGAAGAGCCACTTTGGGTTTTACCGCAGGTGCCGCAACAGGCAATGAGAGTCCCCGAACGGCCTCCACGGCCATGGACAGATTGCGCACATTGTCCAGCATCGCCTCCACCAAATCCTGAAACGCTTCGGAGCCGATGGCATTATTTTTAAGTCTTAGAAAAGCCGCCAACAAAGCTCCCGGGCCGGTGCAAAGATTCAGCCGGCGTTCCACGTCGCGGTTGGTTTTAAGCCAATCCGTAATTTCCTTGCCCGATGCCTGGAGCCGTTTCATCATATTCAAGGACTGACTGTTGTCGGACAATAACCGGGAAAACCGTTCAAGAGTAATATCCTCATCCGCAGAAAGAGAATGGCCGGAGGCGGGCGTTCCGGTCAGGAATCTCAAGAAAGCGCGACCTGAGGAAGCATAGGCGGAATATCCATCCGTCTGATAATCCATCAAACCGGTAGTCGGATCAAACTGCGCATCCAGCCGTCTGATACCGGATAGCGGTTTCTCTTTCCCGCCTTGCAGACAAGCCAGCACCTGATCCGGTCCGATGTGTTGCGTGCAATACTTGTCGAAGGAACAAGGACCCGCATAATCGCCGAAGCAAAGACAAGAAGAGACAAAAACCACGCTCCCCGCTGCATAGGGACCGGTTTCAAGCGGTGAGGTAGGCGCAAAGAGGGCAATCGCCCGTCCACCGACAGCAGCAGCCATGTGCATGGCCACCGTATCGCCCGATACCACCGCAACCGCCGCATTCATAACAGCCGCGGATTCAAGAAAAGAAGCGGTCCCGCATAGATTCACAGAGCGTTGACTGCCCGCTTCGTTCCGGAGTTTTTCAACCCGCGCCTGTTCCTTTGCGGATCCGGTCAGAATCACATCATATCCCGCCTGTTCCAACCGCTTCAAAAAATCAACGGCAGCGGCAGCAGGCCATTCCTTTTTACGATGCGCTGCACAGGGGTGAAAAACCACCAATCGATCCCTTGAGAAGCTTCGCTCTGATAAAAGTTGTTCTGCAAAAGCATAGGCCTCGTTAGGCAGAGACAATTCCACCCCTTTTCCGTCCGGCCGGGTACCGCACATGAGCGTGTACAAATCACAGGCATGAGCAGGCACTTGCCGTCGGGCAAAGGGAATGGCATAGAGGAGCGCCGTCATGTCCCCTACAAGCTCCAACTTTCCTTTTCGGGTATATCGGCCGCCCACAGTATCGCTGCAATCAAGCAGGGAAGCAAGATAAGCGGTCGAATCGCCCTGAAAAAGGTTGACCACCTTATCAAATCTTTCATGAAACAAGGGGGCCAGAAATTCCTTGAGTCCCAGAATCCCATGTCGAAAATTCTCTTCGGAAAGCTTTTCTTTAAGTTTCCGGCGCGGAAGCACATGAAGACAGTCGATGTTCGCGTTATGGCGCACCAGCAAAGCACTCTCTTCGTCTACCAGGAAATGGACGGTATGTCCATCCGCTTTGAGTGAACGCAGAGCCGGCGTGGCCATAAGCACATCGCCGGGATTATTCGGCAGCATGACCAGGATTTTAGCCATCCGCCGTCTCCTCCGTGCTCTTTTTGATCAGAATGTTTTCCGCTAAAAGATGAAGAAAATCATCGTCGCTCAACGGGTTTCCCTGTTTGAGTCTGGCCCGGGCCTGCTCGGCCAACTCGGGAATACCCTGATGCGGGAGAGGCGTTTGTTTCGGCAAGGTGACGGATAGGAGCGTATTAAGACGATCCGAGAGGAGATGACCGGATAAGGTCCGCTGGTAGGCGGCCTCAATGATGGCTTCGGCTTCGTTCCAATGGGCGGTATAATACCGTATCTTGCCGGCCAATTCTTCCAGGGAGGCAAAACAAACCACGTCTTTTCCTTCCACAAAAAAGTCGGCCAAACTCTTCCGTCGGTCCACTATCTGAAGCGCCCGGCATACGGGAACCGTAAAAGCACGCGGGTTAAGAAAATCGCCGTTTTCATCAACCTCTTTTCCCGTGAGGGTGGAGTGGAGATTGATCACCATTTTGGCACGGCTGTACAAGGAAATGATTTCCGCATGGGAAAGCCAGCGTGTACCATCCATGAGGCGCGACTTCAAGGCAGGTGACAAGGGAAAGCGATCCCAACCCCAACCCCAGATGCGGAAATCGACATTCAGGGCAGCCAGCCGTTCGAAAAAGAGGACCCGGTTCTGATAGGGCGCACCCACAAAAATGGCATTGAATTCCTTCTTAAGAGGAGGATCATTCAAATTCTCCAAAGGCGCACCGTGCGGCAGATAAAAGGTGCGGGCATAATGGTTTTGCTTCAGATCCGAAAGCCAGGGATCTTTCTGGATGATAAAAAAATCATCATAGGCTTGGATGATGGGTTTCCAATGATCCGCAGAGCGCAGGTCTTCGCAGAAATAGTGGGCGGTCCGAATATGGGCATTCTTCAGCATCTGGACGGTAAAGGGATGGACCGGAGAAAGGGCCATGACCAGCACCAGGTCCGCTTTAACTTCCAAAGACTTGACAACAAGCGCCTGATTCGCCAGATCCGTGATGAGATTATCGTCTTCGGTCTTGAGCAAACGCCCCAATCCGTCACGGTACCGACCGAAATCGAACAAGGTTGTCTCATGGCCCATACGGGTGAAGGCAAAATGGATGTTTTCACCCAGACTGCGCGACCCCCCCTGACGAGGAAGAACGATGAGAATGCGTTTAGACATACAGGGAATATACCCAACTCCGCCTGACCCGCACAATTTTTTATTGCCTCGCCGAAAGCTCAATTTGTATCGTATTGCTTTCCATTAAACAAAGGAACTTCCATGGCCCGGAAAAAGATCGCGCTCATCGGCGGAGGACAAATCGGCGGCAACCTCGCCCTCTTCGCACTTCAGCAACAACTCGGCGACATCGTTCTATACGATATCCCGGACAAGGAAGCCCTTTGCAAAGGAAAGGCGCTGGATATCCTGGAAATGGCACCCGTCAATGGCAGCACAGGCAATATCCTGGGCACCCACCGTCTTGAAGATTGCGAAAACGCGGACGTGGTCATCGTTACCGCCGGCCTACCCCGTAAACCGGGCATGAGCCGGGAAGATTTACTTCGCATCAATCTGGGCATTATCACCGGGATTGCCGGAAAATTAAAGACCCTCTGCCCGAATGCCTTTCATATCATCATCACCAACCCGTTGGACTCCATGGTCTATGCCTACCAAAAAGCAGGCCACTTCCCGGCTCATAAAGTGGTCGGTATGGCCGGCGTACTGGATTCGGCCCGCTTCTGCGCCTTTGTCGCCATGGAGCTCAATGTATCGGTCCGTGATGTACAGGCCTTGGTCTTAGGCGGCCATGGTCCCACCATGGTCCCCCTGTCCCGCCTTGCAACCGTGGGCGGCGTACCGGTCCCGGAACTGATTCCGGCGGACAAACTGAAAGCCATTGAAGATCGCACCCGTGAAGCAGGAACCGAAATCGTCCAACTTTACGGCAATGGCAGCGCCTATTTCAGCCCCGCCGGCAGCGCCATCGTCATGGCCGAAAGCTATCTCAAGGATCTGAAACGAGTCCTGCCGTGCGCCGCCTGTTGCAACGGCGAGTATGGTGTCCAGGGGCTCTATGTGGGAGTACCGGCCATTATCGGCGCAGGCGGTATTGAAAAGATCCTTGAAGTCAAACTGACCCGGGAAGAAAAGGCGGCCTTTGACAAGACCGCCGAAACAGTGAAGAAATCCGTGGCAGAGACGGGTCTGTGAAAATGACGGGAGAGACGCAGCGGACGGCCTCTCTACAACAATTCCATAGACGACCGCCGTCCTATCAAATCCAAAAATTCCGTTCGCGTAGCCACATCATCATGAAAACTGCCCAACATGGCCGAAGTCACCATGATGGAATTCTGCTTCTGTACCCCGCGCATCATCATACAAAGATGGCGCGCCTCAATGACCACGCCCACCCCTTCCGCATGGATGGCATCCTTGACGATTCGGGCGATCTGCTGAGTCAGTCGTTCCTGCACTTGAAGCCGGCGTGAATAGCACTCCACCACACGCGCCAATTTACTGACGCCATAGACGCGGTTCTTACTGATATAGCCGATGTAGCATTTCCCGAAAAAGGGGAGCATATGATGTTCGCATAAGCTGTAAAACTCAATGTCCTTAACGATAATCATGTGGTTGCAATTTTCTTTGAAAATAGCACCCTTGATAATCTTCATAGGATCTTCATGATACCCTTTTGTCAGGAATTCATATCCTTTCTTCACCCGTCCCGGCGTCTTTTTCAACCCTTCACGGTCGGGATTTTCTCCAATCCTCTTAAGCAGTTCTCGGATTAGTTTTTCCATTGTTGTCTCCTTATTATGTCCAAATCAATTCAGAGGGTATCCATCATTTAAGCTATAATTATTCTGATTTCTGTTGGGTTCTTTCAATCACCACGGCCACGCTGCGCGCATAGCGAAGCACGCCGGGCTTATCCACCGTCACTTCCACTTTCCGGATACGCACATCCAACAAGGTCAACGCCGCCACTTGTTCCGCCAAATATTCCAGCAGATGAAAACGTCCTCCTTCCACGGCCGCTACAATGGCATGTTTCAGGGTTCGATAATTCACCGTATCTTCAAGACGATCGCTTTGGCCCGCAGCCCGCAAATCAACCGATAGAACCAGATTCAACACGACGTCCTGTTTTTTTTCCTGCTCACTCTCATCCACGCCGATAAAAGTCCGCAAGGCCAAATCCCGAATGATAATTTTATCCATGATAACTCCTGAGGTAATGTCCCAAATTAAACCAAATGCAAACCGCCATCCACATAAAGAATCTGTCCGGTTAAAAGCGGGTTGTTGAAGCAATAATCCACCGCATTCAGTATTCCATTCAACGAACCGCCCCGTTTAAGCAGCGCCGGCTTCGGCACGGGATGCTTTCGGTTCGGCCGATCAAAATGGGGCGGCAGAATGGCGCCGGGGGCGATACCATTAACCCGGACAAGAGGTGCATAGAGTGCGGCACAATCCAGGGTCATATCGAACAAAAATCGTTTGGTCATTCTATAAATCTGAAAATTCGGGTTTCCGGACTTAGCTTGAGCATCCAGCACATTAATGACGCAACCCCGTTTCACCTGTCGATAATAGTCCGCCGCCAGCTGCAAGGGAGAAAGGGCATTGACTTGTAACAACGTTTGCCAGCGAACACGCGACATATCCGACAGGGAACCGGATTCAAAAACTGAAGCGTTATTAATGAGCCCGCAGAGGAAAACCGGGTGTTTCAGGCAATGCGCGATCAAACCGTCGGGGGGAGTCGACAGATCCCATTGTACCGGATAGAATAGTCTTCCCAGCTTGTTTACAGCCTGTTCCAAAGAGGCTATTTCCTTTTTTGAAGAACGATAATGGCCGAGAATCGCAAAACCCTGTTTGGCCAGATGGAGAGCAATGGCACGTCCGATACGGCAGGCCGCACCGGTAATGAGCACCGCATCGGGTTTAGTCGCGGCCAGAAAACACCTCCAACAGAATGAAGGTTGCATCGTCCGCCGCCTTACGCGACGATCGGGCCATTTCCGCCACCAGACACGCCTTGACGGTACGCAGGGGTCGATTCCGGGTCTCTCTGAAGAATGCTTTCAGCGCCCGGAGATCAAACCAGGCCTTCCGCGGGCCCTGCAGATAGAGGACACCGTCCGTATAGAACAGGAGCCGATCTCCGGGCTGAAGCCGGATTTGCTTCTCCTCAAAGGCGCCCTGCTTCATCATGCCCAGGAAAAAACCGCTGCCCGACAACTCACGGAGACGGCCGGTCTTCTTTTCGAGCAACAGGGCCGGGGGGTGCCCGGCACGGGAATAAGTCAATCGACCGCTTGTGGCATCATAGACCGTATACAGAGCACTGACAAAATATTCCATAACCAAATTATGGAACAGATCGCGGTTGACTCGTTCCATGACCTGCGCGGAACCCAATTGATTCGCCGTATGCGTATAAAAGGACATCTTGGCCATGGCGGCCACCAGCGAAGCGGGCACACCGTGGCCGGACACATCCGCAATCAAAATACCGGTGCGAGCCGGGTCAATTTTGATAAAATCAATCAAATCTCCGCCCACCTCTTGCGCGGGCCGGCAATAACTCTGCAACAACAGGCCCGGTACGGTAGGCGGCCGATAAGGTAAAAGCGCCTCCTGTATCTTTTTCGCCACACCCAGATCACGCTTGATGCCCGTATACGCTTCAGCCAGTTTCGCTTTGGCCTCTTCACCCTCGGTCACCTCCACATAATGTTCCACCACCGCCTCTACACGACCTTCCTTGCTGAGGAATGGGAAATAGCGCATATCCCAGATACGTTCCCGTCCCTCTTTCGGCCGCATCATCTTGACACTGTCCTGTTTGCGTCGAAAAAAAGCAAGATCAAAGGGACACTCCGGGCAAGGCATATTCCGCCCATGAAACCGTTCATAACATTTTTTTCGAAGAGAATCATGGAAGCGTCCGCCGGAATGATGCGCCGCAGCGGCATTCAGCCGTTCAATGGCATAATCCGGACCGATGATCAGAATAGGATCCGTGATGGAATCAAACAGAGACTCCAGGTGTTGCTTGCTGGAGAGGATGAGACTCTCGACGCTCGTTTTCATGGGTTTTAGAAAACGTGCGAGAAAAGGCCGCTCCGAAGCTTGGGCTCGAACCAAGTGGATTTGGGCGGCATGATGCCGCCTGCGTCTGCAATAGCCATAATTTGCTCCATCCGGACCGGGTACAGGGAAAAGGCAACAACGAATTGACCGGAATCCACAAGTCGGACCAGTTCCTCCGTACCGCGAATACCGCCCACAAAATC
>MGVN01000189.1:32078-32933 GCA_001800515.1 Elusimicrobia bacterium RIFOXYB2_FULL_49_7 | reverse complement strand
CAGCAATTCGCGGTCTTCGGGAATTGTCCGCCTGAAACGACCTTTTTTTCCTCCATGGATTCCGCTTGTTCCGCCTTTTGTACCCTGAACGATTGCCGCATCGTCATGCTCTCCGATCTCTCCGACAACGGACGCTATTCCATCGAACTTTTCGCCGTACTCGGCCGTACGCCGGTTCGCGCACTTGACAATAAAGATGTTGATCTCATGTATTATTGGGATTTCAAACGGCCTTTTATCCGTACCGATCCCCTGTTGGGGCGCTCTTTTCTGCAAACCCGTTCCGGAAAACAACCATGATGAAAAATCTTTCCATCCGAACCAAGACCCTCTTTCTGCTTTTCACCATGCTGCTGCTGGCCGCCCTTCCGCTGATTGCCTACAGTGTGGCGACCATGAAGGGATTGTCCCGCCTCGGCTGGGATCGCGACATCGAAGCAACGCTGGAACAATCGCTCCAACAGGCTGCCACCGCTTCCGACAAGGAGAATGCGGCCGTGTCGCTCATGAAATACCGCCAAATACACGCCTTGAAACAGGGGATTACCGACCAAGTCCTGACAGTCTCTCTCCTTTATTTCGGCATCATCATTTTTCTCTCCCTGTCTGCCGGCTGGTTTTTCACCACCCGCATCACCCGTCCGTTGCGTCAACTCACCGAAGCCACCAAACGGATCGCTGCCGACAATCTGGATGCCACGCTGATCAACCAAGCCGGCGGTGAAATGGCCCACCTGATAGATTCTTTCAATAAAATGATCAAAGATCTCAAGATCGCCCGTGAGCAGCATAGGCTGAATGAACGACGTTCGGCCTGGCGCCTGGTGGCGCGCACCCTGGCCCATGAAATCAAAA
>MGVN01000189.1:5815-32063 GCA_001800515.1 Elusimicrobia bacterium RIFOXYB2_FULL_49_7 | reverse complement strand
TCCGTCTCTCCACTGAACGATTGTACGAAAAATTCCTGGGCAAGAGCCCTGATTTCCCGGAAGTCATCCAGAGTACCACCCAAACCATATTGTCGGAGATAGCCAACCTTGAAAGATTAGTTAATGCCTTTCACCAATATGCCAAGTTTCCGGACCCGATGCTCAAACTGGAGTCTCTCAACAGCATCGCAGAAGAGTGTACAACACTGTACAAGCATCCGGATTATGATCTGGACCTCCGCCTTTGTCCGGCACTTCCTTTGTTGCCTCTGGATCGCGGCCAGATGCGCCAAGCATTGGGCAATCTCCTCAAGAATGCAGCCCAGTCCTTCGAAAAAAACGGGCAACGCGGGCGTATTATCCTGACCACCGCCAGGGAGGACAATAGGATTCGTCTCTCCGTACAGGACAACGGATGCGGCATCAGTGAAGAAAACCGCAAACAACTCTTTCAACCCTACTTTACCACCAAACCGCAGGGAAGCGGGCTGGGTCTGCCTTTGACAGAGCGTATTGTCAATGTCAATGGCGGCCGTATTTTCTGCGAAAGCAGCGAAGAGAAAGGAAGTTTATTCACCCTGGAATTCAAGACGGCTGAAACATAGAAAGGGAACCGTATGGCCAAGATATTGATTATCGATGATGAAGAAAACATCCGCAAAACTTTGCGTGAGATTCTTCAGGATGAATCCTATGAGGTGGTTCTCGCGGAATCCGCTGCCAAAGGGCTTGTCCAAGTTCGCGAGGAAAGGCCTGATGTGGTTCTCCTGGACATCCGGCTTCCGGATGGAGACGGCGTCGAACTCCTGGAACGCATCAAGAAAGGAGAGACCGACTGTGAAGTGGTGATGATTTCAGGCCATGCCACTATCGATGCGGCCATTCGCTCTATCAAATTGGGCGCCTACCATTTTCTTCAGAAACCCCTCACCCTCATTGATGTGAAACAAACGGTCCGACATGCACTTCAAGTGAAAGCCCAGCGGGACAAAATCCGCGCCCTTTCCCACGATGGAGATGAGCGGTATAAAATGATCGGCCACAGCCGTATGATGAACGACATCCGCACCCATATTGCCAAAGTGGCGCCCACCGAAGGACGGGTCCTCATTACCGGCGAATCAGGCACGGGTAAGGAGCTTATTGCTTACTGGATACACCGTCAGAGCAGCCGATCTCAAAATCCCTTCATCCGCATTAACTGTGCGGCTATTCCGGTCCATCTTATCGAATCCGAGCTCTTCGGTCATGAAAAAGGCTCTTTTACCGGTGCGTTGAATCAGAAAATCGGCAAATTCGAAGCAGCGCATGAAGGCACGCTCTTTCTCGATGAGGTGGGCGATATGGATATGAACACTCAGACCAAAGTACTGCGGGTTCTCCAGGAAGGGGAATTTGAACGCGTCGGCGGCCTCAAAACCATTAAGATTAACGTGCGGGTCATTGCCGCCACCCACCGTAACTTGGAAGAGATGATCCAGGAGGGTCGTTTCCGGGAGGATCTCTTTTATCGGTTGAACGTCATACCCATCCGTGCACCTAACCTAACGGAACGACGGGAAGATATTTCGGTCCTTGCCCGTCATTTTCTTTCTCTTTATTGTCTGGAAAACAATCTGCCGGAAAAACACTTTTCCGATGAGGCGCTTTCCGCCCTGTCCGGCCATGTCTTTCGGGGCAATATCCGCGAACTGCGCAATATGGTGGAACGATGCGCTATCCTGGTCGATAAGACGGAAATAGGCCTTTCTGATCTTTCTTCCTTTTCGGCAGTGCGCCAGGATTCCCATGTCTCCTTGTTCATCCAGTCACGACCTTTATACGAAGCCAAGCTGGAATTGGAAAAACAATATGTCCGCACTCAGCTCGAACAGAACGGATGGGATATTCCGAAAACCGCGGGCCTGCTGGATCTCCACCGAACCAATCTGCACCGCAAGATACGTCTGTTGGGTATTGAAAAACAGTGAAATTACCTCCAACCGTTAAAGAAAGCATTAATCAACGACTTTTTTTGGATGGACGTAAACCCATTTTTGCCTACTTGATGAAACAAAAATGGTTCAAAAAGCACCAGCAAATCCGCTGAATCGCTTAACTTGAAGTTACATGCAACAATATGATATTAAACAGACTATTACCTCATTATAACTTTTATAAACATTAGGCCTAACTTTTGCTTTAATATTTCAGACCGGAGGTAAGAATTATGAAGACAAAACTAATGAAACGTGTAAGCTTAAGGTTTCACGAATTAAAAAATAATATATTAGATCTTTTGTTTGTCCCGTTCTGGAACCGTTAGACTCTGTGTTGCCAACATATACGTTTTTTTCGAAGATGTTGGCGACTTACAGAGTCTTATCCGGCTATGCCGGGTTAGAAATTTTGTCAAATTAGGCGATCGCTTTTTCACCCACAAAGCGAATATGACGGATATTGTCCGAAATAACGCCGCCGCCAAAAACAGCATTTCCTGCCACTAACACTTCCGCCCCGGATTCACACACCGCAGCTGCGGTCTTATCACTGATACCGCCATCCACTTCAATTTCGTAGGATAACCCTTTTTGCCGTTTCAGCGTTGCCGCATGCATAATCTTGGGTAATTGATCCTGCATAAAAGCCTGCGCTCCAAAACCGGGCTGTACGGTCATAATCAGCAGCAAGTCAATCTGATTCAAGTAAGGTTCCACTGCGGAAAAAGGTGTTCGCGGATTCAGGGTTAATCCAACTTTGATATTCTGTTTGCGAATGAGTTCAAAAACCTGTTCCGGATCCTTCATGACTTCGATATGGACCGTTAAAATCGACGCCCCGGCATCCGCAAAGGGGGCAATGTATTTCTCAGGCGATTCAATCATCAAATGAGTATCCAGCACGGCATCTGTCATTCGGCGAAGTGATTTCACCACAGCGGGACCGATAGTGAGATTAGGCACAAAGTGGCCGTCCATGACATCTACATGAATGTAATCCGCACTGCCGGAAACGGCCTCCTGAACCTGGTTACCCAGATGGGCAAAATCCGCGGACAAAATAGAGGGGGCAATTTTAATGTAAGCCATGACGATTAAAAATAAATAATATCAACAGAAAGGGGATGAAAAATGTCTTTTCGCATTATAAGAGATAGCGCTTTCATTGACAATCCCCAGAGGAATATGATAATTTTCCTTTCTCAAAATGATGATTCACATCAACAATATAACCCACAAACTTAAGGGAGTGTAAAATGGAAAACAAACAGTGCGACATTGGTCTCATCGGCCTCGCCGTTATGGGCCAGAACCTGGTCCTGAACATGAATGACAACAACTTCTCGGTGGCTGTCTTCAATCGCACGGTTTCCAAAGTGGATAACTTCATCAACAACGAAGCCAAAGGCCGTACCATTGTGGGCTGCCACTCCATCGAAGAACTGGTCGCCTCCCTCAAACGGCCGCGTCGGGTCATGCTTATGGTCAAAGCAGGCTCCACGGTGGATGATTTCATCAATACCCTGATTCCCCATCTGGAAAAAGGGGACATCATCATTGACGGCGGAAATTCTCACTTCCCGGACACCATCCGTCGCACCAAAATGCTCGCGGAAAAAGGGTTCCTCTATATCGGCACCGGCGTCTCCGGCGGCGAAGAAGGAGCCAGGCGCGGTCCCTCCATCATGCCCGGCGGCAATCCCGAAGCATGGCCCCATGTCAAACCCATCTTCCAGGCCATTTCCGCCAAGGTCGAAGACGGCACCCCCTGTTGCGACTGGGTGGGTGAAGACGGAGCCGGTCATTTCGTGAAAATGGTACATAATGGCATCGAATACGGAGACATGCAACTCATCTGCGAAGCCTATCAGCTTATGAAAGAAGGGCTGGGCATGAAGAGCGAAGAAATGCACAAGGTCTTTGCGGAATGGAACCAGGGCGAACTTGACAGCTACCTCATTGAAATCACCCGCGATATTCTGGGCTACAAGGAAGGCAAGACCGCTATCGTTGAGAAAATCCTGGATACCGCAGGCCAAAAAGGAACCGGTAAGTGGACCAGCATTTCCGCACTGGATCTCGGCATCCCGCTCACCCTGGTCTCTGAAGCGGTCTTTGCCCGCTGCCTCTCTGCCATCAAAGATGAACGGGTGGTCGCCAGCAAACAACTGAAAGGGCCCAAACCCAAAATTTCAGCAGCTAAAAAAGCCTTTGTCAAAGACCTGGAAAAGGCGCTCTATGCCTCGAAAATAGTTTCCTATGCCCAAGGCTTCATGCTCATGCGGGAAGCAGCCAAAGAATACAAGTGGAACCTGAACAATGGCGGCATTGCCCTGATGTGGCGCGGTGGCTGTATCATCCGCAGTCGCTTCCTGACCAAAATCAAGGAAGCGTTTGATAAAAACCCGGCGCTCTCCAACCTGCTCCTCGATTCTTTCTTCAAAAAGGTCATTGTCAACTATCAGGAAAGCTGGCGAAAAGTGGTTTCCGCAGCAGTCAAGGCCGGCATTCCAGTGCCTGCCTTTACCTCCGCATTGGCTTTTTTTGACGGCTACCGCAGTGCCCGTTTGCCCGCAAATCTGCTCCAGGCACAGCGCGATTACTTCGGCGCCCATACCTACGAACGGACCGATAAGCCGCGCGGCGAATTCTTCCACACCAACTGGACCGGCCGCGGCGGCAACGTATCCGCAACTATTTATAAGGCGTAAGAAAGGAACTTATCATGGCAAATTATCTTGAAAATATGTTCGGTCTGTCCGGTAAAACCGCTGTGGTGACCGGCGGCGGCGGGGTTCTATGCAGTCAGATGGGAGCCGCCCTTGCCCAGGCGGGCGCCAATGTCATCCTGTGGGATATCCGACAGGAAGCACTTGACGAAAAAGTGGCTGTGCTCCGTAAAACATGCGGAGATGATAAACGGGTTTCCTCGGTCCAGGTCAATCTGATGGACGAAGAATCCATTAAAAAAGCGCTGGAAGCATCCATCAAGCTGTACGGTAAAGTGGATATCCTTCTGAACGGCGCAGGCGGTAATCGCGGCCGTGCCACACTTCAGGATGTCAAGGCAGAAGACATTGAATTTGTCCTGAAACTTAACCTGCTCGCAGGCTGCATCCTGCCGGTCAAACATTTCTCCAAATACTGGATTGACAATAAGATTAAAGGCGCCATTCTAAACATCGCTTCCATGGCCTCCTATAACCCCCTATCCGGTGTTTATGCTTACTCTGCGGCAAAAGCGGCTGTCATGAACCAGACCATGGCGCAGGCCAAAGAGCTGGCTCCCTATGCCATCCGCGCTAATGCCATTGCTCCCGGGTTCATTGTGGCGGACCAAAACCGGGCGTTGCTTCTGAATCCGGACAACTCCCCCACCCCGCGCGGCCAATCCGTGCTGGCGCATACTCCTTTTGGTCGTTTCGGCGAAGCAGAGGAGATGATGGGTGCTGTGCTGTTTCTGGTATCTGAAAAGGCGGCCAGCTTTGTCTCTGGTATTACGGTTCCGGTGGATGGCGCTTATTTGGCCTTTAATATTTAGTATTTTTTTACCATGAGCCACCTTACAGAGCAGGATGTCCGCACGCAGGTTCAGGAAGCAGTCAACCAGCGCACCTTTCACGGTAAGAAAATTCTGGCCGTATTTCCGGATCATACCCGGAGTGGGCCGGTTCCTATCTTCTTTAAAGCCTTCTGTGATTTTCTGGGACCGGTTACGACCAAGCTTGATTTTCTGATTGCACTTGGTACCCACATGCCCATGACAGATGAAATGATTGAACACCATTTCGGCATCACGGACAGTGAAAGAAAAGGTCGATATGGGAAACATCGGATTTTCAACCATGCCTGGGATAATCCGGCAGAAAATACGGAAGTGGGTCGTCTCACCCGGGCGGATGTAGAGAACATCTCCGTTGGCCTGATGAGCGAAGAGGTGCCGGTTCGATTAAACAAGTCGGTGCTGGAATATGACATGCTCGTTATCTGCGGACCGGTCTTTCCGCATGAAGTGGTCGGCTTTTCCGGGGGTAACAAATACCTCTTTCCTGGCATTGCGGAAGGGGAAATCATCAATTTTTTCCACTGGCTCGGTGCACTCATGACCAATCCGAAAATCATCGGCAACAAACTCACGCCTGTACGCTCGGTGGTGGAAAAGTGCGCTGACATGGTCCCTCGGCCAAAACACGCTTTCTGTTATGTCGTAGATCACGGTGATATTGCGGGCCTTTTCATTGGCGAAGCCAAGGAAGCATGGAGTGCGGCCGCGGATCTCTCCAACCAATTGCACATCACTTATATGCCAAAAGCCTTTCACACGGTCCTTTCCTGTGCGCCCAAGATGTACGATGATCTCTGGACCGCCGGCAAATGCATGTACAAGCTCGAACCTGTGGTGGCGGATGGCGGAACGCTCATCATCTATGCGCCTCATGTAGAGGAGGTTTCCTATACTCACGGAAAGGTGCTGGATAAAATAGGCTATCACACCCGCGATTACTTTGCCAAGCAGATGAACAAATTCAAGGACTTTCCTCGCGGGGTCATTGCCCATTCCACCCATGTACGCGGCATCGGCACCTTTGAAAACGGGATTGAAAAACCGCGTATCAAGGTCGTGTTGGCTTCAAAGGTTCCCAAAGAGCGGTGCGAGCGCATTAATCTGGGCTATATGAATCCGGAAACCATTCGCCTCGAAGATTACATGAACAAAGAGGATCAGGGAATTCTCTATATTGCCAAGGCAGGCGAAATGCTCTATAAAATCAAGGATGGTCCCACCTGGCAGTATTCCTGATGCATTCCTCTTCTGCAAATAACGCTCTCGTCTATTCCACCGGCCAGGGAAAACTCTGTCCCACCTGTGGCTCTCCCGTGTCGGACTGCCGATGCGGAAAGGGAAAATTCGACCCACCTAAAGATGGCGTCATTCGGGTTGGACGGGAAACGCAAGGTCGAAAAGGCAATGGGGTCACCCTCATTACCGGACTTCCTTTTCAGGGCCCGTTACTTATCGACTTTGCCAAAAAACTGAAGCAGCAACTCGGCTGCGGCGGCACGGTTGTTGGCCGCGCCCTTGAAATCCAAGGCGACCAACGGAATCGTATCCTTGACATCCTGAAAAAGCAGGGATTAATCGCCAAACGAGCGGGTGGATAGTTCCCGAAAATAAAGGGCTAATAGACTCCCGAAGCTTGGCAAATCTCCGTACGGACCTGGGGAATGAAACGGGGACTCACCGAAAAAGAGGTGATGCCGATATCATGGAGGCGTGCTGCCATACCGGGCTGGCTGGCCATCTCTCCGCAGATGGATAAAGGCCGACCGGTTTTCTTGGCCGCGTCCGCAAGCTGTTTGAGAAGAAGCCACAGTACGTCATGGTCCGGATTATAATCCTGAAAGACATATTCATTATTCCGATCCACGGCAAAAAGATACTGCACCAAATCATTGGTTCCGATACTGCCGAAATCGACCTGGTTTAAAATCGTTTCGGCTTGAAGCACGGCGCTCACCACTTCGAACATGACGCCGATTCGCAAATTCTCCTTACGATACGCCAACCCGTCCAGAGCTGCGTCGGTTTGTCGAAGAAGTTTACCGAGTTGAATCGTGTCAATAACCATGGGGAAAAGCATCCTAATCATACCCGCTTCGGTCGCGCGGGCCAATGCCCGTACCTGGGTTCGGAAGAGTTCGGGTTGGTGCAGTAAAAAACGGGAGCCGCGCAGGCCGAGATAGGGGTTGTCCTCCTTCTCCTGCTCCAGAAAAGGCAGCGGTTTATCGCCCCCGACATCAAGAAGACGGAAGGTAACGGGCTTTCCGTTTAAACGGGAAACGACTTTTTTATAATAATCCGCTTGATCCTCTTCGGACAAAAGGCGATTGGCCCGAATAAAAAGAAATTCGGTCCTAAATAAACCGATACCGTCACCGTTTACCTTTTCAACGGCATCGATATCCTCGGCCAAATTCACATTGGCCATGACCTGCACTCCTTCCGGTGAGGTCAATGCACACGCTTCCTCCGCCCGGATGACGGCCGCCGGAACCAGGGTCCGGATGGTCTTTTCATCGGGCTCCACATAGACCGTGCCGGAATCACCGTCGACCAGCAGAGCATGGCCGCATTCGATGATAGCCATGATATCGTGAATGCCGGACACGGCCGGGACACCGATACTGCGTGCCAGGATGGCCGCATGGGAGGAAAATCCGCCGTGTTCGGTGACAAAGCCGCGTACCTTGGAGACATCGATGTTCGCGATCATGGACGGGGTAAGCTCCTGAGCCACAATGATGCGGTCCGCTCCTCGCCTGCATTGCTGTTGCCCTTCGCATTGGAAGCCGCCGGAAGGGGAATCATGCAAGTGATCCATCAAACGTCGCCGGATCTCGACAATGTCATTGACCCGCTCCCGCAGATATTCATTTTCCACACTTGCAAACCGGGACTCATAATCGTGTAACACGGAATGAACCGCATGTTCCACGTTCCGCTTTTCCTCGCGAATGGCGTGCCGAACCGAATTGAGAAGTGAGGGATCCGCCATGATATGCTTCTGGGCCGTAAATATTTCAGCTTCGGCCTTGCCGATGGTCTCAGCCACATTCTTGGCGGCCTGTTCCAGATCCCGTTGACTTTTTTCAAAGGCGCCTTCAAAACGGCGCAAGTCGCGCTCAATCTCCTCGACGTTTTCAAGGACGAATTCCGGAACCGTTTTGTGCTGTTTTTGGGAGTAGAGACAAATCGGGGCGGCCGCTTTGCCGCCGTTTAAGGAGACTCCGACTAAAATCAGAGGCCGGTGAGAAGGTGCTTTTTGCATATCCTAAAAATATCATTCTCTCTCTCACGGGAACAATGCCCCTATCGGAAAATAAAAAATCAAGAAAATCCTAATAAAATCTAAAACAGCCTTCTGATGCAGGTACTGGAAAAAGGGGGGCTGACGCTCTTTTGGGTAATCTGATATTGGTCCGTTGGCAATAGCGTTTCGATAAAGGGAAGGCTGGGAGCATAGTAAAATGTCCCGTTCTTCTTTATTGACCGAAGCATCTCCATATATTTCTCACCATAAGCCGAAAACTCGCCATCCGATCGGCTGTGATGATGAAGAAAATGGAGGGCAAAGGCGTGATTGGAAAGAAGGGTGCCCCAGGTATCCGGCACATAATCAAATTCCAACCAATTCTCTTCCAAGAGAAAAGAACTTGCCCCTGTGCCAAGACGATCCAAACCGATCGCCTCAAATCCCGTATCGCGTAAATATCGAACAATGTGAGCGCCTTTTCCGCAACCGATATCCAGGATGGGTTCAGCCAATTCGTCCAAATCAATACCGTATAGGGCCAATTGCCATTCCGCCGAATACTCGGAACAGACCACCCGGATGATTTCCGGAGAGTCTGCGGGATTTAATTGTTTTGTAAAACCGTTGGTTTCGGCAAGCCAGTGGGCCAAGCGGTCAACATGCGCCTGTTGGAGTCGATCAAAATCAATGATATCGTTGGCTAATTCCGTCACGATTTCACGCCAAAGCTCTTCATAAATCCGGCGTAGACCCGCAATATCCTCCTTGGGCAGATGGAGGAATTGGTTGGATCGGCAGAAAGTCTCATACGCCTGATGGGCCATCCTGTCAATCCACTCATCGGATTGCTTAAGCCTGTCGATTTCCTTCAACGCATCCCGATGGGTCTCAATCAAGTGCCGGGTTTCATTCAAAAAATGCTGTTGATAATGATAATTCTGGTAAAAAAGGTTTCTACGTTGATTGGCCGCAAACTGGGCTGAAATGCTTTTCTCAATCCGACCCTTGAGAGCCGAAGAGAAGGGATCCTCGCTTTTATGACTATCCGTCATCGTCCCTGATAAATGGAAGGGCCGACAGGCTCAAATTTAAACAAAGGAACGCCGGAACAAATCCGCAATCGCCTGTTTTCCATTTTCTTCTAAAAAACGCGTCCCGGTTCCCGTAAAATGGATGTGAGAGATGACCGGTTCCGTCCGGCCATTGCATTCAAGCCAGTTGTCCTGCGTCCAATGAAACCAGCCATTTTGTTTCTGATCAAAAATATAAAGAGGTTTATTGCATAGTTTAGCGAATTCCGCGCCCCAACCGGTGCCGCCTTTAACGGTTTTGTCGGAAAGGATTTCGCCGATCACATAAATCTCCTGCCCGCTATTGATCTGATACCAGATACTTTGGAGAACTTTCCGAAAGAGGGCGGATTTCGTATAGGGACGGCTCATCAGCTTGGAGACATATTCCAGGCTGACATCCCCGTGCATCAATTCATCATGATTCAGGATGCGCAACCCACGGTGGCGGACCAGGTTATGGCCTTCGAAAGAAAAGTTAACCTCTTCAATACCGACCTGTTCGGCATTTTTTCCAAATTCCGCTTCAGCGCCTACAATACCACCGCTAAACAGAATGCAATCCTCTTTCTTCATCATCAGTATACCTCTTTCCGAATCAAGTTTCAATGTGCTGAATAAAGACGGGCATGATATTTCGTCATGCCCGAATGGCTATAAAATAATTACACCTGTCGGAAAAAATAAAGGATCAACTCTTCCACAGTCCGTGGAGATTGCAATACGCACGGGCTGAGACGGTCCCAAATGCACCGCTAAAGACCGCCACCGGGTGATCGCCGGGTTTGAGGAATTGACGCAGTATACCGGTTTCCGTGAGCAGTTCGATGAATTCAATATAGTGATCCGGATTCATGGGATGGGCGACACTGCCGACCTTGACCGTGACCTTATCCGAAGACACTTCCACCACCGGCACGTGCTTCTCTTTGGCTGCTTCCACCGTATTTTCCTCGAGCAGGGTCATGTTTTGTCCGCAGCAGACGAGTGTTCCGCCGCCCACATGGACGACTTCCACAATGTTACCGCACAACGCACATTTAAAAACCTGTTTCAACGCTTTCACCATTTTGAACCCCCTGTTTAATTAAATCGTTTTCCTGTTTTATCCGCTCAAGCCGCTGTCGCATCCGCACGATTCGCTGCCGGTGCGGAAAAAACCCGTTTCGCCATTTCTTGATCAAGCATGAGAAGCCCCATACCGTTATTGCCGACCAATTTAATCTTGGCCAGCGCCTTCTCAAAAGTGGATTCCTCCTCCACCTGCTCGTCAATGAACCACTTCAGAAAACTGACCAGAGAATGGTCCTTTTCCGTTATGGCAAGATCCATCAGATGATGGATACGTTGTGTCACAAATTTCTCATGATTCAGGCTGTAGGAAAAGATCTCTTCCGCGTTCTTAAAATCGTTCGTGGGTCCCTCCAACGGTTTTAGCAGCACTTTCCCGCCCCGTTCTATCAGATATTGATAGAATTTCATACCATGAAAACGCTCTTCCTGGGTTTGAACCGTAAAGAAATTCACAAAGCCATCCAGATTCTCAGAAGCGAACCAGGATTGCATCTGAAGGTAAAGGTATTCTGAAAAGAGCTCCTTATTGATTTGCTCATTCAAGGCTTCCTGTAATTTTTCTGATATCATATTTCCTCCTGTTTAGATGAAGAGTTTGACAGAAATGCAAAACTCATGCCGTAAAGAAAATAGTTAGTTTTATTGTGAAAAAGAAGGGGGTTCATGGAATAAAGGGGTAGAAGTGAACACATAATACAGACATTTTCGAGACAGAACCGTATTGAAATACACTATCATCAGAATAATAGGTTGAAAAAAGCAAAATAAACCCTTTTTATGGCACGGAAAATGCATATTATTAAAATGATTAAAAAGAAGAGGATTTCATGATGATTCGTTTTTTAGAACCTTACCTTACCTTTTTCAATGAGATGGCCATCTATTTGATTGCCGGTTTTGTTGTGGCCGGGCTGCTTCATCTTTTTTTCCCGGAATCCTTTATCCGGAAACACCTGGGCAATAATTCAATGGCCTCGGTATTAAAATCAACATTTTTCGGCATCCCTTTGCCTCTCTGTTCTTGCGGGGTGGTGCCGGTCGCTGCTTCGTTGCGAAAAAGCGGGGCCAGCAGAGGAGCCACTGCCGCTTTTCTAACCTCCACGCCTCAAATCGGAGCAGATAGTTTTCTGATTTCCTACTCTTTCCTGGGTGGTTTCTTCGCTCTCTTCCGCGTGGCAGCCTCTTTCTTAACCGCCCTGTCCGTAGGTTGGGCCGTGAATCTGGCCCATCGTGCAGAACCGCCCGCTTCTTCAATGATGAAACCCGCCGCTCTTTCTCCGGCAGTAGCGACCGGACATGTTTCCATTATGACACGGTTAAAGGGGCTCTTTAATTATATCCAGTACCAATTACTCGGCTCCCTGGCCAATTCCCTGGTGCTCGGCGTTGTGATTGCAGGTCTGATAGCCATATTGATTCCAGAGGAATGGTTTACCCGCTATTTGGACAACTCTTTTCTATCCATGCTCCTGATGCTGGTGGTGGGGATCCCCATGTATGTTTGCGCTTCAGCCTCCACTCCCATTGCCGCTGCCCTGGTATACAAAGGACTCTCGCCCGGAGCGGCCCTGGTCTTTCTCCTGACCGGGCCGGCCACCAATGCCGTGACCGTGACCGCTGTCTTTCGGATGCTGGGGAAAAAGGCGGGAGCCGTGTATCTCGCGGGTATTGCTGTCGTGGCACTGATATTGGGCGGCCTGACCGATCTGCTGATGATTCGCATCGGCGTTAATGTCATGAGTCTGCACCACCATTCCTCCATGCTTCCGGAATGGCTGAAGGTAACCGGTTCCGTGGTACTGCTTGCCATGCTGCTTCGTCATTATGTCGGATTCCGAATGAACCGGTCTATTCATCATGCTCATGAGGCGACGTCCGAAAGGGAGTTCAGCCTACAGGTAACCGGCATGACCTGTCTCCATTGTGCCGCGCGAATCAAGCAAGCCGTAGAGACCCTTCCGGGCCTCTCTCATATCCGCGTGAACCTGAAGGAAAAGAGGCTCTCTTTTCAAAAAGAAGGAGCGCTTCCTCTGGAAACGGTGATGGAGGCCGTTCGCCAAGCCGGTTATGGCGTACACGAAGAAGGATAAGGACAAAGGACTTTTGAAGCGGGTTTGAAAGAACTATTTTATAGGAACGTTGCCATGAAGGCAATGAATGACAACATTCGAAAAGCAATCAAGCTCTCCCATGAGCTTTCTGCACTTGCGGACAAGGGAGACCTGGAGCGGGACGATAATTCCTGCGGCGTATTATACGGCATTCTGCGGGATGCAGCCTATAAAATCCGGGGCTATGCGGAAAAAGAGAGACGGAAACACATACAGGCTGGCGCCTGGCAAAGAGAAAAGGAGCCATCCATGGCTGAAAAGAACATCCAGGAACTGATCGATTTCGCCATCAGCGAGGAACAACAAGCAGTTGAACTCTATACGGCCATGGCCGGAAGAATGTCGGACAAAGGGGCCGCACAGATGCTTCTGGATATGGCGGATATGGAAAGGGGCCATGAGAAACGGCTGCGGGACTTTAATGCCGGTCAACTCTCGACCCTGAACAGCACGCCCCAGACCAGGGACCTGAAAATAGGCGATTATCTCATGACCGTCAAGCTCCGGTCAAGTTCCACGGTTCAGGAAGCACTGATATTCGCCATCAAAGCGGAAATGAAATCCTGTGCACTCTATACGGACCTGGCCCGCATTTTTCAGGAACCTGAGAAACAAGCCTTCATGAAAAAACTGGCCGATGAGGAACTTAAACATAAAAACGACCTGGAAATCCTCTACGACGATTTTATCAATCGAGAAAACTAAAAATCAGCCATTATCCCATGGCCCCTCACAAAACCCTTGCCAAGACAGCGGAATTGGAACGTGCTCTTCGCGACAGCATTGCCCTGGCCGTTGATTCTCTTACCGAAGCCAATACGCAGCTTTTTTTAATGGCCCTTTGCGAAAATGTAAATCACCGCCTCGACCGATGCGACGATTATCTGCAAAACCGGATAAAAAACGGTCCGTCGGAAACATCGACACAAGAGGCATATCGGTTTCCGTTTCCCGACCGATTACCCCAAACCGCCAATATCCGTTTTATGGATCCCCTCCCTGCGTCCAGCGAAGCCATGCCGGATACCCTAACGGTGGTCAATACGTTTTTGCCTACCATTCTGAAACACGAGGAGATATTGGACGCATGGTACGCCAAGCCGCCGGACGAACAGGTGCCAGAAGTACAGTCGCTCCTCCTTTCGCTGCAAGAGCGCCAACGTGATGAACGTGCATTATTGCTGCGACTGGCGGACCATCTGAAGAATGTCCGCGTTTTCCCGATCATCACGGAGGAGCCATGATCACACTGGAGATTATTAAAGTGGATGGGTTGCCTGAAATGGCGGAAAAATCCTTCTCCTTCATGCGGCCGGGGAGCGTGGCACTTTCAGGCGGAAAAACTTATGCCCCTGTTTATCCCTTTTGGGGCCAACAACCCCATCCTACTCTGAGCCGTTTTTTCCCGGTGGATGAACGGCAGGTCCCCATAACCGATCCGGAAAGCAACTGGGGTATGGCGGATCGCTTTCTTTTTCAGCCGTGGGGGGCAACCGGGTCGCGCGATCATTTTGCCGCGTCAGCGGAATCCTACCGTAAGCTGCTTGAGCAAGAAATGGGACCGGGCTTGCCTTTGTTTGACCTCGTTTTCCTGGGCGTAGGAGCGGACGGCCACATCGCCTCGCTTTTTCCAAACGATCCCCGAATCAATGAAACCGGTCATTCCGTGCTGGAAACCCACAGTCCGTTATTGCCTCATGCCCGCATTACCCTTTCCCTCGAAGTTTTGGTGCGGGCCAAGGAAGCGGTGATTCTTCTTTTCGGCCCTGAAAAGGCGCCGCTGATTCCGCGCATCCTCGCAGGCGATTCCTCGCTGCCGGCCGGACGACTCATTCGACAGCGCCCCAAAACCATCCTCATTGCCGAAAAGAATCTTTTCGCGGACACCGAAAAATTCGGATGAAAACCCTTCCCCAGGCCATCGTCATTCTGGGCGCCTCAGGCGATCTCACTCAACGTAAGCTGCTGCCCGCACTGATGCGAATGTGCCAGGATGGTTGTCTTACCCGCAACTTGGTCATTATCGGGTCCGGCCGCGCCTCTTTTTCTCATGAGACTTTCCGCGCCCGTTTTCCGGAAGCCGGTTCCATGGCCGAACGCCTTTTTTACCATATCGGCTTAACGGGACTAAAGGGTTTTCTCGCCGGTTTGGGGGAATTCTCGCGGGTTGTCTTTTTCATGGCCCTGCCGCCGTCCGTCTATGTTGCAACCGCTCAAGCCATTCGCGAGGAAGGGTTCGGTGAAGAAGCGGTCCTGGTGGTTGAAAAGCCTTTCGGATACGATCTTGATTCCGCGAAGCGACTGAATACCGAGCTGCTTCGCCTGTTCCCGGAAGAGCGCCTTTTTCGAATCGACCATTACCTGGCCAAGGCGGCAGTCCAAAACATCCTTGCCTTCCGTTTTGCCAATGCCTGTTTCGAACCGCTCTGGAATCGGGACCATATCGCCAATATTCAGATCAACGCCTTGGAGAGTGATACCATTGTCGGTCGCGGCGCTTATTTTGACGAGGCAGGTATTCTCCGTGACATGGTGCAGAATCATCTCCTTCAGCTGCTCTGCCTGCTGACGATGGACGTGCCCTCCTCACTTTCCGCTGTCGCTATCCGGGAAAGCAAGATGGAGATCCTGCGAACGCTTTCCATTCGGTTGTGCCGCCGATTTCAATATGAAGGTTATGAGCATGAAAAAGGGGTACGGCCCGGATCGCAGACCGAGACGGCAGTGGAAATGAGCCTGGCCATCACCCATCCCCGCTGGGCCGATGTTCCTATCTTTTTGCGCACCGGCAAGGCGCTGAATCGCAAGGGAACCGAAATCGGCGTGGTCTTCAAGACACTGCCGCCCACCCTCTACAATGCGGAAAACACGCTGCCGCCCAACCGAATCATCTTCAACATCCAGCCCCATGCCGGGGTGGTACTGACCCTCTCCGGTCTGCCTGCCGGAAAAGACAAGGTGTCGGAAACAGCCTTGCGCTTCTGCTTCCATGAATCGGCGAATCACAATATGCCCGAGTCTTATGAAAGACTGTTGCTGGATGTAATGAACAATGATCAGACGCTTTTTGTGGGCGGGGAGGAAACCGAACTGGCTTGGCGGGCAATGGGTCCGGTCCTGGACCAGGGATCGCTTTTCTCTTACGCGCGCGGCGCCCAACCGCCCGCTCTTCTTTTTCAGGATTGGATCGATTTTTCGACATACGCGACGGTGTGTACCTGATTATTTTTTGTCGGAATCGTCCGGACGAATCCAGTTCAACACCTTGTTGCCCATTTCCGCGGCATAGACTAAGGTGCGATCCTTCCAACTCGACAGGCCGCTCCGACCGGTATGGTTGTCCGCAATAAAGGCAAAATAGCCCACCCAGGCCGCAAAGACGATGATCACCACGGCCAGGAGCTTCAGAAAGATTTGCCGGATAAGGACGACCGCAAGATAGACGGCCAGGATAAAGAGCGGCAGATAAATAAGAGGATAACGTCTGAAGAAATCAAGGATGCTTTGTTCGGCGTGCATGATTACAATTCGTTGATGTAGAGCGGTTTGAACCCTTTGTAGAGTTTGTCGCGGTAATTGAAAATGATGATTTCCGTTTTTTTCTTGGGTGCAATATTAATGATGAGCCGGTCTGCAAAGACCCGCGTCATAAAAAGACCCCGTCCGTCATCATCCAGCACTCCTTCGCCTCGGATGTGACGGTCTATTTTGTACAGTACCATGTCCCGGGTCAGGGTACCCTGCTGATCCACAATAGAAACCCCGTACTTTTCGCTGTCCAGCGCACAGACAATGCGAATATATTCATCCGGTTTCAGTTGAACGGACGAAAATTCGCGGTATTTCTCATCCCCTTCGGGATTTTTAACGGAATGATATAGTGCATTCGTGACGATTTCGTCGAGTACCAGCCGGAGCTCGCCGGTATCCCTGACCTCTTTCTCAAAAAGTTTCAGGATATCCTCCCGCACCCCTTTAGCCTCGGCGCTGTCTTTGATCACGTATTCCCGAACCACCTTACCATCGGCTTGCAGATATTTCTCAATGCCGAAAACCTCCTCACGGATGAGCGAACGGACCATGGTCAACAGTTCGCTGAAATTGAAGGGAACGGTCTTGCTGATGATATTACAGATGCCGTGGGTCTTGGCCATGCGCACATAATCATCGACATTATAAGCGGTCATGAGCACGGTCTTGACGGAAGGGAATTTAACCTTCACCCGTTTCAGGAATTCATACCCGGCCAACCCCGGCATATTGATGTCCGACAAAACCAGATCAAAGCAGCCCAGATCCGGTCGTTTGAGAGCTTCATCGGCGTTCTCAGCCGTAACCACCTGATACTCCTGTTCCAGGAAATCGGCGATCATCTCCCGCACCAGTTTTTCGTCATCGACGATTAAGATCGACTGTTTTTTCATAAGGGTTTGTGAAGAGGCAGCTCCACGGTAAAAGTTGTTTTGTTGTCCGCGCTCTCTGCATATAGGCGGCCGCTGTGTTCAAGCATGATCTTACTACAAATGGAGAGTCCGAGCCCTGTCCCTTGTCCCGGCGGCCGGGTCGAATAAAAGGGATCAAAGATATAGGATATCTTGTCCGAAGAGATGCCGATTCCGTTGTCCGTGAAGGCGACGGTCAGATAGGAACCGTCCTGCCCGAGAAGAACATCGATTCGGGGAACATAATCCTTTTCTCGGGGTACTCGCCCCTCTTTCTCCAGAACCGATAACGACGCATTTGTCAAGAGATTGATGAAAACCTGCATCAGCCTCGCGGGATCACAGTTGACCAGCGGCTTGACCTCCGGGGCCATCGTGATACGACTGCGGATTCGATCGAAACCGTTCAGGTGGATGGATTTAAGCGATTTCTCGATGACCGGAACAATATTGGTGATCACGAACTGACTTTCCTTCTTGCGTGACAGATCAAGCAGATCCTTTAGAATGGTCTCGGCTCGGTTGGCACACTCTACGATATCCCGAACACGTTCCATGCCCTTGTCATTCATGCCGAAAACCTCGGGCATGGAAAGCATATTCTGTGCGCATCCCGAAATACCGGACAACGGGTTGTTCATCTCGTGAGCGATACCGGTAATCATCGTGCCGATGGTGGCCAGGTTGGCGGAACGAATGAGCTGGTCGCTGATTTTCTTTTCCACGGTGACGTTACGGAAAAGCTCTACGACATACTCAACGCGGCCTTCTTTGGAAATGGGAAAGGTGGTGTAGGAGAAATACCGCTTGCCATCCGGGGCGTTGATCTCAAATTTTATTTCCGAAGTACGCTCCATGGTTTCAAAGCTTTTCTGTAATGGGCCGGTAAGTTTGTTCTTCGGCAGGCCCGGAAAGACTTCATGACTATGGGCCCCCAAGAGATTCTTAATCTCCTGGCCGCAGATTTCGGCAAAAGCACGGTTCAAGCGAACGATACGGAAGTCGGAATCAACGATGCAGAGTCCGTCATTTAAAATATCGAAAACCGCTTCCAGCTGCTTTTTGGAAACCAGAATCCTTTCGTTCAACTCACGGATACGGCGATTCTTTGACTGAAATAAAGAGACCTGGCGGTTCAGAAGCCCTTTGAATGAGGAAATCAGACCATCCAAATCTCCCTTGCGCGGCGGGCTTTCATAAAGGATTTCCCGCGTCCAGTCCAAATCGTGACCTTCGGTAAGGTCTTGAAACAGCTCCTTGAAGGAGGTGTTCAAGGCATCATAGAGGGTTTCGGCAATATTACGGGTCTTGGCAAGACGACGGTGAATCCAGACCATCCGATAAAGGAGGAGTAAAAGAAGGATGATCGCCGGAACGATAAATAGAAAACCGCGATCAACGGCCATAAAAGGTGTCCATTATCTGATTCGCCGAGTGGGTCAGAAAATCTCCCAGCCATACCGGCGCGGCAATATCAAAAGCCGACATAACCAGAAGGCTTGTCTGAAAAATTGAAAAGGTCAGCACTAAAATCAGGAATGCCACACACAATGTGACAACCGCCGGCCGCACTTCCCGATTAGGATTCAGGATGATATTTTTCAACAATAGCATGATACGCTCCTATTGTAAAATAGGATAACCCCAAAGGTCAATTCAAGCACAAAGCAAGAGGTGATTGTCAACGATTTTACCGGATACCCGATCTCCGCTTGACATACTCAGCAGCCTCTTTTTTCAATTCCGGCGGCAGTTCTTTGTCCAAGCAACGCTGAAAAAGCGCTCGAGCACCTTCGACATCTTTTTTACAGTGATCCAATGCCTTGGCGTACCAAAATAGCGCTTGAGGATGAGCCGGATCCAGTTGGTAGGCGTTTTTCAGGGTATACAATGCCTTACCGCAAAGCTCGTCAGCGGTCTTGCGACCCCCGGTGGCTTTCAGATAATATAACCGGCCCAAGAGGGAAAGGAAATCGCAGTTTTTATTGTTTTCAGAAATGATTTTTTCAAGCTTCAGGATAGCCACATCATACCAGCCGATTCGGGCGTACGCTTCGGCCAAAGAAAAAAGATATTCCTTGTTCCCGGGATTATTCTTCACCACATCCTCGAGGACGCTGATACCTTCTTCGTCACGGTTCAATCCGGTTAAAAGCCGCGCATACGCCATTTTGGACGGGTAGTCCTGCGGATCAAGGGCAATCAATTCGGATAACATGGAAAGGGCCTTGTCCGGTTCCTTCTTTTCCTGATACAGTTCGATGAGCCGCCGACGCGTCTCTTTATTACCCGGCGCGGTCTCAAGCGCCAGCAGAAGGTTTTTTTCCGCTTGAGCGATATTCCCCAACCGCTGTTCGACCAGGCCCAGGTTGAAGAAAACGTCCGCCTCCGGTTCGCCGGCATCAATGGCTTTCTGAAGATACGCTTCCGCGCCCTTCAAATCATTTTTCTTCATCAACAGCACTCCCATATTGTTCAAAAGAGAGCGCCCCTTGGGATTCAGAACCAGTGCCCGCTTTAAATAATCATCGGCTTTTGGAAAATCGCCGGATTCCATGTAGACCACGCCCATACTGGACAGCAAATCCGGTGAATTCGGATACCACAGCAGCCCCTGTTCAAGGATTTGAAAGGCCTTTTTATGCCAGCCGAGGCGGGTATAACAGGAAGCCAGAGTTAAAAGAACCGGAAGATTGCCGGATGTTCGGACAGAGGCTTCCTCGAGAATCTTAACCGCCTGACTGATGTTGCCGTTATTACGATAAGCAAGCGCCAACAGATTAAGGTAGTCCAGATTGTCGGGCTCAAACCGGACCGCTAACTCTAAAATGTCGACCGCTTTAGCACCGTTTTCGGAATAGAGATAGGCTTTACCCAATCCGGCATACAGCCCGGTCACGCCCGGGCATTTTGTAATAGCCTTGACAAAGAAGGATATCGCAATGGGATAAAATCCGCTCCGCAGATAGATGCGTCCGGCCGCTTCGTTGAAATCGCTATTCGCTCCGCATTCGCCCTTCATCTCGCGGACCAGTTTGACGGCCCGATCGACCCGTCCCACCTGGGACAACAGAAACGCATTCTTGGCCCGGCAGAGACAGTCATCCGGAAAAAGTTTGACGGCTTTTTCGGATTCCGAAAGCGCAGCGGACGGATCCCCGGCTTCAACCAGAAGATCGATGAGCAACAACTGATCGAGACGGAAAGCGGGCTCCAGTTCAAGGGCACGTTGCGCACCATAAAGCGCTTCGGGCAGCTGCCCTTCCGCATCTGCCCGGACCGCTTTGGCAAAAACACCGAAGGTTTCAGAGCGTTGACAGGGAAGCACCGGCATCACAAAAGACTGTTCGGGCACCAGTAAAGCGATCAGCTCGCGGGCGGTGCGAGCCGCACAATCAAACAAACTGTCCTCCGGACCGGAAAAAGGAATTTCTTTGCGGTTTTGTTTGCGGAGATTCCAGAGCGACAGACTTCCCCGTACCCGTTTACCGGACAGATTGAAATCACCGGAAATAAAATAATCGAAATCCAGCACGGCCCCGAACAGATAGATATCGGAAGGCTTATTGCCTTTCTTGTGATTGCGCCGGTGGATGGCCATCTGGCACGCAGGTAAAACGGAGACGTTTTCCTGGGCAGACAGATCATATCGGAGCGCCTCCTCCAAAAAGGAGCCGATCCAAGCTTTGCCGCCGTCGTCCCCCTGATATTGGATATCCAAAAAACCCAGGGATAGATTTTTGGCCGACAGCGCGGCAACCAGAATAACCAGGAGCATGAGGATTTTCATGCCAGACCTCCCCGGGCTATCAGGATATAAAAGACGGGACAAGTCACGGGCGGCACTAAAAGATTGTCATCCAGACGGAAGGGCAGCGCTTCCAGAAAGGTGGTCAGCAGGGCGGTGAATAGAATCGGGAAGAAAAAACCGGCCGTCGGATGAACCAGCGGCACACTCATCCCGGCAATGAGAAGACAGGTGATGAAACAAGCGACACTTCCCGCCACGCTCTTTTGACCCAGAATTTTCCGGCGACCGAATCGTTTGCCGAACACGGCGGCAGCCGCATCCCCGAGAATGAGAAAGGAAAACACGTAGAAAAGTGCGATACGCTGAAGCGGCAGAAGAACCGTTTCACGATTCAAACAGAGAAAGCCGGCCGTGCACGCCGAAGCCGATAATAGAAGCGCCGTGGAACCGGTAAAACGGTAGGCTTCATGCGGACGAAGCAGGGAGGAGAAAAACCGCAGAAAAAGACCACGGACCGGCAAAAAATAAAGTCTCAGCAAGTCAACCAGCAAAAAGAGCACGGTAACCGAGAACAAAAGGGGCAGGGAAAAGGAAGCCGGAAACAAGAAAAGGCCGACCGGAATGATGAGGGCGAAAAGATGAATGCCTTTTCGCTTCAATTCAATCTTGAGCCCGTTCTCGACCGGAGGGCTCATTTTTTCAGCGCCCGAAGTATTTGAATCCATTTATCAATCTGTTCATCTTCTATCTTGGCAAAAAGAATGCCGACAGAGCCCACCGGTGAACCCTCCGCCAGCGATTGCGGAAAAAGGGCGGCCATCTTTTCCGCGGTAAAAGGCAAAAGGGGAACGCATAGCGTAGACAAGGCATGGATGAGATGAAGACAAACCCGCACCGTCTCTCCGCAGTGAGGCAGGTTATCTTTGCGGCTCTTCCAAGGAGCGCGGTCATTGAAGTATTTATTGGCCTCACGGCAGAGATCCAGGAGCAGGACACAGCTTTTGCGCACCTGGAAGTGATCAAACGCGTCAGCCAAATCCGCAGTGCATTTTTGAATGGCGATAAAAATTCTTTCGCTTTCCGCATCCGGGGCGGCCGACGGCATCGTCCCATTGAAATACTTGTGAGCAAACGTGACGGTTCGATTGACAAAGTTACCTAAAATATCGGCCAATTCATTATTGTGCGCCGCTTGAAATTCCTTCAGGGAAAAATCGGCATCCTTGCTTTCCGGGGCAATGGAGGCCAGGTAATAACGGAGCGAATCCGCCTGAAAATCCTCCAGGAACTCATGAACCCAGATGGCATACCCCCGGCTGGTGCTCACTTTTTCCCCTTCGAGATTCAGAAATTCGTTGGCCGGAATATGGGTGGGCAGCACATAACCGGATACGCCCATCAGCACGGCCGGCCACATGATGGAATGGAAGACGATGTTGTCCTTGCCGATGAAATGGATGAGGCGGGCATCCGGATCCCGCCAATATTTCTTCCAGAGATCGGGTTCCCCTTTTCGGGCCGCCCACTCCTGGGTGGCGGAAATATATCCGATGGGCGCATCGAACCAGACGTAAATCACCTTGCCCTTGCCTTCGGGAAGCGGCACGGGCACGCCCCATTCCATGTCCCGCGTAATGGCACGATCCGGCAAGCCCGCCTTCAATAACCCTTCGCAGAAATGGATCACATTCTCTTTCCACAGCGCTTTTTTGGACTCCAGCCAATCGGTAAGCGGTTTTTCAAAGACCGACAGCTTCAGAAACCAATGGAAGGTCTCCTTCAATATCGGCACTTGACCGCAAATCTTGCACAAAGGGGAAAGCAGTTCGGTCGGGTCAAGGTCGCTGCCGCATTTTTCGCACTGGTCACCCCTCGCACCGGGTTGTTTGCAGCGGGGACAACTCCCTTCCACGTAACGGTCGGGTAAAAAACGGGCGCAATGGCGACAGTAGAGCTGGTGTAAACTCTTTTTTTCGAGATACCCTTTTTTGTCCAGTGTCAGAAAAAAATCCGAGGTGATCGCATAATGATTGGGACGGGCCGTACCCGAGAAATTGTCAAAGGAGATGCCCAACCGCGCAAAGGTGGTCTCCATTTGGTTGTGGACTTCGTCCACAAAGGCCTTGGGGGTGATGTTGCGTTTTTCCGCAGCCAGGGTGATGGGTACGCCGTGCTCATCCGTACCGCAAATGAAGACCACGTCCCGTTTCTGAGCACGGCAGTGGCGGACGTAAACATCCGCGGGCAGATAGGCGCCTGCAATATGGCCGATGTGCAGCGGGCCGTTGGCATAGGGTAATGCTGCGGTTACCAGGGTTCTTTCCATTGTCCTTTTTCCTAACCCGGCGTCACCGGATAAGACACTGCAAGTCGGGTTTATGTCTTGGCCGGAGGGGCAATCTGCTCCTCGGTCCCGGTTTCAGCATAACGGACTTTAACCAGATTCTGCAGCACGTTCAAGCCGGTGACAGTGGCCGGTCCTTTTGCCGTCACAATGGTACTGCCCATCTCCGGCATTAAACGGTTCATCTCCTCATAAAAGGCAAGTTCATATTTAAGACAACATTTAAGACGGCCGCAAGACCCGGAGAGCTTGCTCTGATTGATGGCCAAATGCTGCACCCGGGCCATCTGGGTGGAAATCTGTTCAAAATTCTTCAGATAACAGGAGCAACAGAGCATCAGACCGCAAACACCGATGCCGCCTACCCGTTTGGCCTCGTCGCGAACGCCTATTTGACGAAGTTCGATGCGTGTCTTAAAAATACCGGCCAATTCCTTGACCAGCTCACGGAAATCGATACGTTGCTCGGCCAGAAAATAAAAAATCATTTTGGATTCGTCGAATTGTTTTTCGACCTCCACCAGATTCATGTCCAAATTGCGCGCGGCAATCCGCTCATTGCCCACCTTAAAGGCCGCTTTTTCGTCCTCATTTAACCGCTCCCGTTTAGCCAGGTCGTCCGGGGTGGCCTTTCGGATGATGTTGTGACCGTCGGTCATCCCTTTTTTCAGTTCCGCCAAGTGCCCGGTCAGTGTAACACGGCCCAAATCATGGCCTTTGTCAACGTCGGCAACAACGGAATCATGGAGATGTATCTCTGCCCGACGATTAACGTGATAGAAAATCTTTTTGTAACCGCGAAAGGTGACTTCCACGGTCAGACGGTCATCTTTAGGAGACTTATAGAGCTCCGGGTCAGTCCATTCCTCGACCGGTAGAGAAACAGGCACATCCGTCGGCTCAAGAGGCATTATGTCATCGGCCATGATATTTCCTTAAATTTAAAATGCCTCTGTACACAATAGGGGAGGCATATTATTACAATAATATAATATAATCGATTGATTCATGGACCGGAAACGGGTTTTGCTGCACTGTTCAATATTCACCGGGCCGCAACCCGGTTCGACGGAGTAACCCCTTTTTCAGTCCCAGAAAACGAAGCAGATTTTCCCCGTGGATTTTAGATACGATTCTTGCGGGAATACGCAGTTTCCGGTAAATCGCCCGATCCCGCGACAACCAGGAAAGGGTCCAATCGTTATTATACACATTAGTTCGGCAATCCGATCCGAACATCACATTGTTTTCCACATCATAACCGGTCTTAAGCAATTTTGTCAACGCCTCTTGCCTGAACAAAGGCGGGGTCCCGGGCGTGATGTCCATAAACATTTCCACGGAGAGTTCCTTGCGCAAAGCATAGGCACTCTGAAATTTTCCGTATACGGCAATCAGTTCGTCGCACCACGGCCAGGCAAGATGGGCCAGCGCGAAACGAAGGCGATCGATTTCCAGAAGCGCTTCGAATTCCCCCGGTCGATTGAAAGAGGAAGAGGACTTCCCGTCCCATAGGATCCCGGAATGAAAAAGGATGGGCTTGTTGTGCGAGGCAATCCGGCGATAAACCGCCATCGCCTTGGGATGGCCCGGCGGAAAATGATCACAGATGATTTTAAAACCGCTGACACCCGATACCGCGGCCTTATCCACTTGATGAAGCGCCCCTTTTTCAAGCGGATCCACCCAAAAAAAAGGATAGAGATGAGGAGCTCCCGTTGTCCAAAACAGGAGCTGCTTGAGCCGCACTTCCGCAGGTTGGGGCCGGCAGAGGGTGGGAAAACAAGGAGGCGGCGGGGAAATCAGGACCCCTCCATCCAAACCGCTCGCTTTCAGTCGTTTCCGAAAATCCGCCCGGTCCGACTTACCCTCCAGAATATGGATATGACAATCCAGTTTCATGGGTTAGCCGGGGTCGTGATGATAGGCATGGCTTGCTCCTGCACTGAGTTTGAAGTCGACTACTCTATAGTATAAATATTTCGCCATTGCGTTGCCTACTTCACAATGAAAATTGACTGGCTTTTATCCATCCGTATGACTATTTTTCTTTTCAGAAAACCTCTTCATGGCGGATCAAAAAAAAGCCCCGAAACAAAAGCCCGATGAACAGTGGCTTCTGCTCAAAAAGACCTTTCGGTCCCAATGGTCCGGCTTGAAACTCATCTATCATGAACTTCGGCACGAGACCGGACTCATCCGGGAACTGTTGCTCTTCCTTCCCTTTCTGATTACCGCGCTTTTCTTCATCTATACCAACCGTATCACCTATTTCTACAATAATTTCGGCAACTACGGTTTTGAAGAACATTTTCTTTCCGGGATCCAACCGGTCATACGCGCACTGCTGGCCGGCCGATTCGATCGCCTCACCCTGGGACTGGAAGGGCCGGTTTATCCCCTGGTGGTGGCTTTGACCGGGTTGTTCAATGGGCCGGACATCCTGAAGAATGCTCTTCTCGTCAATACCCTTTGCGGCACAGGCGCCTTGTTGGCCGCCTATTACCTTCTCCGACGGCTTTTCGGCACGGCAACCGCCGTCGTGTCCCTGATTCTTGTCTCCACCAACACAGTCTATTTTGAATACACCTACACCGCCTGTCTGGCACCGCTTTTCCTCCTGCTGACCCTGCTGTCGCTCCTTGGTCTTTTTACGTATGCC
>MGVN01000189.1:0-5797 GCA_001800515.1 Elusimicrobia bacterium RIFOXYB2_FULL_49_7 | reverse complement strand
CCTCCCCTTTTTCTGGATTTCCCTTTTCGTCTTAAAAACAGAGAAGGAAAAACAGCCCTTGTTTTCCGGGCTGATATTTTCCGGCGTTTTTCTGATCACCTTTCTTTTCTTTGTTTTTCTGGTCCGGAAAGCGGGATCTCCCCTGTTTTCCACCCTTCCTTTGATCGATCTGGGCGGAAATAACCCTTTTTTCACCCATCTAAAGGGACTCTACTACCGATTACTTATGGACATCGATATCCTGCTCGGTTGGGGACTCGGACTTTTCGCGCTGTTCGGGCTCTTTCTTCTTTTCCTGGAAAAACAACCTCGTCGCCGACTCGCCTTTTTCGGCTTAGGACTGCTGCTCTTCGTGAGCCTTGCCTTTTTTAAGCCGAACCCGCTCTATTCCTTTGCCCTCATCCTGTTTTATGTCCCGCTCGCGGTTTACCCCATCACCTCCGGCGCGGGTGGTCGGTTGTTACGCGGCCGTTTCACCTGGCTACTGCCGCTGCTTTTCGCGGGTGCAACGCTTTTCACCTTTTTCCGGAATCTGGATCGCATCAGCGCCATTTCACAAGGCGAGCCGCGTCATCTGATGGATATCGCCAATTGGATCATCCATGAAACGCCTAAGGAAAGCCGTATTCTTTCGGAACGACCGCTGTTACCGGAACGGACGGGACGGCACCCTCTCGCACTGCCGGATTCCATCACCTCATTTCCCCTTCTTCTGGAGTATGCCCGTCAAGCCGGGGCTGATTATCTGCTCGCCGATTATCCGGAATATAATCGCAGGCCTTATCTTCGTTTTCTGTCGGATCCGGCCATGGTTCGGCCGCTCGGACTGTCACAGATGGTTCGCAGCGGTCAGAGTGCGCTTTTCCGGATTGAGCAACACCCCGTAGCTGCAGGTGATGGAACACTTTTTCTCTCCTCTTATCCCTTGGAATGGAAAACCCGTGCTTTGACAAATCGCGCCGCCTTGCTTCGTTTCATCAAAACCGCTTTCCCGATTGATCCGATGACCGCCTTACCTCCTCCCCGCTATCAGGCCATGGCCTCCGTTCAAGGGCAGGGTTTTATCCTGACGCCTCTGCTCCTCAGCGGACCTTTTGGGGAAGTCATCCCCGCTAATCTTTATCTTCCCGATAGGGGTTCGGAGCACTCTAATCAAGGTATCGCCGCCGCCATTCTATTGCTCTCAGGCAATCATGCGGAGGGTAAAACACTTCCGGTTTCCGTTAACCTGGCGGAAAACTTCGCCCGACGGGGTTGTGCGGTATTGGCCTTTGATAATGCCGGGACAGGGGAAAGGATAGGGGCCGGTTTTTCTCATTCTGCGGCTGCCGTCCAAACCCTGGCCGACGGTTTTGCACCCGCCTTTTACCCCCTTTCCGAAGCCGTCAGCAGTCTCGATTATTTAAATCAGGTGGCAGGAGGCGTGAGCCCCAAAGCCGTTGTCGCATTGGATCAGGATGCTTATACGGCACTTTACGCGAGTTTACTGGATTCGACCATCCAGGCTGTTCTTTATGTCAATGGCCCGACTTCATTTGATGATTTGATTCTTCGGCCTGAGATTCCCTTGCAATCCCTTGTTCCCGGTCTGGCGGGTCTTAGCTCCATGGAAAATCTTTTATCGGCAACCGCTACGCCTAACCGTTTTTATCTCGCCTTATCACCGGATCAGAACGGATGGATGACCCATCTGGCCGCACAAACCAAGGGGATTGCTTTTACGGCGAACAACAGCGATTCCTTGATTCAGTTCGTCCTGCCGTCCGCACTGGATGGTTTTTTACAATCCTTTGCTTTGTCTGATAATATCCGGCCGACCTATCCCATTCGTTTTAGGCCTCTATCCGAACAGGATGTCCGTAGTCATGTGGTGATTGGATCGGAAAATCTGGCTTCTGTTTCCCCACCGCTTCTGGCCACCTTATCTGAAATCAACCGCCAGTTCAAACCGGACACGTCGGTATTCCATGCGGCTTTCCGAGTGGTAGGCAAAGAGATGGACCCCTCCTATGATAAACTGCCCAGCCCACCCGGATTTGCCGTTCGGCAGGGAGTGTTTAATCCCAGAGACCCGGTCTCAGGAGGGTGGATTGAAGTGCGACGTGAGAGAATGGCCGCAGCAGGGGTGTTGGTTCTGGAGAAAATCGCTTTCAATGATTCGTTACTGTCATCCGATACGGGGCTGATTGCAATCGCACTGAAAAAAGGGATGACGGTTTGTTTCTTTCCCTGGGCGGACATGGAAAATCGTGGGGTAAGATTGTCTCGACAGATGATCTCGAATGCGTTCTATGGGGTTCCTTCGGCACGGCTCTATTTTAACCGTCTCGTTCGGCTTAAGCAGGAATATGGAGCGGCCCTCTGTTTTGTGGCATCCGATGCGGCGGCCGGACAAGTGGCCTCCTTTTTATTAGATCAGGACAGCACTCTTTTTCGGCAGGTGTTATTGGATACCACGGCCGCTCAGAATCTGGAACAGGAAGCGGCTGATCCCTATAATGGATATGATGGGCGGGAAGGATATTCATCGATTCATTATTCTCCGGTTCGGATGAGATGGTTGATGGCCCGTCTGGCGTTTCCGGAAGGGGTTGAAGGAGGGCTGTCGGATCGGTGGCCGCATAAGACGATTTTTTCGGCGGATTCGCTTTTTTACTGATAACACTTAATGGATAAAACCACTCTTTCCTGGCGCGCGCTGATACTCCTGCCCCTGCTGGCCATTGTCCTGGGCCTGCTGACCTATCAGAAGGAGCTGTCCACCAACGGTGATAACGGCGGATATATCTGCCTGGCCAAATCGCTTGCGCAAGGTCATGGCCTTCGGTTCATCAATGATCCGGACCAGCCCAAGAGCGATCAATTTCCCATGGGCTTCCCTTTTTTCCTTTCCTTCGTTATTCGGTGTTTCGGGTTTCATCTGTTGCTATTGCAACTGGCCATGGTGGGACTCTGGGCTGTTCTGATACTGCTGTTTTATCTTTTAGCCGCCCGATTTTTGCAGGGAGCCTATCTCTGGAGCGCCCTTTTTCTCACCCTATCCAATTTCTGGCTTCTGGACAGTGTGGGCGCCATGATGTCTGAACCCCTTTTTACCGCTTTGTTATTAGGAGGGATTCTTTTCTTTTTACGCTATTTGGAGTCAGGCAATCCATTTTCACTGGCCATGGCTGCTCTGCTTCTGATGGCTACGGTTTTTGTCCGGACGGCAGGTGTTGCCTCTCTGCTCGCATTACTGGCCATTCTCTTTTATCGTCGGAAAATGTGGCCGGCCATCATCATGATTGCGGTATTTATCCTGTTCTATCTTTGGCATAAGGCGCAGATGGCCGATAGCGGCGGGTATGGCCGCTTGTTGTTATTGAAAGACCCGTATGCCCCTCATCTTGGCCTTTCTTCTCCTCTGGATTTACTTAAACGAGTCTGGGACAATGGTTCTTTTTATCTGAGCCAGGTCATTCAAATGACATTGCTTTCATTCATGGAGGATATGGGCGGACTTTCGCCTTCCAGTTTTATCGTCTTTTCCGTTTCTCTCATTTCGCTTCTCCTCTTTTATCCGCCCAAACGGGCTCTCGCTTCTCATCCGGATCTTTTCCTTCTCATCTTTCTGGTCTTTTATGCCGGAATTCTGCTTCTGTGGCCGCGGGTCTGGTCGGGTTCCCGTTTTCTCATTCCCTTGATACCCATACTTTATATGATGCTGCTACGCAATCTGTCCTATGCTTCTACTGCTTTTCTCCATCCGGATATTCAGCCCCGTTTTGGCAAATTGATGCTTGGGATAATGCTTTTATTTTCCCTGCTTAATTTCGGTGAGGCTTTTCGTAAGAGCCGCATGCCCCTGACCGAAGATTGGATTGATTATTATCGGGCTGCGGAATGGGCCAAAACCCATACAGACACCACCGCTGTTTTCTGCACCCGAAGTCCCTATCTGTTTTACCTGAAATCGGATCGCAAAAGTGTGTCCATTCCTCTGACGCCGAATCCGGATTCGGTCATGGCCTATTGCCGGATCAAAAGGGTCACCCATGTGGTATTGGACCGTTTTGCGTGGAGCAACGCCACTCTCCGTTATATATTGCCCGCACGGGAGCGTTATGCCGCCCGATTTGAGTCCCTTCGCCCTCCTCAGGGCGATCGGGGAAGCGAGGTGCTTCGTATCCGGTAAGAAACAAATGATATATTCCAAATTCTGTGATTATTGCAATTATCCCGCTGAGTTAGTATTTTATAACCCTTATTCGACATAAACGATGGGGCGTCGACAAGTGGTAAGTCACCAGATTTTGATTCTGGCAATCGTTGGTTCGAATCCAGCCGCCCCAACCATGTGAGACCGCTTCCAACTTCGGAAGCGGTCTTTTTTTTGCCTTCAGCAAACCGGAACAAACAAGGCAAGCAACAAATGGAATCGGTCTTTTTCCTTCAAGGAGCTGAAGCGTGTGTGCTGGGTGCCCTCCGGGCGGGCATGACGTTCTTTGCCGGTTACCCCATCACCCCATCCACCGAAATTGCGGAAAACGCCTCTGCTCGTTTAAAAGAGCTACCCGGCGGCCATTTCATTCAGATGGAGGACGAAATCGCCTCGCTGGCTGCCGTCTTGGGCGCTTCTCTGGTCGGTGCGCACGCCATGACCGCCACCAGCGGGCCGGGTCTGTCGCTCATGCAGGAACTCATCAGCTACGGTTGCGCGGCTGAAATTCCCTGTGTCATCATAAATGTCATGCGCGGCGGGCCGTCCACCGGACTTCCTACCCTGCCCTCTCAATCCGACGTATTGGCCGCAGCTTACGGTGCCCACGGCGACACCTTTCCCATTATTCTCTGCCCCGCATCGGTCCAGGAGATGCATGATTTGACAATACGCGCTTTTGAACTGGCCCACCGTTTTCGAACCCCCGTCATTCTGCTCTGCGATGAATGCGTTGCTCACCTTCGTGAAAAGATACGCCTGCCGAAATACCCTGCCGCACAGCAACAAACCTTCTTTCAACCGCTGCTGGGAATCGGAAAACGGGTGAGCATCACCGGCCTCATCCATGGTGAAGACGGCTTTCCAACTATCCATCCTGATACGGTTCAAACCTTTCAGGAGCGACTGAAGACTAAAATCACCTCTTTTCTGTCGGACATCGAACAAACCGAATCCTTCTTCTTGGAGGATGCGGAGTGCGCGGTGATTGCCTATGGAATAACCACACGATCCGCACTCCATGCGGTAAAGATGGCGCGACAACAAGGGCTGCGTGCAGGACTGCTTCAACTGAAAACTCTTTTTCCCTTTCCGAAACAAACGCTTTCCCGCTTGGCCCAACAATGCAAACGACTGCTGGTCGCTGAAATGAACATGGGACAACTGGTGCTGGAAGTGGAACGGTGCGTTAAAGCCGACGCAACGGTAACAGCCTGCCTCCAGGCCAATGGCGAAATCATGACACCGGCTCATCTTCTCCGGGCCTTAAAGGGGGGGGTATGATTCAGGGCAAGAAACCTGCTCTTTTCCGTTTTCGAGAAGAACGGCTACCCACTCTCTGGTGTAAGGGATGCGGAAACCATATTGTTTTAACATCCCTGCTCGCTGCTTTGAATAAGCTAAAATATGATCCGGAGAAGACGGTTATCGTTTCCGGCATCGGTTGTGCCTCCCGCGCTTCTTTTTACATCGATTGTGATACGGTGCATACCCTCCACGGCCGCGCTCTTCCCTTTGCTGCGGGTATCAAGGCCACCCGTCCGGACCTGTCCGTTATTGTCATCATGGGTGACGGCGATGCCGCATCCATCGGCGGTA
>MGVN01000188.1 GCA_001800515.1 Elusimicrobia bacterium RIFOXYB2_FULL_49_7 | reverse complement strand
AAAGGCATTGCAGGCGTGTGTGCTGCAGGCTGCTCAGGAACGGCTTCTTCAGTCGGCCCACGATTGCTCTGAAGGCGGGTTCTCGGTTTGTTTGGCGGAAAGCTGTATTGCCGATAAGGAGAAGTTGTTGGGTGCACAGGTTGATTATGCGTGCGGGCTGCGTGCGGATCGCATTCTTTTTTCAGAATCGCAGTCACGGGTAGTGGTTTCCGTGCGTGCGGAAAACCTGGAACGGGTCAAAGCCGTGGCATCGCAGCACCATGTGCCGTTAGCGGAAATCGGTCGGGTGGGTGGGGACAAACTGCGCATCAATGACACGATTGATGTGGATGTCTATGCCATGTGTGAAGCGTATTACGAGGCCTTGCGCCGCTGTATGGAGGGTTGAACCATGATTGTCATTATGAAATCCGGCGCCAGTCGGGAACAAATTGATCACGTTCTCCAGAAAATCCATTCCTTTGGATATCAGTCTCATCCCATTTACGGCACGGATCGTACGGTCATCGGTGCCGTGGGTGATGAGCGGGGACCGGGTAAGGATTGTCAGGATATACTGATTTCCCAGGACGGCGTAGAGGATGTGGTCCGCATTCTGAAGCCGTTTAAACTGGCGGGACGTGAATTGAAAAAAGCGGCCACCGTCATTGATGTCCGGGGAATAAAAATAGGCGAAGGCCATTTTACGGTAATGGCCGGGCCGTGCAGCATTGAATCTGAAGAGCAGATATTGACTGTTGCCAAGGCCGTCAAGGCGGCAGGGGCTCATATTTTAAGAGGCGGTGCCTTCAAGCCGCGAACCAGCCCTTATGCGTTTCAGGGAATGGAAGAAGAGGGACTGAAACTGTTGGCGTTGGCAGCCCAGGAAACCGGCATGGCCACAGTGACGGAAGTGATGAACCCACGGGAAATTGAAATTTGCATCCGGTATGCGGATATTCTCCAAATCGGCGCGCGCAATGTGCAGAATTTTTCGCTGTTACGGGAGGTGGGACGAACGCGCAAACCGGTCCTCTTAAAACGGGGCATGGCGACCAAGATTGAAGAATGGCTGATGTCCGCGGAATATATCATGTCCGAGGGCAACAAAGAGGTCATTTTGTGTGAGCGGGGAATTCGCACTTTTGAGACCGCAACACGCAATACGTTTGATGTTTCAGCGATTCCGGTTGTCAAGCGGCTGTCGCATTTGCCGATCATTGCTGATCCCAGTCATGCGGGCGGCACGTGGGAATTGGTTGCACCGTTGGCCAAGGCTGCTGTTTCGGCGGGTGCGGATGGATTGATGATAGAGGTTCATCACAAGCCGGAAGAGGCTTTTTCGGATGGCCCGCAATCTCTTAAGCCGCATAAATTCAGCAAGTTAATGGAGTCGATTCGTTGCTTGGTGGAGTTGGAAGGCAAGAAAATCTGAACCTTTTTGCATTATTTCTCATCTAATTATATATTAGAGTAGCGCACAAAGTTTTCCATTGTCACATTATTTATATCGAGGAGGAAAGAATGAAGCAAGGATTTGTGTTCCTGTTTGCCGCGCTTTTGGCCGGTATGGTGTACGCAGAGATTATTGTCAGCGATGATTTTTCAACGGACGGCGGATTTTGGAACCCCTTGTTCAGTGCGAGTTACGACCTGAGCGGTGGAAAAATGACGCTCTCCTGCACGGAAGCAACAGGATATACATGGGCGGTCCGGGTCGGGTTGTCTCAGGCGGACTTTACCTTTTCGGTGACCACGGAAATGAGCAATGCAGGGACCAATGCCCGGGCCGGCATTTCTTTCCGTACTCAGGACAATCTGGATGGTTACCAGTTTTATGTCTATCCGGGCGGCTATTACATTGCGACCAAAATGGTCGGCAACGTACCGGAAAACTTTTTCAACAACCGGCTTCAGGGAAACTCCTTTATTTCTCCGACCGTGAATCGTCTGAAAGTGGTGGTGAGAAGTGATACCCTGACGTTTTTCTGTAATGATCAGCGGCTCTGTGAGCTGGTGGATGCGTCCGTAACCGGTGCCGGCACGGTTGGTTTGGTTGTCAGCGGCGTGGTGACCGTTGCTTTTGATGATGTGGTGGTGGAGGATGGCGTGTCGGGAACCGATGGGCTTTCTTTTTTTGAAGATGATTTTTCGGATGACGATCTGTTCGGCTGGAAGAATTACGCAGGACTGGGTACGTTTGAGCTATCCGGCGAGAAATTACGGTTGACCACGCCTGTTTCCTCTAATTTCGCGGTTTTGGTGTCGGATGGAAACTACGGTACCGGGGATACGGTCTCGGTCTCCACCTCCAAGATCAGCGGTTCGGGGAATAATATTTACGGCCCGCTTTTTCACGCCTCTTTCGATACGGCGGGAGGGACGCAAAGCCTGCAGGGTTATGCCTTTTGCATTGTCAATGGCTCGAGTTATTCGGTGCTTAAGTTCCTGCGAACCGGCGTGACGACCCTTTTTGCGCCTGTGCTGTCCACTTCCATTCTGCCTGCCAATAATCAGTTCAAGGTAATCAGCCATGCGAATGGTAATATGGATCTTTATATAAACAGCACGCTTCTGCGAACCTGCACGGATAGCGATGCCAATAAATTCGCTTCCGGCAGTGTCGGGGTGATCGGCAACGGCAATGATGCTGCGGCGTTGGTCATGGATTTTGATGATTTCAGCGTTTCTTCTCAGGGCTTTGTTCCTGTGGAGGTGAGCAAGAGCCGCGGCCTTGTTTCAACGCTTGTCCCGTCACTGTCTGCGAGTCCCAATCCCGCATGCGGTGCGTTCCGGTTGGGTCTGCAGAATCCTGCGGCTGCGGTCATGACCTTATCCATACATGATGTGACCGGACGGGTCGTTCATTCCATGACCTTCGGCAAGGGTGTCCGCTTGGTGAATTACGATTGGATGGCGGATAATCTGCCGACCGGTTTGTATGTGGCCAAGGTGACGGCTGCCGGCCGTTCGGCTGTGACGCGTCTGGCTTTGGTGAGATAAAGAAAACATTACCCCTTGACAAATACGGGGTAACGTTGCCTTGTGCCTACTTGTTCAGACCGCTATGGCAATGTATTCAGCAATAGATGAAGATTCAGGAATAGGAATATGATCTTCCTTCATGCCTTCAAGGTGCATGCGGATTGCTTCGTACATGTTGACTTCAGCTTCTGCTTGCGTATCACCTGTTGCGACGCATCCGGGAAGGTCAGGAGAATAGGCGGAGAAATTGTTTCCGGCTTTTTCAATAACAATTAAAAAGCGGTTCATATTAATCTTCTCCTTTTAGCTGCGCCTGTTTCAAGACGCTGTTATAAGTTCCCGCGGCCATGTCGTGACCGGTATTTCCTGCGATGGTCACTCGTCCGGGTTTGATCGGGTGCTTGTATTGTCGATGACTTCCTTTTGTTGCAACCAAGTACCAACCGTCCTTTTCAATCAGTCTGATGACTTCACGGACTTTCTTTGTCATGCATGGAATATAAATAAAAAAAGATGAGTCTCCAAAGGTGTTGTTATTGGTGTCGGCGCTGCAGCCACATATCAACTTTATCAAAACCAGGGCAATAAATAGAAATGTCTGAAATATGACGAGCTATTTATGGGGCATTTTTTTTGCAAACCTTGTCATGAAGCCAGCGTATTTCACGTACTTTGTTCGATTTTTCTTTGGTGAGATAAAGAAAACGGGGTTGTGTAGAGAGGCGATATATCGCCTCTCTACACAACCCCGTTTCTAATGATTCAACAAACGATTATTGCATTCCCGGCATGGTCATTGGCGTGTTTTCAGGCGCAGCGGAAGCGGCTGCCGCTGGAGCGGCTTTGAGATCCGTCCATTTCTTTTTCAGGTTGTTCAACCGGTATTTCCGAAGCAGATATTTATTCGGGTCGTTTAAAACCGAGGCGTAGAGATTGCCGTTCTTTTCCGCTCCAAGGAGAAGCGTCAAGGACGTGCCGTCATTCATCTGGAAGACCGCCTTGAGGGTAGGATTATTAAATGCAGGTTGTGCGTCCATTTCCTGTTCATACCAGTCATCCACTTGTAATGCGGTGAACTGACCCAGATAATCGTTGAGTCGGGAAGCGTCGCCTTCCGCACTTTCCGGTTTTTCGATCTTCCATTTGCCGGAAGCGGCGTCGAACTGAGCTGCGAATTCGGTCACTTGTTTGGTGGAATCGTCTTTGGCTGCCACGGAAAAGGCTTTTACATTGTCTTTGTTGAGCCGGAGAAGCGTTTTGTCCCGAAAAAAATTGGAGGTGATGCTAAAAGCCGTTTCAAAGCTGCCATCTGTTACATAGACCTCATTTTGGCCGTTGAAACGGAGGAAGTTTCCGCTCCACCCTTGGGCCATGTTACCGATATAAAAGGAGAACTCTTTTGCTCCTTTCAAGGTGATTTTAATTGCGCTGGCCGTATCCACACCCAGTTCCTTATGCTTGGCCGGGTTTTTGGAGCGGGGCGTACCTTTTTTTTGTTTGGATACGATATCAAGGGCAGCTTTTACCTTTACGGTGTCTGCCGGATAGTCACCGAAAGCGGTGGCCATCCATTGCCCGTTCACGTTTTTCAGGGTTTCATGGCTACCGAACTTGGACAGGGAAATTTCCGTTACCTGGCCCGGGTTGAATCCGTTAAAAAGTTCCGGACTTTTCCGCAGGGAGAGGAGCTGCGGCACGCCGTAGATGGCGACAATAAGGGCAACGAGTAATCCGAGAAGAACAAGGGTCTTTTTCATGGGGTTTAAGCTCCTTTCTGGGTGCGGTTCCGGCGGCGCAGGAAAACAGCCACACCGATGGCGATAACGAGCAGCGGCATGATGATGGTGTTGAAGAGGCGAAGGGTGTTTTTAGTGCCTTCCGTGAGTTTGGGATCGATCATACGGTCGCCGATGGATTTGCTGCGGATACTGATGAGATTGTCGCCGAGGGTGAACCATTCGACCAAATTGGTCATGAACAGGATATTTTCACGCGGGGTGCCGTCTACCAGAAAATCCGAATCGCCGATAAGGACCAGGTGGGTCTTGGGACTTTGAGTGAGCAGGACACGTGTTTCATCCTCTGGCGCCGGGGCCATAGGGCCTTTAAGCGTATCTGCGCCCATGGTTTTGATCATGGGGATTGATTTGCCGGTGTAAAAAGAGGTGAATTCGCCGGACAACAGAAGTGCCAGATCATAGGTTTTAAGCTGATCCTTGGGCACGTTCCAGTCTCGCTGAGGATTCAGGTCGAACATATCCACTATTTGCATGGCAAAGGGCGTGGTCTTGATGAAGGGCAGAACCGTCACTTTGGCGGATGAATCGCCGGCGGATAGGGAAGAACTGACCGAGCTGGGCCACATAAAAACCAGGCTTTCCAGGTTGGCTACTGCCGGGCAAGCTTGGTCCAGACCGCCCCGGATGGCCATAACCCAGAAGGGATAAGGGCGCGACATGGGCAGAGTGAAGCCGCCATAATTCACCTGATAAGTGATGTTGGAGTGGGCTTTGAGGTCGACCACGAGGTTTTGTTCCACCCG
>MGVN01000187.1 GCA_001800515.1 Elusimicrobia bacterium RIFOXYB2_FULL_49_7 | reverse complement strand
AATTCTGTACCTGGGCAAATGCCTGGGAGGCCATTCCATTCTCAATCGGGGTGGTTTCTTCCGGAAGCGTGATGGCATTGGATGCCAGGGTGACGGCTGCAATGCTGGCCAGCAATCGGCCTTCCACCACCGCACCGGTATTCAGGGAGATGGATTGATCCGCCATGATGGTTCCTTTAAAAATCGCCGTGGTTCCAAGCGCTGCTGAGGTGCCCACCTGCCAGAAAATGTTTCTGGCATTGGCGCCTCCGGCCAGAATGACCTGAATTCCGTTGCCGACCGTGAGGGTGGAGGCAATCTGGAAGATCCAGACATCGGTTTCATTGCCCGTGAGCGTGAGATCCGACCCGGTTATTTCGACACCGCTGGTAAATTTATACAGGCCCGCGACCAAGGTCATTCCACCGATATTTCCGGTACCGGGATTCAGGAATTCACCGGTCGGAACCGGCGTGCGGCCTGCTGCGTCATTATAGGCGATAGTCAAGTCACCTTGGGCGGTGGTCAGATCCGCTGCCGCAGCCACGGAACCGGCCGGACCACTGGCATCCACGGTGAACAGGGTTCCGGTGACTTCGGTTAAGCCGAAGCCGGTGATATTACTTCCTGCTGCCGGGCTCAGTCCGACATCTCCCGTAATGGCGGAGGTGGGGATATTTGAGACGAGTGAACCGGCCAGTACGGCAAAGTGGGAGGTCGATAGCAGATCAACGGGGAGCTGAGCCTGAGACGAGGCAACAACAGGCATCAATAGGGTAACGAATAAGGCGGCAATTGGATAGGCCGTATTTTTTTTCATTAAGCACCTTCTTTATTTGATTAAGATGAGTTTGTTTATCGAGACAAGGGAACCGGTCTGTAAATGGCAGAAATAAATGCCGCTGGACAGATTCAGTTTTTGATTTCTGGCATTGAATAGCACACTGTAATTTCCCGCTTCCTGTGCGCAGTTGACCAGAGTGGCCACTTCATGGCCGAGGGCGTTAAAGATTTTGAGAGAGACTTTGGCGCTGTTTTCAATGCGATACTGAATCAGGGTGGAAGGATTGAAGGGGTTTGGATAATTCTGTACCTGGGCAAATGCCTGGGAGGCCATTCCATTCTCAATCGGGGTGGTTTCTTCCGGAAGCGTAATCGTGTTGGATGCCAGAGTGACGGCCGCAATGCTGGCCAGCAATCGGCCTTCCACCACTGCACCGGTATTCAGGGAGATGGATTGATCCGCCATGATGGTTCCCTTGAAAATGACGCCCGTTCCAATGACCGCTGAGGTGCCGACCTGCCAGAAAATATTGGCAGCCTGGGCTTCATCGGCCAGAACAATATGGATATCATTGTCGACCAGGAGGTCGGAAGCGATTTGAAATATCCAGACATCCGTTGCGCTGCCGGTCAGCGTGAGATTCGATCCGGAGATCAAAAGACCGCCGGTAAATTTATACAGGCCCGCGACCAAGGTCATTCCACCGATGTTTCCGGTGCCGGGATTCAGGAATTCATCGGTCGGAACCGGTGTGCGGCCGGCTGCGTTATTATAAGCGATAGTTAAGTCGCTTTGTGCGGCAGTGAGCTCGGTGGCAGCGGCAACGGAACCGGCTGGACCCGCGGCATCAACGGCGAAAATAGTGCCGGTGACTTCGGATTCGCTCAGTCCTGTGATATTGCCGCCTGTCGAGGGACTTAAACCGATGTCGCCGGTGATGTCCGATGCGGGGATATTTGAAATCAATGAACCGGCCAGAACGGCAAAACCGGCAGTGGAACCTAAATCCACCGGCTCCGGAGACTCTGCTGTGGCGGTCAGGGGCATTATGAAGGTTGCTATTGTCAAAGCAGTGAAGAAAGCGTTTCTTTTTGTCATTTCAGTTTTCCTTTTTAATTATTATTGTTCCAAACGCGATTTTAGGCTAATTTGCCGGCTTGTCTTTTAAGCAGCATGGCCACCAGCGCGGCCAATAACAAGGCTGTCACGGATACCATAAATGCCGTGGCCGGCAAGGGGAGATAGAGAATTAAGTACCGATACAATCCGAAAAGAACGAAACCGGCTGCAGTCAGTACCAGGACTGAAACAATGGCCACACAGGCCAGCAGCCAGACCAGGTTGGTCAGGAGCAGTCGCACCGCCTGCTTGCCGGAAGCAATCAGTTCCTGAAGTCCGGCCAGCAGCGCCATGGGTAGGGTGATTAAATTCATCACCTGTTTCTTCCATGCCATAATTTGACGGCCAGCACGCCCAGTCCGAACATGACCGTGCTACCGATCAGAATTGTCATGCCATGATGCGATTGGGAGCTTTCCGTCGGCTTTTCAGTCACTTTGCCGTCGTGAATCTGTGTGTTGTCCAATTTCTGTTTAAAAGAGGTGACAACGGCACCAAGCAGGTTCAGTAGATCGTTCTTTAAAACATCGAATTCTTTTTCCGCTGTTCTTTCACTCATAATTTAACTCCTTTTTTAGTTACTGACAGCACAGCAAAAAGGGTGCCGTCGGTTTGTTTTCATTAAAATGACCGCTTTCCCTTGCGGACGCGGTCATGGAGCTATGGCATTATCTATTATGAGAATGAAGGTTGGTGATTTTGAGAAGGCGAAAAAAAAAGAAGGGTTCGCTATATCCAATTGAAAAAGGACTCAAATTCCCGGTAAGCGCTTCCCAGTACTTTTTTATTCAGTAATACGATTTGCTTTGTCATGTCCAAGGGGGAACAGTTGATCAGAATTTCCTGCGTCATGGCCGAGGCCGTCTGAGAGGAAATACGGGAAAGGATGGACTTGATAATGGGAATATTTCTCGGAACCATGGAGAAGCGTTTCAGACCCAGGCCCAACAGCAGAATTGTATACAGGGGAATGCCGCCCATCTCACCGCAGATGGAAATGGTTTTTCCGCCGTCCTGCGTGGCCTGAATGGTTTTTCTCAGGATTCGCAGGAAGGCGGGCTCAATGGGGTTGTAGAGGTGTGCCACATTGGTGTTGCCTCGGTCTACGGCGCTTAAATATTGGATTAGATCATTGGTGCCGAGTGACATGAAATCCACATGCGGCAAAAAGCGATCGGCCTCCAGGATGGCCAATGGCACTTCCAGCAGGATGCCGCAGGGAGGTGAGGAGAGGCCTGATTGTTGTGCGGTGTTGTCAATGATCGCCTTAGCCTCCTTCCATTCATTCAGGGTGGTGACCATGGGAATCATAATGGCGTATTGCCGTCCATGGGCTGCTTTCATGATGGCCGAAAGGTGTTCCACAAAGAATTCTTTTCGTTTCAGCAGAATGCGAATTCCACGGGAACCGATGAAAGGATTGATTTCTTTGGGCAGTTCAAGCTGGGGCGGCCTTTTATCGCCACCCAGATCAAACAGACGGATAATGAGTTCTTTGCCTTTTGCCCGTTTGAACAAATTTTCAAAGTAGTGCTGCTGCTCCAATGCGGTCGGCAGATGGGTGTGCATGAAATAGAGAAATTCACTCCGCACCAGTCCGATGCCGTCTGCCCCATATCGTCGGGCTAAATCAACATCATCCGGAAGCGCGACATTGGCCAGAACGGAAACAGGAACGCCATCCGTCGTGCTGACGGGAAAAGCGTGTTTATCGGACAGAATTTTGATTTTCTTGTTCAACGCCTGGTCTGCACGCAAAGAGCGGATGAGCGTAATATCCGGATTTATATAAACGCTTCCTTCATAGCCGTTAACCAGTACTTCGTCGTCCGAATGAATGAGTTCTTTTAAATTTTGGATTCCGGACACCACGGGTATGCCATAGGTGCGGGCCAGAATGGCGGCGTGCGAAGTGGGTCCTGCATTCAGGGCGACAATGCCTTTGACCGCGGATTTATCAAACTTGAGAAAGTCGGATGGGGTCAGTACGCCTGGCACAATCAGAATGATGCACGATGCCGGAAGCTCCGGTGGTTTGCTGTTGGGAATCAGTGAAATCAGTTTTTCACGCACTTCCACCATATCGCCGCTTCTTTCACGGAAGTAGGCGGTCTGCGCGGCATCGAAGCGGATGATGAAATCGTCCGCCACCGTTCGGATGGCGGTTTCGATATCTATCCGCAGTCTTGAAACCAGGCCCACCACTTCACTGATGAAGATGGGATCATCCAGCAGCTGTTTGTATATATTCAGAACGGAAAATTCCTGAATATCGGGATTAATCTCCACCATTTGCCGGATGTGATGTGAATAATAATGTTTTGCGGCTTCCCGGAGTTGATGAAAAAGGGAGATCTGGTTTTCTATATTTTTTTTGGAAATGGCCTGCATGGGCGTGACGCGCAAGGGTCGGCCCGGAAAACAGGCTTTTCCGATGCCTCTGCCGGAGACAATCGGAATGCCTTTGAATTTGGTTTGTTCAGACATGATCTTGCTCGTCGGCGGCAATGACCCTATTTTTCCCTTGGGATTTGGCCAGATATAGGGCATCATCCGCTTTTTTGACAAGCAATTGTGCGGTTGGCGTGTCTTTGCTGCATAATGCGACGCCGATGCTGATGGTCACTTTTCTGTCACCGGCAAAATTCTGCTCGAATCTTGCCCGCAGCCGTTCGGCAAGCGCTTCTGCTCGGATATTATGGGTGGAGGGCAGAATGACCGTGAATTCCTCACCGCCATAACGGCAGCAGATATCCGTGTCTCGGGCCTCATTTCCGATAATGGCCCCTGTTTTGGCCAGAATCGCGTCTCCTGCCTGATGACCGTATTTGTCATTGAATTGTTTGAAATCGTCGATATCTATCATCATCAGGGAAACGAGCGTGCCGTATCGTTGATATCGCTGAAGCTCCATGTCAATCTGTTGAAAGCAGTAGGCGTGATTAAAGAGACCGGTCAGTCCATCATGCAGGGAAAGACGGACGATGTTGGCAATGTGGGATTCGCCGATGAGTGTGGTACCGTGAAGATCTCCGGTCAGATTGGACAGATAGTCGAGTGTGGCAACGGTAATCCGGACATTTCGTTTAAGGGAAGTCGACATCCCGAATTTATGTTCCAATATCTTTTCCCAAATCGCCTTGGCCGCTTCGGCCGGGAAATATTTATGCGTAATCGCATAAAGCAGATCCGAGAAAAACTTGTTCCCGCGGCTCAGTTGGAGGGCCTTTAGGGTGACTTTCTCGGCTTTGGTCAGCTTCCTATCACCTGAAAAAGCGGAGACTAAATCGAGCAGCAGGACATCTTCGTCGAGAAGACCGCCTAATCGATTGGCATCCGTTTCTTCACGTAAAGGAAGGGTTGTATCAGGGTGGGCCATTCAGGCAATATAGTATTCTTCCGTCCGTGATGAGCCAAACCATTGAAAAAAAGGGGGTATCAACCGGGTTCTCAGTAATTTCCGTAAACCTCGTTGCGCCTAGAACAGCAAAAACAAGAGCAAAAATCAGTACAAATCTTCTGAGTGATGCTCGATGTTTGCTTATAAAATGTAGCACCTCTTAAAAGTTGTTCAGTGCGTTTTTCTTTTGTTCATACTCGTATTGGTAAGATAACAAACGGAATTCCTTTATGATAAAAATTCCGTTGAAGTGAAAAGACGGTATAATTATGGAGCCACTGTGTCCAAAAGGTTCCTTTGGAAAAGACTAATTGGCCGCCAAAGAATACGGAATTCGGATATCGCGCTAAAATATCCGGTATTGCACGGTCCGCTGCCGTAATCACATCCGTACCTATATAGTACAGGCCTTCAGAGAAATAACCCTGGCCTTGCATGAACCGAGCATATCGTTCAGTTCCATCCTTTACAGATTGATGCAGATGCTCAACTTCGTCAATTCCTTTGAAATTACCGGTATCCACAATCCCTATGCTGATAAAAAGAAAGTTTTTAAATTCACCACCAAAAAAGCGTAAGACGCTGAAAAGAGTATGGAGGCCAAGTCCGTTAAAACCATTAACAAATATGACAGCGGTCTTCGCTTTGGAATTAAACGGTGGTTGTGCTATGGGAAGCAAAATGTCCGGAGCGACTTTTTCAAGCAAAGCATCCAAGCGACGGAGCTGGCGTGTTGTACTCGCATAATGCTTTTTAATCAGAAATGCAATCAGGATAAGTAATCCTGTAACAATGAGTGTAATCCACCCACCATCGTTGAATTTGATCGCAATGACGGAGAGGAGAATCAATGAAGTGACCGTCAGTCCGAGTCCGTTGACAAGAAGCCGGATTTTCCAAGGAGTTTGCTTTGATTTGATGCTCCACCAATGACGGACCATTCCCAACTGAGACATACAGAACGTGATGAACACATTAATGCTGTAAAGCACAATCAGATACCGAATGGAACCACGGGTGAGAAGTAGGGTCGCTAAAGCGGCACCGCTCATCACGAGAATCCCGTTTTGCGCCACCAGCCTATCATTCAGCAGGGCGAAGCGACTCGGCATCCAGCGGTCCAATGCCATACTTGCGAGTACCCTGGGACCGTCCAGGAAACCGGCCTGGGCTGCAACAAACAAAAGCGCGGCAGCCGAAAGCAGAGATACCAGGACAAAAAGTTTCCCTGCATCGCCCCAGGAAGCGGAGATTGTTTCGAATAGTACCGCATTCAATGTCTTTCCATGTTGGGGCGAGACCTTGAAAAGGAGATAAGCCACCATCAACCCGGATGCCGTGAAAGCCAGTGACAGTGACATATAAAGCAAGGTTCGCTTTCCAGTTCTTATCCTGGGTTCCCGCAGTAAGGGAAGCCCGTTGCTTACGGCCTCAATACCGGTATAAGTTCCGGCTCCCATGGTGAAAGCCCGAAAAATAAGGAAAATAGCGCCACCCAGCCCCAGTTCCGTCACTGCGGAGTGAGCTTCTCCAACGGCAACCGCAGGTAATCCGGCTGCATAAGAAGAATACGTGACCAAAGAATAGATAATGACGAAAAAATGGGTCAGAACAAAGGTCAAAAAGATGGGCACGAGCGGAACAACAGATTCCCGTACGCCGCGCAGATTAAGCAGGGTGAGGGCCGCAAGTCCCAGAATGGCGAAGGACAGTTTGTGTTCATACCAGCCTGCTGGGAGAATGCTGAAAATAGCATCCGCACCTGCGGCAATGGACACGGAAATGGTAAGCACGTAGTCGATAAGCAACGCGCACCCGGAAACCACGCCCGCCCGCGGCGATAATAGCTTTGTCGCAACCAAATACCCGCCACCGCCGGTTGGAAACAGTTCGATGATCTGAGAATAACTGGCGCTGATCAGGAAAATCGTTAGCGCGGATGCCAGGGCCACGAATAACCCCAACATCGGATGATGCCCGAGGGCCAGAAACGCCTCTTCGGGGCCATAGCAGGATGATGAAAGTCCGTCCGCTCCCAACCCCACCCAGGCAAAGAAGGCAATCAACGAGAGACGGTGAAAAATACTGCGGTCGTTCGGATCTCGTGGATTACCCAGAAGAAGTCGTCTTGCCCTTCCAAAAATTGATTCATTTGTTTCGATATCCATACTACCTCCGCGATACTCAATAAAATAATGGAGGAATAGTCCGGGGAGGGAGTCAATAAGTCGTCAAAAATCAGGGGTTCAATCTGTCCGCAGTCGGTATCCGACACCGGGTTCGGTGATGATTAGCGCGGGGATGTGCGGCTTGGATTCAAGCTTTGTACGGAGATTGCTGATGGTGACTCGTAAAAGATGTGAGATGCCTTCGCAATCCTCATCTTTATTCCAAATGGCTTTGTATATCTGCTTGCGTGTCACAACCTTTCCGGCATTTAGCACAAGTATTTTTAGTACATCGTATTCAGTAGGAGTCAGGTTGGCAGGAGTCTCTTTGACGGCGACTTCGCGTTTTGCCAAATCTACTGAAAGATGCCCGCTTTGGAAGACAGGTTCCTCCGATGCTGAACGCAGGCGGCGCAGCACTGCCCGGATTCTTGCCAGCATTTCATCTTCGCTAAAGGGCTTGGTTAAATAATCATCTGCGCCGGTATCCAGCGCAGTCACCTTATCCTTTTCGCCGTCACGAACCGATAAGATGATGATAGGCGTACCCGAATGCTCACGAATTGAACGAGTGACGTCAATGCCATCCATATCCGGAAGACTCAAATCGAGTATAACGGCATCAGGACGGCAAGTCGAAAACTCTAACAATGCCTCTTGTCCGTTCGAGGCCTGAAAAACCGTATATCCTTGTGAACAAAGGCTGGCCTTGAGAAAACGGCGGACGGAAGGTTCGTCGTCAACAATCAATATTCTCAATGAAGAATCTGCGCTCATGAAGGTATCGCCTTAGATGCAGGCTGAGTAAGAATTCCTATCCTGAAGATAGTTCCCTTGCCTGGTCTGCCATGGACGGTTATTTCTCCGCCATGTGCTGCAATGATCGCACGGGAGATTGAAAGACCTAAACCCATGCCTGGTACATTCGATGATTGGGAGGTCCGGTAGAATTTATCAAATATTTTATCACGTTGTTCATCCGGTATCCCTATACCCTGGTCAGCCACACCCAATGTTACCAAAAGCCCTTTGTCTTCTGCAATAATGTCTATCGGTGAGCCTGATGGCGAGAATTTGACCGCGTTGTCCAATAGATTAGAGAAAGCTTTCAGGAATAAAGGAAAATCGATATTTATCTCGGGTATATTTGTGGGAAGGTCTACCGTTACGATCCGGCCTTCTAGCGCGGACTCCGCTTCTTTTAACGCAACCCCTACAAGATCGTTGAGATCACTGGGCGTTGGTTCAACTTTGAAATTACCTGTTTCCGCGCGGGCCATGTCAAGCCACTGTGTCACAAGCCGATTCAGTCTGTCTGCCTCCTTCTTGGCGTTATCAATCATCTCTCTGTCAATAGAAGATTGCGAGGATGTTTGTTTGTTGACAAGGTGACTTAATGTGCCGGTAATGGCAACCAAGGGGGTGCGCAAATCATGGGAGAGTGAATTAAGCAAAGCGGCTTGGAGGCGTTCTTTTTCCTGGACAATCTCCATTTTCTTCGTTTCCTCAGAAAGAAATACTCTTTCGAGAGCGATGGCAGTCTGATTTGCCAGAGTTTCGGTCCATTGCCTGATTTCTGGAGACCATATTCCGCCCGATATGTTTCCATGAATTCCTAATACCCCTAAGATTTTGATGCCGGTGGAAATTGGAAAGTAGGCCATCTTCGCATCAGGCCAAAGTTCCATGCCATGACCTGCGCACTGAACGTTTTGATATGACCATCTTCTTGCGGCCTCGTCCGGGTCGACATCTTGTGCATAAGGATCCGTCTGCGTAAAATATCCCTCTGACTCAAGAAAAAGCGTACAATCCGTCCGGAGGACACTTCGAACCGCCTGATTTATGATTGTGCGAATAGTTTCAATATTCATTCCTTTTGACAAATCGTGGCTGAGCCGGTACAAGGCAATGGCCTTTCTTTCATTGGCAACCGCAGCCGTGGTCCTATTGCGGAGCTGGGAAACCAGTTCACTAATTAATAGACCCACGCACAGGAGCCCGATAAATGTGACGAAATATTGGGCATCTTCAACGGACAAACGAAAACGAGGAGGGACGAAAAGAACGTCAAACGTAATGACGCTTGTGACGGAGGCAAGAATGGCGGGCCCTCTTCCCAACAGGTAGGCCGAGACAAGCACTGCGGCCAGATACAGCATGATGAGATTGACGGGTTCCAACTTGCCGTATAGCAATTGCCCAATGATGGAGGCTAATAAAACGAACAGAAGGCTGATGAGATTCTTTTTCAAAGCCTATTCCCCATAAAAGCATCAATGCACTGATATGAAAAATAGGTATTCCGATAAATCAACACAATGCCGGGATTTACCACCTAAAAGAAAACCCCTCAGTTTACTGCCGAACTGATGGTTTTCCGCTGGCGAATAATTTATATTGTCACAAATAGTAGTTCCATTTTGTGACAATAGAGACTGAGGCCGTACCATGAACGTGGCGCAACCGGTATCCGAACGCCTGCTTGAGATGCTGGCCCGGAACAAAGGCCGGGCCGTGCATGTAAATGAACTCCTTGGACTCGGCAACAGGCCGAGGATCGCCAAGGCTCTCTCGCGGCTGGTTACGAAAGGCGAGATACGCCGCCTTGGCAAAGGCTTTTACGAATACCCCCGGCAGAGCGCACTGCTCGGAGGCCCCGCCCTGCAGTCGCCCGATGCCCTGGTCCAGGCCTGGGCGAAGAAGAACAAAATGCGCATCATACCCACAGGCGCTTATGCCGCCAACCTGCTGGGCCTGTCTACACAAGTCCCCGCAAAAATCGTCTACTGCACGAACGGGAAGACGAAGACCGTTAAACTGGGGCCCTACACCATCCGCATGATGCACAGAGGCCCCAAAACCATGGACGTGCAGGGCGGCTTTTTCCCGCTCCTTCTACAGGCGCTGCGCTATCTCGGAAAGAAGGACGTTGATGAGGTCATGATAAAAAGAATACGGACGCTTTTAAGGCCCGGTTATAGAAAAGAAATCAAGGCCGGCTTTGATTATTCGCCCGTCTGGATTAAGCAGGTATTGGTGGAAATTTTGAAGAAGGATTAGGAACAATGAATAGGATAGCGGCAGCGTCACATCAGGAGCGCGCGGACCTCTTCCGGTCCGCGGCATCCGCCCCCAAGGAACGGTTAAACTCGCTTGAACTGGATTATTCGAGAATGTCAGGAATGATATTCGGAAAAAAGCCGTCCTGGAGTAAAATCATTAGCGATTTGCTCAAATTGGAAAAGCGCATTAATAGGATGCGGTTTGTGTAGGTACTATTGTCAGAAAAAACGGTACGTTTTTCTGACAATACTCCTAAACCGGCCAAGGCCGGAATAAGAGTCTGTAAGTCGCCAGACATCTACGCAAAAACCGTAGATGTTGGCGACACAGACTCTAACCTGAAAATTTTCAAAAACACTGCTTTAGAATTTAACATTTTGATAGGATAAAAACAATAACCTGCATTTAAGCATATGTTACTGGAGAAATGAAAGAAAAAGATGCAATGTGCCATCTGAATCGCAAGATAGTTCCGTTATGATACTTATTCTTTTCAAGCAAAGAGCTCTTTTTCTTAAGAAGACGTTTGTTTCTTTTGTGACTTCTGTCCAGTATCGTACATGCTTCACTCTTGTAGGCTGTTAAAAAAATCTCGTCAATAGAACGTTTTACCATCTTCTTTTCAAATAGTCTTTTCATCAAGATATCATCGTAACCATAATGTCCACAAAAATCTTCATCGTAACCACCGAAAGCCCAAAATTGCTCGCGAGAAATTAGAAATGAATTAGGATGCGGATTCTCAAGTGTCCCATCCGGATACTTTCTTTTAAATGTGAAGAATTCATTTGGATTCTTATTCATTTCTATTAATTTACTGCAATCTTCCAATTTAATTTCATGGTCGGCATCAGTCATCAAGAGCCACGGTGCACATGCCAGACGAGCGCCAAGATTTCGCCCCCCGGGTTGATTCCAATCGATATCGTCGTCAATTCGAAGCACAAGATGATTCGTTGAATTGGGGCCATCAAAATGGACTGGATTGTCCGAGAAGTCGTCTACTATAATAAACTGGATATTATTTAAAAGGCTCTCCGGCCATTCACGCCATTGAGAAAAATGACGTTTCAGCGAAGTTTCTGCATTATATACAGAGTAGATGATGCTAAGTTCTGGTATCATGGTTTAAAAATATATTTTTGTAATTATACTTAGAATAAAAATTTATCAAAAAGCCTGAATGATTCACTCAAGAGATTTAACTTTTTACTCTCCAATTCCTTTTTATGATGTCCGTCCAATCTGACCCTGCCCACGGTTTGCCTGTTAAAAAAGGAAAAGCGGCTCTGGCTTTGGAGAAAATTCTTCAGGAAGCAAACTGCGCATTGATTACCTTTCCTATTGGTTTTAACATGGATTTGGACGACGCCGTTTTTTCACGATCGTGGCATACGGGCACCCAGGTCCGCTATCTCGTCAGAGGTCAGGGAAGAACCGACAATCAATGGCGGGAAACGGCGAAGCCCGAAGGATCCGCTTTGGCTTACGGGCCGCAGTGGGCCAATTCTGTGGCGATATAGGATCGGCAGGCAGAAATGCAGACGATAAGCGGTTGGGTGATGGGTTAGGTGGAAATCAAAGGAGCATTCTTGGGCTTGCGCTGCACGACCCAAGGATTAGCATCACGGAAATCGCGAATAAAATAGGCATAAGCACTACGGCGGTCGAAAAGAATATTACAAGCCTAAAAGAAAAAAAGCTGCTTAAGCGGGTTGGCACCAAGAAAGGTGGGCATTGGCTCGTCATCAATTCGTCTCCTTGAAAATGACCAGAAGACTGGGGACAGAATGATTTCCCCTGCCAAAGGGAAAATTGAATTACGCGGAAAAACAAAGGCCGTACTTTGGTTCCCGAAACAGAATACTTCAAAGAAAGAATTGCACCGTTAATGATGAACGGTGCAAATAGGGTGCAATTGCGGCGCAAAAATCCTGTTCTGTAACTCTTTTTAATCCATAAAACCTTTTGTAATTCCACGAAACAAGACGGCATCGAATTTGCTTTATACTGGAGCCAGACGGCGTGGTTGGCATTAAAGTGAAAGAACAAGAGGCGTTTCTCATGAAATATTTTGCAGGCTTGTGGATCGACCATCGAAAAGCGATTATTGTGATAATAGACAACAGAGAAGCGAAGCTTACGGTTATCCCCTCCCACGTTGAAAGGCAGTTCGGACGCGAGGACGGCATCCGTACTCTCACGGCGTTTGAATCTTTGCAGTTTCCGGCAGACGACAATGCAGACAGGGGAATCCACCAACGCATTATCAGGTTTTTGCGGTTACCGATATCATTTTGGAAATGGGCAGATAACGGAACAAATCCACGACGGATAAAAAAGAAAGGTGAAAATGATGCACACTCTTGCAAGCACTGATTTCATCACTATAAATACCAGTGAAAGAAACGGTTGTTATATCATAGATGTGTCCGGCGAGTTGATCGGAAATGCCGCTGAGGGTCTTATCAGCTTAATAAACAATGTCTTTCTAAAGGCCAAAACACTCCGACTCATACTGGATTTACGAAAGGTGACTTATATCACCAGTTATAGCTTTGGCATTATTGCACACTTCTGGATGGTAGTCAAAGAGAACGGCCGAATATTTAATATTTTGGCCGATTCCGTGATCCACGCGAAGTTTGATAAATTCGTCTCCGCACGGTGTCTTTACCAAGACGCCGGAGTCGCTGACCAATGACTTCTTTGTGAATCTGCTCGATATGGGCACGATTTGGAAGCCGATATCCGAAGAAAAAGATGTTTTCGAAGGCCGCGATCGGGCGACGGACAAACTCAAGTGGACCGCCACCCGGGTCGATCTTATCTTCGGTTCGAACTCGCAGCTCCGGGCTTTGGCGGAGGTCTACGCATGTGAGGATTCTCAGGGAAAGTTTGTGCATGACTTTGTCTCGGTTTGGGACAAAGTCATGAATCTTGATCGTTTTGATCTCTCCTGATCGAAAGCATTAACTCCCGGGATAAATAAGGAAACCCCTCGGCTCAGAAATGAACCGAGGGGTTTCTGCAATATGGCGCATTTCAGAATTCCATTAAGAATCAATGAGTTAAGGGCGGGTGTGATTCAAATTGTGTTTAATCTGGCGGGAGGCTGTTGCGGACAGGGATTCCTATAAATCAATTATGAAAATACAGCGATAATCAGCCGGCTTGCTTCTTCAGACCATTACGGCGAAGAATGGCTTTGTTCAGTACGATACGGTATTCGTCGGTGATGTTCGTGATGGAGAGGTGTTGCTTTAAAAACTCAAGACTATATTCCTCGACAAGTTTTCCGAATGCCTCGTCAAAGAACGAGGGAGAGGCGGATTCCATCCCCTTGAACGACACTTCCACGGAATAGCTCATGGCAAGAAGGGCTTTAATATCGGAACAGACTTTTTGCCCCCAGATTTCTCTGGTTGCCAAATGTGTTCCGTACTTGGTGGCAAGTTCTATGGTGGTTTGTTTATCGGGCATGGCATTAATATAGCAATTTAATGGTCAGAAAGGAAGATCGTCTTTGTTTATGGTCGGTATCGGGTTCGCCTGAATTTTATTCAAAAGCAATTGAAAATCGATGATAGTCCCATGAAAGGGTGTCCTTAAATCTCGCACGGATTCGACGCCCCCGATGCATTCGTAATAACCGCTCCCGGATATTATTCTGAGATTACTGCGGGTGCCGACGATGAAGTTTTTCAGACAAAACAAACCGACGCCGCTGTTTTTATCCGGCGTGGAACCGCTGAATCCCTCCTCGGTCGCTTTTTGAATGCAGTAAGCATCATTTTGGAATAGGTTGTATTCGGGTTTTGTACCCGGAACGTAGCGTTTCCGTATGTGGTTGGGGATTCCAACACCCAAGTCCAGAACGGTAAATATCGCTTCACGCTTTGTATGGTAATGCTGGCCGAAAACCGATACTTCCGCTTCCCCTGAATGATCGAAGGCGTTTGAAATCATCTCATCGAGATTGTCGATGATGCTGTTTTTGGGCACGTATTGCTCTATATCCATATGATCGGCGATGAATTTATGAATGCTCTCACTTGCAGGCTCCGTTTGAATTCGCTGTGTAAGTGTGGAAAGATTGAGAATTCCGGAAAGAGCGTTGTTCCGGGTTGCCTGTATATAAGCCGGTTTATTTTGACAGAACAGGTTCCCGCCTTTTGCACGGACTTTGGAGGCGTATTGGGCGAGTAACACAAGTCCGGCAGGATAAGTCCAAATGATGCCCGTGATATATTTCCAAAGATAGGTTGTAAATCCATACGACACGAAAATGCCTTCTTCGTTCTTGTACCACAGCTTATAAAAGTTGATTCTCTCATCCGCGAAAACCCGACAATCCTGAATGATATCCTCTCCATGTTCCATAAAAACCTGACCATAGACGGTCTTTAGTGTCCGATAAAGAAAGAAACCTGTTAAATGAAGAAGTAATTTTTCTCGGGATACTTTATCACCTTTCCAGAGATTGCGGATTAAAGTACGCTCCTCTTTTCTATCAAGCCGTGGATATCGCCGGGCGATTTTAAAATACGGAGAGAGGATTGTATAAGGTCGTTTTTGATTTGAACCCAAGTCGGCTCCACAGAAAAGGATAAATATTTCCCGTGAAGTTTAGCCATAAAAGACAGAACCCTTCAGCACATTGCTGCGCCGAAAGGTTCTGTGATGTGGCGCATTTCAGAATCCTGTTAGCGTTCAATGACTTAGGAGTGGTTGGGATTTTATTAGAACAAGTTTGAAAGCCGAAGGCTATCCTTATACCCGGTACAAGGAGGTATGGGACAGCAATGCGCTTTGAATTGACAAAAACCGTGGCTTACCCTCGGCATCTATATCCCGGCCGAAGAAATAATATTCAGGAAAACGGGCATGGATGAATACATCGTAGGGATTGAAACCGTCAGCCCCATTTAGCGACTTCCCCGCATCCAAAATTATCTCTCCGAGCTTTCGTTCATTCGCAGGAAACAGCTGCGGCGTTGAAATTTCAACCATCCATAAAACCGGGGGCAGGCGTTCGAGAAGGGAGGCGCACAGGGCAGCTTTTTCGTTGTTCCCTTCCCAATCCTGAAGTGCGCTGAGATGAGTGATATATTCCTCTCTTATCACGGATTGCGCACGCATGACGATTTGTTGCCGGTTAGTCCATTCCCTAAGGCGCCCCAGCCAACGGTTTTTAAGGGGCGAAATATTTGGAATCACAGAATAAAGAAAATCCAGCGCCAGCGCCTCGGCGGTTGCACCGCCGAATTGGACATTCGGCCGAAGCAATTCAACTACATATTTTACCTGTCCGGGTTTTATGTAAAGCCGTGGAATGCAGAAGTTTGGCCCGAAATTATCATCATGCCCAAGAAAGCTACTCGTCCAACTTTCGCTGGGGACATATCCGACATTTGCGCCAATCTGGAAATAGGCAACGTCGGCATCAGGAGCCCAAGTATCCTGGTTGAACGTATGCCCATAAAACGGGATAATGTGACTACCGATATTTGAAAGTGCCGGACCGGATAAATCAAACCCTACCAAAGCGCCAGTACCGGATTCGATTCCGGCATACGCATATTTCTGATAAGGCATCGTATCAATCAGGCCTGGGCTTTGGCTGTAGTCTATATCCCTATACCCTATTCGGAAATGATCCAGGATTCCACGAATTTGTGCAACACTTAAACCTTCGGATGGCTTCCACCCCGGTACCTTATGCCTTTCCGCAATAGTATTCATTTCCTCGTATGAGACATCACCGGCCGGTAGCAGACGAGTAAGGAGGCTTCGCAATGCCACATGGGCGCAGGCCTTATTCAGCGCATTTTGCTGGCAGTACAGGACCCCTTCGATTTTAAACCGACCGGCACCAATGGTCAAGGAATAGGTATGAGGACGGGGCACGCAGTTATGAACATGGGGGTACTTCTTGAAAACTGCCTCGAAGACATGCCAGCGCCGCCTTTTAAGGGCGGGAACCAAATCCTGCTTCAGGATTCCGTAACCCAATAATTCGTTGCTTGTCATTCGGGATAATGTCGCAGTATCCTTTATTTCCACTGTCCAGAATGATAACCTGACTATTCCACCTGAAGCATAATCCGGATATGCGTTCTTGAGCGCAGAATTTTCCGATTCAATCATACCGGCGGCGGCAATCGTCTCAACCACCAGGGTGGTGGCGTCCGATGACCTTGCCAGGGAAAAGAGCCTCCGGAGGGCGTCAAGCCCACCAAAGTTGTCTTCAATGTAGTTGAAACTTGAGAAAGGTCTGACAATGGAGATAAAACGTATATCCGAGGGGGATATTAACCGGTGACGATCCAAACGACCTCAAGAGTGCTTAGTGGAATACCAGCTTGCTATTAGCGGCTTCCTGATGGGCAACTTCCATCTTGCGGATGAATTCAAGCACCTGCGGCGTGTACCGCATTTCGACCTTGAGTTCCTGCCCCTCACCGAATTTTTCTGCCATTGTATCGGCAATCTGAGGGTTGCCGAATGACATTGATTTTGCCATTGGTGAAAAGATAATACTCTTTAAGTGTCGGGAAGCAACCTTTTTAGGATAGCAACGGGTGGGGCCAATTTACAGTCTTATTCATTCGGCCGCTCCGAGCAGATTTTCCGGATTTCTTCGTATACCCACCCGGTGACGTACTGTGCTTCCCGCATCAGCTTCTTTTTGTCCTTTTCAGGAAGTATCCGGGAAAGCTTGTCCCTGATTTTATCCGTCACACGACCCCGGCCCAAGGCTTTGAGCGCTTGGACAACCAAAGCGCTTTTAATATCAAGCACACCCATTTCCCTTTGTGTCATGTGGCGGAATTCGATGATGCCGCCGTTATTCCGTTCATAAATTCTGGAAGGCCCATCGCTCAGATAAATGAGTTTTGCCACCACCTGGGTGGAAAGCCCCAGTGCATTAAGTGCGGTGTCTCCTATGGGCTGTATGCGCCAGGAATTCTTACGTGCGATTGCTTGTACAATTCTATCCGGATCGGGTACGGAGTAGCCGGCGAATAAAGTGCTTTTCTGCGGGTAATCGTATATCCCCCGCATGAGCCGCCGGATTGTCCCTGCTTTCATGAGGCGGTTGAGGGTTACGTCAATGGAACGGCGTGTGGTAAGGGCACTGAAATCTTTTTGGGAGAACACCCAACCCCTACCAATTCCATATATCTTGCTAACCATCTTATTCATAATGCATTATGGTGTTATTGTTGTTATTTTATGTAAGATAAGATAGCTTATTTATCTTAATATTACAATAGCTTTTTGTGTCGGTTTTGTTGTCTCCCCGGTTTGGATTGCCGGTGGCGAACAAGCCAGTCTTGTCAGAAATAAGTATATGTTTTCCTGACAAAATTGGGCCAATATGGTTGCTTTGAATAGTCTTTACGGACAAGACCGTTTTGAACCTTGCTTCAATTTGGTCATGACTGTTTTGCAGGGTTCTACAAACTGTCCCTTGAGCTCATTGCGGCGTATAATAGCTTTATTCAAAATCATCCGATAATGGTCGCTGATGTTTGTAATCGACAGGTGCTGTTTTAAAAACTCGATGCTGTAATCTTCAACCAGCTTTCCGAAGGCCTCATCGAGGAAAGACGATGATGCAGCACTGATTGGCCCGTCATGTTGAAGGGTTGCGAATCTACTGGATAAAACTTCCATGCAATGCCGAACTGATGGTTCCCGGATTTCATCCGCAACAGCATTCTCTACGACTGCTTTTGTGCTACTTTGAAAATGGCGAAGGACATAGACCAAATCGTAAACATCCTTTCCTTCTCCCCGATTTTCAAAAGAAAGCGCTTTCAAAACGACAAACGGAAAAGGACGACATACCCGAAATTTAAAATCTACCCGCCCTCCGGAAAGCAATTCTCCAGAAATGGGAATCGACAACGGGCTATTGAGGGCTAAACCAAGTCCTTCCACTTGAATAGCCCGTAATTCCTCCGTCACGCCACGCATTAAGGATTCTTTGGGGCCATCATATTTTACGGTCAGGAAATCTATATTGAGAAGCTTTCCTTCTATTGTTTTTTCAAAAGAATGCATCCTGTCTCGTCCTCGCTCGTTTTTGCCGGGAACAAACCCCATTTTCTTTAACGAGGCGACAATAGAGGTGTATACATGAATATCCGCCACGGCTAAGCTGATACCGAAATCAACATCCATTGAACCGCAGTGAGGATCAGCTAAGACGCCTGGACAAAGATATCGCGGCACCAATCCGCCAATCAAAACAAGATAATCCCGGTAATCTCCCAGCAGGCTCCACGCCTCAAGCAGAACGCGCTCCGCCAGCTCTGTTTGAACCGTCTGATATCCCGCCATGGTGTCCGGTTTTGCCATATTCATTTTCCCTTTTTATGCGAGATATTTTTGTCTGACGACGTCTGCTTGTTCGGCGGCACGACCAGGCATCTTTTTCAAGTCCACAAATAACTGCGCATCGCTGACAATATTTAAACCGCCAACTTGAATTCCAAACTGAAAAACGCCGACATCTTGGGGTTGAAGCAAAATGAGGTTTCCGCCTTCAGGAACCGGATAGAGGCTTTTTCCCTCGGGAATCGAAACATCGCTTTCAACATACGCCATCCATAACGCTGCAATGCCATACGGCGCCCGTAGATGAGCGGCGCTCCAGCCGGTAAAAGCATATTTCAGTTTTGCGTCATTGAAAATATTGCCAAGCTTCCTCAATCCTTCATCGTAGCTTGAAGCATTAAAAGCATATTTTTTTTGCCGGTGACGGTCAAAGCGATAGTGCATTGCCCAATCATCCAGCAGATGACCAGAATCAAGCAGGCTGATTTTGCCGCTATGGACGCCAACATACCCTTCCGCTGAAAGCTTTTTCAGGGTGAGGCTCACATAACCCTGACTGAGTCCGGTTCTATTGACAAGTTCAGCCTGTGACCAATTCTTTTGTCTATCGGATAAAAGGGCCCTGACAATCCGGACGGCTTTGCTCGTAAAGGGGGTCCCGGCTGAGGGAATTCTTTCTTTTTTTTCCCTTGCTAAAAAGACCTCCATATGAAATCCTGGCAAGCGCACAACCCCGTTACCGTTGGCATCGATAATGGAAATGCCATTGGTTTTTGCCCACTTAAATTGTGGTCGTCCAATTTTATGAACTATGAATATTGAAGCGTTGGTTTCCCTAATCGACAGGATAGATTGATGACTCATCAAAAAGGAAGCGGAATCGCTCCAGACAAAACGGTATTCCTGTCCATTTCCCGGCAAGATAAGCTTTGTATTGTCAGGGCTTGTTTCTTCCAACCTGGACTTTATTTTGGCTTCAGCAAGGGAAGATAATAACATGCCAATGGCAGTACGATATGAAGATGGAAGGGCCATGGCTATAATATATTACTATGTGGGCAGTATTGCAACTGATAAATACTGCCCAATTAGACCTATCAAATGCCCGTTTGTATAGTCAAAAGTAACGAAATAGACCAAAAAACAAAAAACCCCCTAAGTCATTGCTGGCCTAGGGGGTTCAAGTTTCCTACTAAACGCAAAAACCAGGGGAAAGAGATTGAAACTTCTTCCTTTACCTCCACCTCTCACATTTTCCTTAAAAATGGCCTCGATGTACCACAGGTGAAGGTAGAGGCGGGGGGGTAAAAGGAAAATGGCTGGTCTGCTTACGCATCCGGCCATTTTTTTATGGCGCATTTCAGAATGGCGTTTAGAATCAATTAGTTACAAACAAGTGTGCTTAAAATGAGATTATTTTGGCGGGAGGTATTGCGGCACAGTTTTAAGGCACTTAAAACCAACAAATATTAATATCCTCTTCTTTCTTCTTGTATTTCCTCCTGCTCGATTTTTTTATCTAATATTTCAATTATCCAATGAACCCATTTCTTTACATTCTTATTTGTCTCACCCTTGATGAATTCAAGCAAGTCGTTCTTCTTGTTTTTATAATGAAGGCTTGCTGGACCAACATAACCTTCCGTAAAATAGCTTGCATGTAAATTATCTCGAACATCCTTTCGGCTGCCGTATCGAACCAGCACTTCACGACCATAGCATGTTGCTTCTTTGTTCCTAAAGAATCTGTTTGGAACAAATGACGCAAAATACCACGCCCTTTTTTCGATATCCGCATCTACCCATTCCCAAATTAATTTTAATGGAAAAAGAGAAAGTTTTTCATTTGGGGTATGAGTGGCAAAATCGTCTTGTCCCCTTAGCCATCTCGACAAATGAAATGCTTTGCTATCTATAGGTGGTCCAAGGGCATCTGAAATTTGCTTCCAAGCTTCATTAGGGCGATGAGCAGCAATAGATGTCAGTATTTTATCTGGCCCAAGATGATATCCGTTGAATATTGTTTTGTCCTTCCCCAGATTATTAATAATCAGCTGAGATATTTTTAATTCTTCTTCCGGATGCTTTGTTATTAATAGCTCTGTTACATTTTGCCAATAATGGTCATCCATCAATGTGTCTGTGCCAATATCCTCTAAATTAAACAAGGTTGGATTTGTAGTTAACCTTAATAGAAGGTCCTTTGGAACCTCAGCTTTTGGCTCTTCAGCAGTTCTGACCATAAAATAGTAGTAGAACAATTGAATGGCCGTATTTGACGCTTTTTTTGAATGAGTGTTCAATAAGCAATCAATCCATTTGATAATGATATTTTTTGAAAGGTACTTTGAAATTCCGCCATAAACAAAATAGTGTAGCTTTTCAAACCCCACCACTTTTTTTTCAACTAATCGAAGCAAATAGTCTCCAATACCATCCGTTAGGCCTGACCGGGAAATTATTTCCGGAAGCAAAGCTATCAACGCCTTTTTTCCGGATATGTCGAGAATGTATTGTTCCCATCGCTCTTTATCTTTCTGAAAGACCCCGCATAAATAGCCTGTAAGTAAAGACATGTTTGTTGAGTCGCTTATATTGATTTCATATTCTTTAATTAAATTGCTTAGCAAGGTGAATGATAGGTCCGCATTTGCCAACTCAAGGCCGAAATGATACGCCTTTTTTGCATCATGTGAAATGAGCCAGCCTAGCTCATTTATTAATAATGAAGGATTACTATTCGCCATTTGCGCTAAAGCGATAATTTGTTTGGAGGCCGCATCTGTTTTGTTGCCATCCTTATCAAATTCATCCTCAATCATATTTAAGCCAACATATCTGTGAAGAAGCGATTTGAAATCAGAGCCAGTTAGCTCGTTTTTCAATTTATCTAACGCTTTCAACGTTTCTTCCTCAAGACCTGTATCGCGATACAAGCGTATTCTTAATATTTCTGAGAGTAGCCGATTTTTATCCGCAAATCCGCTATCTTTTAATTTCCCAAGGGTGTCCAAAATGATTGGGGCGATTGGCTTGATTCTTAGCAATTCAGAAAGGCTTGAATAAATAATTGTTAGACCTTGCTCTTGTTCATCAGGTGGCAATGTTGGTATTGTGCTATATAAAGCATTCCAATATTCTTTGTAAACAATGAAAAGGTCTCCCCAGGTCTTGGGGGTCCAAAGCTTCGGTTCTTTTCTGAGTCCCTGATTCTCGGCACCAACAATCCTATATCCGGAACGAATTTGCAATGCAGTTTTGAAGGCGTTTAAAGATAGCAATCTTTTCGCTTTTGTTTCGGACTTGATATTTTCTAATAATATCGGCAATCTTTTTAGTGGTTCGCTCTCCGTTGGTGCCAACTGACCATAGCCAAGCGAAAAAAGGCCAGCAAATACTCCGGTTGCGTTATTTGAATACGTTTCATTTTCAGCTAAGGCCAAACTTAACAGTAGATTCGCTGCCCTGACAAACAAATCATCCCAAATTGCAATTCGCTCAAGTGAATGAATTACTTCTCTGCGCCCGGTCGTAAAGTCAGTAAAGTCTTGGTGTGACCAGTCGGAAAAAAGCCTCTCCAAGCAATTCAGGGCAGATTCAGGGTCGGCTTCTGCCAGGCTCAAAAAAAAAATAGAAGACAGCTTATTCTTTATTGATTCGGAATCACGAAATATGCCTCTCCCACTTAAAATCTGATTAATGAATTCTTTTCCGTTTTCGACATTCGCTATGAAATGAATTTGTTCAAAAAACCGAGTTGCCAAGTCATCCCTAAATGCTTCAGGGACGCTAAGGATAAAAGTGTCGAAATCTTTCCCGGAAAACCCTTGGGTTTGCCACCAATCTTTGAACAATTCCGCACGCAACATAAATGGTCTTACATATAGATAGTAAGCCCCCTGAATTGTGCCGCGCCTTTTCTGGGTGCCGACAACATTTTTCATTTCTTTAATGTCGACTCCCAAAAAGGCAGATAGCCAAACCAACTCTCTCTCGGCACTATCTTTTGCACCTACCTTAGAGAATAAAGAAAGGCCCGTCATTACTTTTTTTGTTTTTACGAAAACCTCATCAGTAAAAGGAGGGGCCCCACCCAATAGGCGATTAATTAGCACGCTATCATTAAGCTCATAGAACTCATTGGGGTTGTCCTTGTTTTTGTCGAAACCCCTCGCCAGAAGAATTGCTATTAACGGATAACCGTCTGCGAAATCACGAATCCTTTCAGCAACATTCTTGGGCATCTCCGGATATTCCGTGGAAAGAATTTGTTCAATTTTCTCTTTTGGCAGAGCTTCAACTTCATAGTATTTCGTTGGTGGAGGAATCTTGCCAAAATCATACGAGACAGTAATTAATGAAAGATTCGGGTTGTTGGTATTGAAAATTTTGACCAAGTCTTGGTGTGTGCTCAAATCACACTCGTCAACAACGATAATTGCTGATAGCGTATCATGTGCCAGCAGGTGATAGAAAATACTCGACGCTTTTAATTGCTCGGCCCATATATATATCACGCGATTTTGAATTGTTAGGGGGGAGAGCGTTTCATAGAGGAATCGAGTCTTGCCAATACCAGAAAGGCCGGAAATTCTTATTATTGTATTCTGATTAATGTTGTTGAACAAAGCAGCCTGTATATCCTTTGTAATCGCTTCTCTCTTACTGTCGGTAATGAAAGTTTTCGGAGAGGTTACGCTTGAATTTTTGCCCCATACCGAATAACATTGACAATGCATGGTATCATTCTTAAGAAATGAAACCAGGGCGGGATATTGTTCTATCTCGGAGGCAATCTGATTTGCAGATATGATTTTAAATGAAGCAGTTCTAAATTTTAATCTCCTAAATTCCTTTCTTAGTGCTGTTTCGCGCGCCGAGCGCATTGTTTTGGATAGCTCTTTAAAAACAACGAGAATATAGCAGCCATTTTTATTTAACAGCTTGGTTATTTCTGGCTTAAGAGGATTTTGGGGTTTGCCGGCTACATGAAGTTCTTTGATTATTTCTTTTTGCGAAAGGTTTGTAATTTTGATTTGATATCCACTCGTCCCTTGCGGAATAATGCCGTTTCCAATCGGTTTCGCATTGTCTATATAGGCGTCTAAGCCGCCATCCCCAGCATTAATACAATCGGGAACATCTATTAATTGCTTTCCTATGTTACGTGAGGAGGCTTCCGCCCACAATAACCGCCTGAAACATTCAACCGCCCTATCTTCACTAAGGCTACAAATATCCTTCTTTATATTTACCTGAAAGAAAGTTTCCTTTGGCATACCGTGTAATATGCAAAAGGTAAGCGATGCTTTTCAATTGTTTGTTGCTTTATCTGTCATAATGGAATGGTTCATAAGACATTAACCATTCCATAAAAAGAATGTTAATTGGAATTAATTTGCGGGCCCAAATAGGCCATTTTTACGGGAAAAATGAGCGATGTTTTGTGGGGATTTATGGAAAGTCGACAATGAGAAAATTAATCTGACAGACCCAGATATCTTTCTTTAAGCTCTTTCGTCCAGTCGGCTTTGTATAAGCCATGCAAAGCGAAAATGAAATCCTCCAGGTGTCTTGGATAAAACCCCGACAGTCTTTCGTCCTCCGAGGACAGATTCGTTCTATACCGATCAACGCCAATCTGGCACTGCTTGTTACCAGAAGGGAAAAGGAATACGAAAAAACCAGTATGATAATCTTGTATCGTTGCTATCGAAAGCAGGTGGTCGCGCCAAATCTGCGAAAGCGGCGGGAGTTTTAGCGCATCAACGCTGTTTGTTTTGAATAGGCCGCTCGCAAAGGCCAGTTGCGCATACCGCTCTTTAAAAGTCGCAATCGCTTTCTCTTCTGTCTCTTCTTTCAGGCTTTCTGCATATTTTACTTCGATTCCAATGAAGCCTTTTTTGTCTGCGATATCATACTCGACGAATACGTCAAAGGCCGAATAATCCCCAAGATACCTATCGTTGCCCCTTCCAGGAGAATACTCGAATTTTACTGAGGTAACCTTATCAATCCGGTCCGGAAACAGCCCGGTAAAGAATGATGTTGCCATGTCCAGGTTGAAATGCAGTTCGCCGAAAAGGTTAAAGCACAGCGGCTGCGAGGATAAGAGATTATTCCAAATCCGGGGTTCACCTATCAAACCCCCGATTATCTTGGCTTCAGATATTTGATTTGTCACAAGCTGCTTTATGTTATCCGTAAGAAAATTAGCCTTGTTCGCTTTTGCAAACTCAGTATCAATAAAGCTTCCTAATTTACCTATCGGATATTTCTTACGCTCACGCCATTTGCTCTGCAACAATCTGCCAAACGCGCTAAACTCAGTATCTGGGGGATAGTCAGCATTAAAGCGAACCCTTTCATCTTTTGGTGGTCTAATCGACGGTTGTCCGGCAAGACTACTATTTGCCTCGGGCACACCATTCAATCTTACATCAGAAGAGAAGAATTCGTTAATGGCTTTTACGATGTATTGAAATCGAGTAACCCGCAATGCATGCTGCCGTATCTCATATTCCCGAACTATCCCAATTGGAATAGGCTGTAGCAATCCCTCGCCTTTTTTGCTGAAGTCGCCCACCATCCATACGCCGCCCCCGCTTATCCCATTCAATTTTGGCAATTGCTGTGGCTCGCGTTCGGGATTAAAGCAGTCAGCAACGTCTTTGGAGTTAACCAACAGAATAAAATCTCGTTCTTTCTTTGTATTCAGGCGGGTGTATGCCTGTGAATCCGCTTCATTAAAAACAGCCGATAAAATATTCGGGGTAATTTCTTTTTCAAACCGATTGCGGGTATTCGGATAGCCAAGAACCATATATGCGTAGGATGCATCACTGTAAATATTATTGGCAATATTGTCGAGCTGTATGAAGGCATGATTTTTTGCAAGAACTGACACCGAATTCACAGATAGTTGTTTGATGGCAATATCTACATTGTCCCATTCGGAGTCTTTGGATTTGCCCAGCAAAACACCTTCGGGCAATTTATTGAGACATCCGCCGGAATAAATTGTTAGCTCCGAAGAATCATCAAAAACATGGGCGGAGGTGACGAGATAGAATTTGCTTGCATACACTACCAGAACCGAAGATGCAACGGCCTTCTTGTACTTTCCATTACGCTCGAAAATAGGCAGGACAGCTTTTGACAATGCAGTCTGACATGTCGCGAGGCCATTTTTCAAATATTCATCGGGACTCATCTTGTTCTGAATATAATCAATGGTTTCTTGAATCGTAAAGCGTTGGGATAATTGATGCTCTCAATAATCCGAAGGAAACAAGAATGTTCCAGCCAATTTATCGCCATGGTCGTCGATCTTAAGCCAGAATGCAATGATGGTGTCGGATGGCATTCTGAACAGCCTTTTACAAACCATTCTGCAACTTTTGGCATTTATACCAATCCCCCCTTAATTGTTGTAGAGCCTTGTAGAGCCAGCTAGAGGCGGGGGGTAAAAAGAAAATGGCCGGTCTGCTTGCGCATCCCGGCCATTTTTTATGGCGCCTCGCAGAATCGAACTGCGGACACAGGGATTTTCAGTCCCTTGCTCTACCGACTGAGCTAAAGCGCCTATTAAATTTCAAGTGGAAAAAAATAACTCTCTTTCCGGCGTCAAATCAAGCATAAGTTCAAGAACCAAGGCTAGAAACTCCGCCCGAATCGGATAAAAGCCCGGTCATAGGGTAAATCATAGTCCCGAAAATAAGTCCGAGTTAGATTGATTTGTAAATGGTCGCCGGGATCACTGAAACCGATGCCCACAGTCTTGTAGAACTTGTCCACATTGATTTCATCAAGCGGGTTGGTGAAATCAACATTGGACTTGCCCTTGTCCTCGGTGTTCCAGGCTTGGCCGGCATCCACAAAAAAGGAAAAGAGCAGATCCGGAAACCAGCCGAACACGCAGGCAGGTTTAAGGGCCCGGGAAAAGTTACCCTGGTGGCGTACCTCGGCTGTGGCCGTAAAAATGCGGTTCTTATCCAGCAAATTGCCGTCTTCACGAAAGGGAAGGCCGCGAACCGTACCGAAACCGCCGAAGTCGAACAAACGAGGAGAGGCAATTTCAGAAGGTCCGTTTTTGCCCGTTACCTCACCGGTGAGAAGGCGCAAGGTCAGTTCAGTGTTCTTGGCCGGGGACGCATAACCCCGAAGATCGGTTAGGACGCGACGATAAGTGAATTCGCTGCCGATGCGGCCGCCGGAATAATCCGCTTGGCCGAAAAGATCTACCCCTTTTCTCGGAAAGATCGGTTCAATCGTACGATAGCGGCCTGTGAATGTGACATAGCGATCTTTTTTTTCCTGAATCCAGGGGTTGGAACGCACCCGGTTTGTGTCTTGTCCAAAAAGAGAAAACCGCTCTGCAGTGGACAATCCCTTGTAAAAGGTACTGGTGACTTCCGCCTGGATGGAAAGCGGGTGAATGGGTTTGATTTCGCCGGTCAACCCCACGTAATCTGATATATAATAATCCCTAAAATCATCTCCAAAAAGAAACATTTGCAGCGAATTCTCATTCACGGAATTGAGCCGGGTATCATCACCGCATTGAGGGCTTTTGCCGTACCGTATGGCCAGGGTAGGGGAGAGGGGGAGCTGGCGTGATAAATCCAGATGAGCAGCCAGATTATATTCCACTAGTCGTGCGGAGATGGCATAGCCCGCATTTGCGGTCAGTGCAAAACGGTCCGGATAGAGGCGACGACTGTTAAAATCACCTCCCAGATAAAGCCCTTCGACCCGGTTGTACCGAATCCAGCGGGAAATATCCTCTGTTTCAAAGAAATGGATGTCCCGATAACCGGCCTCTGTTTTGACCCGATCATCCAAGGGGACACTATCCTCCAGGGTGAGCAATGATAGAGAGCCGCCCCAGCCGGACAAGCGAACAACCGTTGATGCCTGACTACTTCCATCCAGTCGTTCATAGCCGTCCATACGGTGTTTAAAGCTTGGTGCACGACAGATAAAGGCGGAAAGAGCATGACGGGTGACACGAACATTCGCTTCTTCCGAAAAGACGAGAATACAACTTCCTCCGTTCAGGGACATTTCCAGGAAGGTGCCTTGCCAACGGCGCAGATCGATGATTGTCTTGCCCCATTTCTGTTCCACGCGGAGTTGAACCTCTTTTGAACCGGCCTTTGCGATTAAAAGGCACTCTTTTTGTGTATTGGCAACAGCAAACAGGGAATCCAGCATCAGTGCCGGTTCAGCGGAGGAAATATTATGATTGAGCCGAATAGTGACAACCGGCTCTTCCGCAAAGAGCGAAAATGAGAAAAGCGTTATTGCCAGCCAAATCACAACACATTTCATGACAAGCGAGCCCCTTTGACCAGCGCGGTACCATCCGCAAAACGGTTGATGATTTTATCCTTCAAATCCTGTACAAAGGCAAGATGGCGGCCTTCCACCTTGATGAGAAAGGAGGTGGGAGAGTCGATGGAATAGACGCCCGAGACGGCAATGGCCAACGGGTCAAACTGCCGCTGAAAGAGGGGGCGGCTGATGGAAAAAGCGGTTTGATAACCCGCTTCGGCCACGGCTTCCCGGACCCGTTTGTTGTGGCGGCCAAAGGGATAGGCCAAATGGCGTATTTTCATGCTGAAGCGATCTTCCAATGCTTTT
>MGVN01000186.1 GCA_001800515.1 Elusimicrobia bacterium RIFOXYB2_FULL_49_7 | reverse complement strand
GGTCATCGTTCTTGACACGTTCGGGGAACTGACGGATTTCTTTGCCTTGGCGAGCATGGCCTTTGTGGGCGGCACGCTTATTCCGCACGGCGGCCACAATCTGCTTGAACCGCTGCCGTATTGTGTTCCGGTTTGTTTTGGTCCTTATTTTGATACGCAGAAGGAGAGTGCGCGCATCTTGTTTGCCAACCAATGCGGCGAAATGGTTCAGGATGAAGAGGCGCTTTTTGTTTTTCTATCGGATCTCTTATCTCATCCGTCGCGTCGTGAGGACATGGTGGCGCGGATACGCACGCTGTTATCAAAGACCGACATCAAGATAAAAGCGAATCTGGACTTGATCTGAATTACGGGCTTATTGTATAATATTTTCATGCCGGTCAATGTTCAGGAAGTCAAAAAGCGGCTTACTCTCCTTCTCAAGGAAGATAATCTCGTCAACGAGTATATCCGGCGCTTCGGCCCCGTCATTGATATCAAGAACATCAAAGCGATCAAAGAGGAGAAGGAGTCCGCCCGAAACGAGACACCCTCTGCTGCAGAGGAAAAAGGAATTGATCCCATTTTTGAGATCACCGTTTCTTGCCCGGTCTGCAATTACGAAACGATTACCGGATATGAGCTCAAGGCCAAGGCGCTCCAAATAACCGAAAATTTCCTGCTCCAGTCCAACTATAAAGGCGCCATGGGTCATCAGACCGTGGACTACGATCGTCTTTCCGTGATTGTTTGTCCCCGCTGTCTTTTTGCCTCGCCCGACAAGCGAGATTTTACCACGTTGAACAAAATCACCAATAAAATGGTGCCGTCTCAGATATCGTCCAACACGCTGCTCACGCTTCAGGAAAAGATAGGTGAACGGAAGGCCGCGCTGCCCGGCGGTATCCGTGCGGAAACTTTTTTCAAACGACCCCGAAGCCTGGACTCGGCCGTGCTGACCTACCGTCTTGCCGCTCTGCGTGCCAAGGTCGAGGCCTTTCACGAACTGCCCAACGCGCTTTACAAACTCGGTTCCTATAACATGAAAATAGCGAAGCTGCTCCGTCAGAAAAAAGAGGATGAGGTCCCGGCCCTGCAGGAGGCGCTGGATTATTTCGTGGAATGTTTCCAGAACAGCAACACGAGCAGCGACGTGTTGGAATACCGCACCCTCTATACCATCGTCGCGCTCTATCTCCGTCTGGGCGAGGAGAAAAAAGGGCATACCTATATCGGTGTTTTCGACAAACTGCGGACCGATCTCAAAGCTGAGGCGCAAAAAGACCCTTCTGTCAACACAACGACCATTGAAAAATGGATCGAGAAAGCGAAATATCTGTGGGAGGAAAGGGAGCGGACGGATCTTTTCGAGGAAAAAAATTGATTTATGCGCAGTTTTTTCTTGACTCTGTTTTTTAATTAATGTTTATTAATGGATGAGATTCAATCTCATCTGAAAAGGAGGTCGATCCGCAAGGGTCAATCTCAAATTTAACTACCTTAATGGAGGGATGCCATCATGGCAGCGAAGAAAAAAGTGGCGAAGAAGCCCGCGAAAAAAGTTGCGAAGAAGAAAAAGAAATAATTTTTCGCAAAATATTCTTAAAAAAGGCCGTGCTTAGCACGGCCTTTTTTTTTGGTGAAACTTGGTCCGGCAAAGCAGATAAATACCGAGAAATGTCAGCATGGAATGGTGGCAATCTGAAAATCTTTTCGGAAACCCGCCGTATCCGGTGGTCATTACGACATATCGTTTTGGCCGATTTCGGCGGATGAAACGGAGCACGCCGGACAAGCCTTCCTCAAAAAGCAGTGTGGTGCCGTGTCGGATGGCATCCTCGGTTGTCAGACCCAGACCCAATTTTTCCTGTTTGTCGATGACGAGCGGAAGCAAGTCGGTCCGATTGTAAAGACTTTCCCGAAGCAGACCGAGACCGGGCAGAATGAAACCGCCCACATGCCGCCTTCCTTCCATCACATCCACGGTCAAGGCGGTGCCGGATGAGAGGATGATCAGGTTTCGATTTTTTGCTATCATGCGCGCGGCCACGAGATTGGCCAGACGATCCAGGCCCAAGGCGGTGCGATCATAGTGCGACTGCAATGTGCCTGCGTTGTTTCTATCCGCAAGCACGATGCGGCATCCTGCTTTTTGAAGCCGGTTTTGGAGTGCGTGTTCCACGGGTGAACAAACCGAACCGAGGAAAAGCGTTTGAGCTTTCCTTGCGGTCAGCCAGCGGGCGGCCTCCTGTACCGCACGTGAACGTCCCGTGGTGTGGAGGATTCGGACGATTTCCGGTTTCCGATTCAAAGCGCAGGCGCAGAGTTTGATCGCCGAATTGCCGATATCTGCAATGAACCATCTCATCCGTTCTCTCTCCATTCCAATGTTCCGCTGACATGTTTCCGCACGTTTCCATCCGAATGACGGGCGAGAAGCGTTCCATCCGGTTCCACCCCTTCCAGAAGAATCGGTTCCTGATCCAGCAGAAGAGACTCGCCATAACCCGCCAATTGTGCCCGATAAAGCGACATCAAGGAAGTCTCCTCTACCGGAAGGTTGTCCGCCTCTTCCAGTATCTTCTGCAGAAAAAGATCCGGCCGGATTTTCTGTTCGCTTTCCATCCGATACGAAGTCGCTTTTTCCCGTAGTTCGGGCGGGAAGTCCGTAACCTGTTGGTTCAGGTTGACACCAAATCCGATCCACGCTGCGTCCCGAATCCGTTCGGCCAAAATGCCGCAGATCTTCCGTCGGCCCACCACCACATCGTTCGGCCACTTGACAGAGGCTTGGATTCCTTTCTTCAAAAGGCAGCGGCAGAGGGACAGCGACACTCTGGCTAAAAGAGGAAAGAGGGGAGCAGCAGAGGGAATAAAATACCAGGTGGCCCAAAGTCCCAGTGCATGATCCGACACCCACGTCCTGCCGTGCGTGCCCATGCCGGCAAACTGCCGGACCGCCATGATCACCCCTTCACCGGTCAGACGGCCGGCCAGGAATTCCCGGCGGACGAAGAGATTAGTGGAATCCACACTGGCGAGACAGGTGACAACGCGGTCGCTCATGGCACCGTTAAAAGCCCCGTGTAACGGAGAGCGTATAGCGGGTGAGTCCTTCACTGAAGGGTTGGATATGAAAATCCCCGTTTGCATCGTAAAAGAACCGTTCATACCCGACCGTGGTTTCAAAACGGGTGAAGAGCGGCAAGGTCAGCATGATACCGGTTTCGGAAAGCGTATTGAGCGACAGAAGATTGAAAGCCGTCCCCGAATAATAGGAGCAATGGTTGACGGTATAGTAAATTTCGCCGTAGGAGATAGGGCGCCACCATCCTTTACCGAGAGTGAGGCGCGCATCAAGTGAACCGTCTTTCCGACCCGGTGCCCGGATGATTTTGTCTGCCGTATCCCGGGTAAAATAGGCGAGCAGTTTTTCGGCCTCAATCGAAAAAAGGAGACCGCGTACCGGTTCGGTGCGAAAGGCGCCCGACAAGCCAACATGAGTGGGTGTTTTCGGTTCAAGACTTTGAAACGTCACGGCGCCGGTCGGCGAATCCTCTGTGGTCGACGCACGTTGGACCAGGTAGAGGTTATCTTCGTAGAAGGCATTGAAACGGTTTCGGAACAGGCGGTTCCGGCCGAGAAAAAAGGAGGCTTGGTATTCGAAACGTCCGATAAGACGATTCAGACCGGGCAGGGTAAGCTCCCATGCTTTCAGATTGGGTTGGTTGTTCCAGAAACAGGTTACCAGCGATGCGTAAAGGGAGGTTCGTTCAAAAGCGTTATTGATCAGGTTGATTTGATAGTCGCCCTGTACGAACAATTGAGAAACTTTATCCGGTGAAGGAAGCGTGTCCGGCAAAGAGCCCTCTCCGTTCCGGAAGCCGAAATCGCCGTTGTTCAGGTTGGCGCGCTGTCCTGCTTCGCGAATCACGGCGAGGCCGAGAACGGTTGTGGTATCGCGGTGGTATAGATGCAGACCGGCCAGGTGGGCGGTGCTGATATCCGACATAAAAAGGTCGGCTCCTTCCTGATAATTTTCAAGATGCACCAACAGACCGGTGTTCCGGACATTGTCGGAAAGTACGCGGTTGGAATAGTTCCGCATCAGGACACCGGATCCGATGGTCAGATCCCGGATATCGCCGATATGCAGCCGATGCTTCCGGTAACGGTAGTCCACGGACTGGATTTTATCGAGCCCGTCCCGGATGCTGTTGAAATTATCGACCGTTGTTTTACCGTCCGGTCCGGCCACGACAGGCAGATTCAGAGAGACATCCAGGTTGTCGGAGAAATAGCCCGGGCGCAGGAAACCGTCCGGAAAGAATTTGCCGCGATACCGCATTGGCGAGAGGACCAGGTTCAGCCGGTAATGGTAGCGCTCAAGGGCTTCGTTTTTGGCCGGAGTTTTGGCCCGGTATTCATGCTGCATTTCATAGGCCTCGATTTTACCGAGCAAGGCATCTTTGTCAAAGATGCGGACCAATTTTCTTTGACCCCCGGAAGAGGTTGAAGGGGTGGCGTTCGGGGTGGGAGTCTCGCTCTTTTTGCCCATGGATTCCTGGCCTGTTTCCGAGGAGGAGACGATTTCAATACCCGATGCCTCGATTTCCTGGTTGATGAAATCCGCTCCGTAGAAACGGGTCAGGATGGACATCTGTTTGGCATTGATTCGAGTGGGTGCCACCGGCGCGCCGCCGGGCGGCACGGTGGTCATGTCTCCGGGTTTGACCACCTGTTCTCCCTGAACCGAGATGTTGGAGATGGTCACACTGCCGGCAAAGACATGGAAGCCGCAGATGCCGCTGGCCTCATCCACCGTGAAGTTGAAGATACCCTTGTCCGTCCGCCCCATGGCGGTCGAGGAATAAACGAAATAGCGGATATTACTGATGATTTTCGAGTAAATGGACCCGGCGAAGAGGGTAATGGAGATTTCTGTGAATCCGTCGGATTTCTCCGTGATATTGATGAGGAAGCGGCTATTTGTGCCCAGCATGAGCACATTGTCGTCCCCCATTCGTATTTCGCAGTTGGATTTAAAAGAGGTTTGGACCAGATCATTATCATGTAGCGGGTTGTTTTTCTTTAGTTTCCCCCACTTGCGCTCCCCTTCCCGTTTAATCTGTACCTCGCCGTCCGTGCGCACGGTCCGTACAACCAATTCCTCGGCATACAGAAAACCGGCAAACATGGAAATCAGGAGAAAAAGCTTCATGATGTCAAAATAAAGGAATCAGTTCTTGTTTTTCAACTTTTCCGCGTCCCAATAACGATCGAGCTCCCGTAATGACAAACGACGCATTTTTTTCCCTTCCGCAAGAAGGCGTTGCTCCACGTTTCGGAAACGGATCTCGAATTTTCGATTGGCCAGCGACAACGCCTCTTCCGGATCGACATGCAGGTGTCGTGACAGGTTGACCACCGCGAAGAACAGGTCTCCGATTTCAAGAGTAATTTTCCGGCGGCGGTCTTTTGCCCGGCTGTTGATCTCGGCACGGACCTCCCGGATCTCCTCCTCAATCTTACCGATGACCGGGGTTATCCTTTTCCAGTCAAAGCCTCCTCGTGCAGCCCGTTTTTGAATCTTGTAGGCTTTGAGAAGCGCCGGAAAGGCCTTTGGAATGCCGTCAAGAATCGATGTTCTGGCACGATTGCTTTTTTCCGTGCGCTTGATCTTTTCCCAATTGGAAACCACCTCATCGCTGTTCTTAACCCGGGTCCGGCCGAAGACATGGGGATGACGCCGTTCAAGTTTATCCGAAATAGCGCGGCAGACATCGGCTGCATTAAAGGCGCGCCGTTCTGCGGCCATTTGGGCGTGAAAGACGATTTGCAGGAGCAGGTCGCCCAATTCCTCGCACATCTTGGCATCGTCCTTTTCCAGAACAGCCTCGTAAAATTCATATGCCTCTTCAATCAAACAGCGTAAAATCGTTTCATGAGTCTGTTCACGATCCCACGGGCACCCTTTTGAACTGCGCAGACGGCGCATGATGGAAACAAGCCGGGCAAAGGATTTGTCCATGAGGTACCCCCTTATTCGGTGCGGAAAAATGAGAGATCCCCGCAGCCTTCGCGAAGGATGACCGGCAATTCCTCTTCCAGGCTGATGATGGAGGAGGGGGCGTAGGGAATTTTCCCGCCGTCGATGACCAGATCAATACAATGACCGAGCTTATCCTCTATTTCCTGAGGGTCATTCAGGGGTTCATCATCCGACAAACGGGTACCGCAGGAGAGAAAGGGAGAATCCACAGCCTTGTAGAGTGAGCGGACAATCGGAAAGTCGGGCATACGGATCCCGATGGTCTTCCGCCGAGTGAGCGTGATCTTTGGGAGCAGGGCCTTGCCTTTTAGAATGAAGGTATAGGGGCCTGGGAGTAAGTGTTTCATAATCCTGAAGTGGCTGTTGGAAATAAAGGCATATTCGCTTAATTTTGAAAAATCATAGCAAATGCAGCTAAAAAGCTTTGAACTATCCAATTTTTTTATTGTTGATATTCTTTCGATTGCTTTTTTAGAAAACAAATCAGCGGCCAGGGCATAGGTGGTATCTGATGGATAGGCGATAACCCCCCCATTTTTAATGAGTTGTGCGGCTTGAGCTATGAGCCGATTTTGAGGGGTCTTAGGATGGATTTTTAAAATTGCCATAACTGTCATAAATATAATTATATGAATTGATAAAACACTTAAGTTTTTCGCTGTTTTGTACGATAAAAAACTAATGGAAGCATTCTTAATAATGATGGGAGAAGATGTATGAGTGAAGGAATTTCAGTAGGCGGTCTGGCCTCCGGTCTGGATACCAATGGTATCATAGACGGGCTGGTAGCCATTGAAAAACAACAGGTCACCCGATTAGAGACAAAACAGAAGAATTTTGAATTGACCTTGAGTTCCTGGGGAACCTTGTCCACCAATCTGACCACATTGTCACGCAAAGCGGAAGGACTGCACGATCCCGATACCTTTGATAAATTTAAAATCACCTCTTCGGATGAAGAGATTGTCACCATTGAGGGAAAAGACGGCGGTACACCGGGTTCTTTTTCGCTGGGCGTATATCAACTCGCCAGAAGCGAAAAGATCATGTCCAAGACCTTTGCCACCTCCCATTTAGCCCTCGATATCAGCGGCGAATTTACAGTGAACCGCACCAAAGCCGCGGTGGAAAACGATCCCACGGGCACGGATGTGACCATCAAGATTGAAGCCGGTGATTCCATGAAGGAAGTCCGGGACAAGATCAATTCTGCTGAAGACATCGGCATCAGTGCCACGATTATCAAGATTTCAGACACCGAATATACGCTTTCGATTACCAGCAAGGATTCCGGGGCGGATGGCGCTGCGTATACCGAAACCGTGGGGACGGCTCTCCGTGACCTGGGTATTTTTAACAGCGCCGGCGAAAAGGGAAACGTCACCCACAAAGTACAGTCCGCACAGAATACAAGCAGCGGTTCCGATATCACGGCAGATACGCTTTTTTCCGATATCGACGGTGCAAGTGTGGGCATCAATGACACCATCTCCATTCGGGGCATGGATCGTAATGGTAACCAGATTTCCACCCGGAATTTTGTGGTCGCAGATCCTGCTTCCATGAAAGTGTCTGATCTCCTCAGCGAAATCGAGAAAACCTTCAACGGAATGGTCACTGCCTCCGTGGAAAACGGGCGTATCATGGTGACCGATAAAACCACGGGCGCCACGTCCCTCCAGATTGAACTCTCCGCAAATAATGAAAGCGGCGGCAGTTTAGGGTTGGGCGGTCTCATGGCCGTGAACACGGCCGGCAAGAACGGCATTCTTCAGGTGGGTACGGATGCTTTCTTCAGTGTGGATGGTCTCTATCTCCATTCCACCACCAATGAAGCCGAGGATTCCGTAGAGGGCGTCAACATCAAGATGCGCAAGGCCGACATTACTCAAACGATCCAGGTCAGCATTGATCGTGATCTGGACGGCATCAAGAGCAATGTGCAGGATTTTCTGGATTCCTTCAACATGGTCATGAAGTACATCGACGAACAGACCAAGGTGAAGGTGGAACAGAAAAAAGAGGATGAGAGTAATCCGAACGACCCGACCAAGAAAAACGATATCACCAAAGGTGCACTGGCCAGCGATTCCACGGTAGGCCGTCTGAAGAGTGAACTGCGCAACATGCTGACCCAGCAGTTTGAATATATGGTGGGGTCCAAGTACAACTCACTTGCCTCGGTCGGCATCATGATCAACCAGTACAGCGGCGAATATGAAATTGATGAAGAGAAATTCAAAAAGGCGCTGACCAACAGTTATGAAGATGTTAAAAACCTGTTCGTTCAGCGCGGTTCCTCTGAAGATACCAGTTTTATTTATGGCCGTTCCACAAAGAACACCAGCTCCGGCCGGTATTTGATCAATGTTGACGCTAAGACCGTGTCATTGCTTGATAAGAACGACAATGTGCTCAAGACCTTCAACGCCAAGCTTTCCGGCAACGTTTTAACCGTTAAGGAGGATGGGGAGGCCAAGGACTTGTCCATTACCGTTCCTGCCACGGGCAGCACCATTTTCACTTTTTCTAAGGGTCTTGGGATGGAATTGTCCCATTACATCAAGACGGTCACGGATACCTATGAAGGCTTTGTGTCGCTCCGTAAGAAAGCGGTCCAAAGTAATATTGATGACATGGAGGATAAGATTTCGGCCAAGAACGACTATGTCGAGAATTACCGGCAGAAGCTGATCAAAGAGTTCTCGAATCTGGAACAGACCATGTCCCGTATGAAGAGCCAGAGCTCGAATATGCTTTCACAATTAGGTTCATAAGAAAAATCATCGATAAGGGGAAGCTTATGTACAAAAATTCCGCCGCCTCCAATTACACGACCACCAGCGTCAGCACGGCTGATCAGGGACGCTTGATCCTCATCTGTTACGATGTGGCCATCAAGTCGTGCACCATGGCCAAGGAGTTCGTTCAACAGAAAAAACATGTTGAGCGATCCAAAAGTCTTTATAAAGCCCAGGATGCGGTGACCGAACTGATGGTTGCTCTGAACATGAACAAGGGCGGCGTCATTGCCAAACGGCTTTATTCATTATACGACTATTTCAACTGGCGTCTTTCCGAAGCCAATATCAAGCAGGATACCCGGATGATCGATGAAGTGCTTCTTCATCTGAAGAGCCTGCGCGAGGCGTGGGTGATTGCCATCGACAAAGTGAAAAAGGAAAAGTTCGACCAAGCTGCGCCCGTACAGACCTTAAGCTTTGGATTGGTGGGATAACCGAATGGCGCCTTCCATGGAACCCTTATTGGGGCGTCTTATCGCCGTTTATTCGGAGGTGAGACGTATTTCCGAATGGAAGGTCTTTCAAAATCTTGAGACGCTTGATCAGATTAACGAGATACTCAATCGCCGCACCGTTCTCATCGAAGAAGCGGATGGTCTGCTCGGTGAGACCCAGCTATCCCTGGAATCCCTGCCCCCTTCTCTACATGGCAAGTATCGCGTGCTTTCCGGACTCATTCAGGATATTACCCGTCAGGATACGCTGCTCATGAACCGGATCGAGGAGCGCAAACGGGAAATTCTCGAAGAGCTCCGCCAGCGTGTGGTGCTGAGACGCGAAGCCCTTCCCAGCTATCGCAAGCAAATGTATGCATTAGCTCAAGCCTATTAAGTCCCCTTTATTATTGGATTAATAGTCTCTTTAGCGGATCTAATGTGGTTAAAGAGGCATGTTTTTATCATCGTCAACTTACGTTTTGCATAGAGGGAGTATATATTAATAGTATATACTTTTGTCGAAACATGAATCCGGTCTTGAAAAGAGTTCGGATATTCTGGTGGACCAACTTATTTACCGAATTCCCAACTCTTTCATTTTTCTGGACAAATTCGGCTGGGCTATGCCGATGTGTTGTGCGGTCATGGAGATATTGTTTCCAAAACGGGTCAGTGCCTGCTGAATAAAGTGCCGTTCAAATTCAATCCGGGCACTCCGGAAATCCAACTCACCCTCCGATAACGGTTTGTCGGTATGTTGACTTTTGGGCAATTCAGACAACACATCCCCCACCACCTCCTGCCCAATGACCGTCCGGTCGCAATAGACCGCCGCCCGTGTCAGGATATTTTTCAATTCCCGGACATTGCCTGGAAAATCATGTTGTATTAAAAGAGTCAGTGCTCCATCGGAAAGTCGTTTGTCGGAACCCAATGAGAGCGACAGATTTTTCAGAAAGCGTTCGCATAATAGAGGAATATCCTCCCGCCGTTCCGATAGAGGGGGCACCTTCAGTACAAAGGCATTGAGCCGGTAATAGAGATCCTCCCGGAATTTGCCTTCCTGAATCAGTTTATCGAGGTTTTGATGGGTGGCGCAAAGAAAACGTACATCGGACTTAAGCGGTTTGTCTGATCCGAGTCGGCAATACTCCCCGGTTTCCAGATACCGGAGCAGTTTTGTCTGGATGTTCATGTCCATGTCACCGATTTCATCCAAAAACAGTGTACCGCCTTCTGCGGAAAACAGTTTTCCCTCCCGGCGGCTGTCTGCACCGGTAAAAGCCCCTTTTTCATGGCCGAACAATTCATCTTCAGCCAACTTTTCAGGCAATGCAGAGGCGTTCATGGCCACAAAGGGGTTTCCTGCTCGTACGCCCTTGAAATGGAGAAAGCGGGCGACCAGTTCTTTGCCGGAACCGGAAGGGCCGAGAATCATGACCGGTTCTTTTAATCCGGATAGTCGTGCGGCACGATCGTATAGCTCTTTCATGGAGGGTGCTGCAAAAACCGGTCCTTCCTGATCCGTTGTCAATAAACCCAGCAAATTTCGTTTTAGTCGAATCTTTTCGACTGCATTACGCAACGCCGTACGCACCAAGACCAAACGAAGCGGTTTTTCCAGGAAATCCTGGGCCCCGAACCGGAACGCCTCAGCCGCTAAGGACACGGTGCCATGGCCTGTAATCATGATGACCGGCATATCCGGCGATTTGTCACGAATCTCTTTTAACAACGCCATGCCGTTATCATTTCCGATTTTGATGTCTAAAAAAGCGATGTCCGGTTTTTCCTCAAGTCGTTTGATCGCCTCTTTCGCAGAAGAGGCGCAGAGCGCGGCATAACCCTCTTCTTGAAGGATTTCAGACAGAGAGTTCTGAATCTCGAGTTCGTCGTCTACAACCAACACGCGGATGGATTCATTCATTGAGATGCCTCCTTGGAAGCCGGAAAGGTCAGTGTGAAAAGAAGGCCTTTTTTATCATCGAAACGATTTTCGGCACGGATGGCCGCCTTCATGGACAGCAACAGCCGCTTTACGACAGCCAGGCCCAGACCCGTGCCTCCTTTTTTATAGGACACATAGGGAAGAAAAATCTGCTGAAGTTTTTCATTTTCCAGACCAAGGCCATTATCCGATAGCGTCACTTCCACCTGTTCCTTTTGTTTCTTTTCAATTCGGATAATGATTTCAGTGGCTTCTGCTTCCGCCCCGTTCTTAATCAGATTCAGAAAGACCTGACGCAGGAGCATGGGATCCCCCTGAATGCGCCCCTTCCCTTCCACGAAAAGGGGAATAAGTTCGATCATGTCCGCAGCCAATGATTTCAGGTAATCGGCCAACTCAATAGGACGCATCCGTACTTCAGGATCGCGAGCAAAGGTCGACAAGGATGTGGTGAGGCGTTCCAGTTGATCCACCTCCTTCGAAATACGCAGTAAAAACTTCTTCTGTTCCTCCTTGTCTATTTCTTGACCTTTGTCCGCACGTTCGTCCATTCTGTCCAGGGTCAGGCGGATTGGGGTCAGCGGATTCTTGATTTCATGCGCCATGATACGGGCGATGTCCCGCCAGGCCATTTCCATGCCCTGCTCCACCAATCTTTCCCGAAGATGGCGCAGTTCTTCCACCATGGTTCTCATTTCTTGCTGGAGTTTGCCGATGCTGCCGCCCAACGTGACCCGGACATCCGGCAATGCTCCCCGCCCAATCGCCTCGGCATTCTGCCGAAGGTCGCGAAGCGGTCGGGTGAGATAGCGGAAAGTAAAGAGCGCAAAGAGAGTGAAAATAATCACCAGGCCCAGAGAGAAGGAAAGGAGCGTCCGTCGCTGTTCGTCCATCAGAAGGGGCATGACCGCTTTCCACTGACGGTTCCGTTCCAGACTGCCTATCCACACGGAACGGCTGCTGTCCGCAACATGTAGGGCACCCTGTTGAAGAAGACTGTCCAGCGAGGGATCCACGCTTTCCTGAAAGGTTTCCTGAAGGCGATCCGAGGCAAGACGCTGCATGGCGATACCCAAGGATAAAAGCAGAATAAGGGCCAGGAGCAGAATCTTCCACTCCAAATCGATCCTTTGCCACAGTTGTTTCATTTTATCTCCCGGTATCCGGATATTGGCCCACAATCCGGTTGCCGCCGAAAAGCACCTGTAAATCGATTTTTCGGCCCAGGCGGGGGACCCGGCTGGGCAAAATGATCATTTCCCCGGACAGCGCCGTGACCGTCTCGGTCCGAGGAAACTCCAGGTTGAACTTTCGGAAATCATGCAGTGCGGTATTGATGAAGCTGTACGATTTTGAACAGACCACTTTTCCGGAAAGAGAATCGGAATAAGTGTAGGTCATTTTTATCGCATCGTATTGAAGAACGCGAATCATGTGTGCGGACCGGCCTTCCGGTTGTTTTACCGTGACGCTGACCAAGAGGGGAATGCCTGCATCCACAATATCCGACAACCTGGGATCAAAACTCCCCTGGAGTTCGAAAGCGCATTGCCATGCGGATGCGGTTTGTTTCGGTTCATCAAAATGAAGGGAAAACTCATCCGTGGCCGGAGACAACCATCCGGCCACAAAGAGAAAGAATCCTGAGATCCCCTGACTAAGTTGAGAGAGCATCCTGAATCAGCCTATGTTTCCGAACATCACGCGTAACCGGATTCCCGGATTAACGGAATAAAAGGAATTAACTACATTGTCAAATCCATCGTTCGAAAAGAAGCTGTTCACATGACCGTCCGCACCCACATGCATCCAAGGAACCAGTGTATAAGTGAATCCGCCATGCAGTTCGACGTAAGTGAAACTGGCGGAGGCTTTTTTGCTTTCGCCTGCACCATCCCCTTCATTAAAAGCCGAAGGCTCATTGCTTTTATAGACAGAGTGGTTGGCCGTCAATACGCCGCCGCCGATGAACCCGCCGACAACATAATTCATCCGATCACGTACAAAGGCTTTTTCGACCAGAAATCCGCCGAAAGAAACATCGACTCGCATGACGGCAATGGAATCCCGGAAAGGAAGGCTGGTGTATTTGGAGGAAAAGGACCAGCCGCCGCCGCCGATGCGGATACCCTGGCCGATGCCGCCGTAGCCCATGCCCCCGCTGCCGATCATGGGTTGGTAATCCCGGTCAATCCCGAAAGATTGTCCTTTCAGTTTCGGATCGCCGGCAATGAGCTTTCGGACAGGCGCCAGATCCATCATCAATAAGGCAGGCGTAAAACCACCGCAACCGCCGTAGCCCAAGACGCGTGACTTGTTGATGCCTTGCGAGACCTTGTTCAGCAGCGGTCTGATTTCATTGTCCGTTAAAAACATGACATCATCATATAATGTTGATTTTTTGGACAGGTGGCTTGAATCACGTATCATCGTATCCTGAGCAACAACCGGGGCAACCGTCATCGAATCCGCTGCGGTATTGTCGGTAGGGAATTGGGCTAAAAGTAGGGAAGCGGATAAAGTGATTAAGAGGAGCGTATTTGTTTTCATATTTTATCCTTTATAATGGAATCAACCCAAATTGCCAAAAGCGAATTTGATTTTAACACCCGGATTTGCGGTAAAAAAGCTTTTTGAATCGCTGCTGAAACTTTCATTGGAGTAAAAGAAGAGACTTCCCACTTCAGTGCCGAAGTGGAACCAAGAGGCCACGGTCCAGGTGGCGCCCACATGCACATCGAGCACCGTCATGGGAGCCACGGCCACATCCGAACGATTATGCGTGCTATCGTCCAAGTGCGGCGGATTGGAGCCGTCTGAGGAAAAGGCGGATTCTCCGCTTCCTTCTTTGGGATCGCGGATAAGGACCAGGGCGCCGGCACCGACCATACCGCCTGCGTAGAATTTAAAAGGGCCGGTCATGAAAATCTTGTCCACCAAAAAACCCGCGTATCCGTGAACCGTCCAAAGAGTTAAGACGGAATCGATTGTACTCATGACACGGCTGCTGCTGTCCGAGATATTAAAGGTCACCGGATCGCTTTGAGTGCGGGAGTAGCCGCCGGCCAAGGTGAAACCGGCGCGGTACTGATCCTTGCGGCCCCAATAGAAGCTGAGTCCGTGGCTCATCTGAACGTTATCATTCAGTTCAAAGGAGTAGGCGTTGAGAGCTCGATCATTGTCGGCCCTCTCTCTCACGGGAGCGAGATCCCATCTGAAAAACTGGGGGGTATAGGCCACCCCAAACGCGCCATGCGAGAGCGGGGGCGAACAGAGCAGGGAAAAGAGAAGACTTAAAAATAGAGCTGAGAACTTTTTTGTTTTTATCATTTTTCTCTCCTTTGCTGTTTGACATTTTAAGATAACTAAATGCAAGCAAAGGGCCTGTTTTTGTAAGCCGTTCTCAATGAAAAAGATAGAATAAATGCGGTGAAATAAAAAGAAGAATCATATCAATATGATATATCAAATGGATATATCATATTAAAAGAGCATTTCAGCCCAATTGTCCTATTGCAACGGCAGTAGCGGGCATGGCAGCCGGTTGCTCGCATGTGGAGCGTAAGGTAACCCAGCTCTCTTTTTTGCCCGATTCCAGTAAACTTTCCATGATGTCCGTCACATGGAGCGCTACCTGGCCATTGGCCCGATGCGGTTGTTTCAAGAGAATTCCCTGTGCCATATCTGCGACCCCAAGACCGCGATAATTCGAGCCCAGGTAAGGCGCCAGGAGTGCGGACTCCTTCCAGTCCGTAGTGGCCTGCCGTTTGATCAAGACCGGTCCGGAGAAGGTATTGGGATCCGGTACATTGAGGGAGCCTTCTGAACCAAAAATCTCGATATGAGGCAGATGGTGAGCCCACACATCAAAGCTGAAGATAACGGTGATGACAGCGCCGTTTGCAAATTCCAAAAGGCCGGTGATGTGGGTCGCTGTTTTCACTTCTATTTTTTTGCAAAAATGAACGGATGTGGTGGCCATGCGCTCAGGATAGGTGATGCCGGTATGTGAAAAGACGCGATGAACCGGTCCCAGAAGAGTAATCAGGGCACTCAGATAATAGGGCCCCATGTCAAAAACAGGTCCGCCGCCGATATCGTAATAGAAAAAAGGATTCGTATGCCACCCTTCGGGGCCATGGCCCGCCATAAAAGCGGTTCCGGATACCGGCTTGCCAATCCATCCGTCATCGATCAATCGTCGTGAGGTCTGAACCCCTGTTCCAAGCACCGTATCGGGCGCACAGCCTACCCGGAGTCCCGCTTTTTCCGCAGCAGCGATGATGGTGGTTGCTTCTGTATAGGAAATACCGAGCGGCTTTTCACTATATAAATGCTTTCCGGCACTAAGAATATCGAGTGAAACCTCGGCATGCACTTTGGGGATGGTCAGATTCAGAATGATCTGGATATCCTTATCCGACAGCATCTCTTTGACTGAACAGACTTTTGGAATCTGATATTCCGTGGCTCGTTGTTCTGATCTCGTTATGTCGATATCCGCGCAAGCCGCCACGTTCAGCATGGGAAACTTCTTCATGGTTTCAAGGTAAATGCCGCTGATGATGCCGCATCCTAAAACCCCCACATTCAGCTTAGCATTCATGGCATCATCCTTTCCTGATGATGTTCTTTGAAATGAGAAATTCAGCGCTTTTCCGGACGGCTTCCATCATATCCGTGTTGCAACCATCCAGTTCCACAACCACCCATTCCACTGAATCCGGGAGGCTGGAGAGCACGTGAGGCATGTCCATCTTTCCGTCCCCCAGGGCCGTTTGCTGTTTGCCTTTTTCCATCGGCCCATCCTTCAGATGAACGGAAAGTACCCTATTCCCGAACCTTTTCAGGATATCAGAGGGAGCTTGACCCGCGACGGCCACCCAGTAGGTATCCACTTGCGCATAAACCTGGGAAGAGGCGCAGAGCAGCATCTCCGCCGGCAGGAGACCGTTTACAAGTCGGTCATATTCCCACCAATGATTATGAAACATGACTTTGATTCCATAAGGCTTAAGCAATTCCGCTGCTTCTGCAAACCGGTCCATGGAAGCCTTGATTTTATCGGCTGTTTCCAGGTCCGGTTCCCGGAAGTTGAATCCGATGCGATTGTAACCGAGTGCCTGGGCCGTTTCAACGCTTTGCTGCAAATGGGTCTTGTCAACGCAGGGTCCGTGAGTTCCGGCGGCTTTCAATCCATGGGCATCCAGTCGGTCCCGGAGTTCCGTGGGTGACAGCTGATAATGGTGGGCGGTCAACTCCACACCCGTATAGCCATAAGAGGCAAGAGAGGCAAGTACGCTATCCAGATTCTGTGCCGCTTGGGTTCGTACGGACCACATCTGCAGTGCGAGCGGAAATTGTTTCATCGGATTGCAAATCCTGTTCCCAGAGGTTGCTAAAGAAATATAGGACACGAATACCATAAATATACTGCCTTTACATGCTTTTTTTAAATGTTTTTTATTGCCCACTGAAATACTTATTTTTCCGAACCGTTTCAGATGCAATCCTCATCGGGAAATGATATATTATTAACCTTTTATGCGCTATTTTCCCAAAAAAATCATTCTGGATCCCACGATGGCCCAAACGCCTGTGGCACAGCGCGTGCTGGCACAGTGTCCGGAGGCAAGCGTGGTACGGCAACCGGTCTTGTCCGTGAGTCCGGATGAAAAAGAACCCACCCTCTATCTCATGGAAAATCCGGGCGTTTTTTTTAAACCCTGCCCAGCCACCCCGGAATATGTCTGTTGCAATTATCGTATCCTTAATTTCGGTACGGGCTGCCCTATCCAATGCACCTATTGTATTCTAAACGGCTACCTTCACTCCCGAGCGCTGACCCACTTTTGTGACCATGACCGCCTCTTTGTTGAACTGGACAAGGCGCTGAATGCGGAAAAAGGATTTGTCCGCATCGGTTCCGGCGAGTTTACGGATAGCCTGGTGATTGATCACTTGACCGATTTCAGCCGGGAAATCATCCCCTTTTTTCTGAAGCGAAAGGATGTCCTGTTTGAAATTAAAACCAAGACGGATAATGTCGAAAATCTGCTTCAATTCAATGGAAAACGTAAAATCCTGGTTTCCTGGTCCGTGAATCCTCAATCCATTATTGATCAGGAAGAGAAGGGGAGTGCCTCATTAACCGAACGGCTTGCGGCTGCGAAGAAGTGTATGGAGAGCGGTTATTTAATAGGCTTTCATTTTGATCCCATTCTTCGCCATGAGGGATGGGAAGAAGGTTATACTCGCGTTGTCAAGGCAATCTATCAATATGTTGACCCGGAGGTCATTGCCTGGATCAGTTTAGGCGGGTTTCGTTTTGTGCCGGAATTAAAAGAAGTCATCCAACGCCATTATCCCACTTCTCGTATCACACAAGAAGAGTTTGTGCGCGGTCGTGACGGCAAGATGCGTTATTTCCGCCCGTTACGGGAAGAAATGTACAGGCATATTATCAGTGAAATCCGGAAATATCATCCAACCGCGCCCCTCTATTTTTGTATGGAGAGCCCTCAAGTCTGGGAGCGTATGATGGGAAGAACCCATTTTTGTTCGGACAGCCTTGCCGGTTTGTTGAACGAGACCCGGAAACGGTTTTGTCTTTAAGCCTGTCAGAATTACCGTAACTACAATAATTTACAATGATTTGTGAGCGGAGTCACATACTTTTGTTTCGGTTTGTGTTATCCTACTTGATATAGGGGCATACTTATTATAATTTACTCTTATCTCATAGCATTCGGGAAGGATTAAACCGGGGGAGAATATGCGTATAAACAACATCAGGATTGTTCTTTTCTTTCTGACCTTTTCGGTTTTATCGGTCCGTCTATCCGCTCAGAATATCCTCATCAATTTCGCGCAATATTATGCGGATAAGGATCAGTTGGAACTTCAATTTAATGAAAATCTTGATCCCTTGGTATCGGTTTTATCCGGAATCGGTCTTTGTACTCGGTCTGATGGGATGGGTGCCATCAATCTAAGTAATTCATCTGCCATGATTCTTGAGACCGGGGAAACGAGTACACTGACGCTTCAGATAACGGATGCCGCAATGGTGGCTGCGCTGGAAAATGATCCCAATGTCCGCTCGTCTTTGTTTCTTCAGGTGGCAGCCTCCACCTTTTTCAGTTATTCTGCAAATACCAATGAAGTGATCACTTTTTCGGATGGTCGTTTAGTGACGTACTTTGATTTTAAACCCAATGTGAATGATCGGGACCATGACTGTCTTCCGGATGGGGAGGATCCTTTTCCGGATGACTTCAATCAACCGCAGGTGGGCGGGGCTTGTACCGTACAGGATACGGGTTCCGTGACAATAAACTATTCGGGTCCGCTTTATGGAACCTTGAGTATCAACCGGAATGTTGCGGATCAGCCGGCGCTGGCTTTTTATCTTTTGAATACCCACCCATTTCCCGTGACTTTTTCGGCATTCCATACCGGATTCAATGGTTCGGCGCTCATCCCTACTCTCGGTGTGATTAAATTGTACAAAGATCGGGCGGATGAGGAGGGCTTTTTCGGCACCTTTAATGCGGAAGACTCCTTGATGGCGTCTCAACCGTTCTTAAACGGAAATATGAATTTGTTCAACTTCAGTCAAAAAATCGATCCCGGCTTTATGACCAGTTATCTGGTCACCATTGATTTCACGGAAACGGATTCTACGGTGGGCTTTGACTTTTATCTCAGCCTGGCTGATATCACACTCGATCAAAACCATCACTACGTTTCCGTAGGAAGCCGGAGTTTTAAAAAGGAAATCGGGGTATCGCTCCCGAGTTTTTATTTTAATGCAAATTACAGTGATACGGACAAGACGATTCATCTGATATGGGGCAATCTTGATTCCAGTCAGACGGTTGAATCCATCCAGCTTTTCCGAAATGATACATTGCGGCAAAGCGGCGGGGCGACCTTCTTTTCTTATCAGGATGCGGAAGCGGATTTTAAAAACCACCAGGCCTATAAACTCATCATCCTGTACCAGAATGCAAAACAGGATACTTTTTTTACGGATTATTATTACCACAATACCGCTTGTGAGTGGACACCCTTCTGCGGAACCGTGGCAGAGGTCGTTCAATTACTGAGCGCCTCTTATCCTATTCTGAAGATTCCCTGTGATACTGTAACCGCCCCGTTAACCATCACCGGTTCTCCCTTTCTGGATTCCCAGTATGGTTCCAAGGTGTTGGTCTTGGGCACGACGGGCACCGGAACAGATACCCTTTTTGCGCTTGGGGCGAAGGATTCCTGCTCTCAACCGCTTCTCCAAATAAACGGAACCACCCGCTATTCTCTTTTTATGCGGGTTAAGGATATGCCCAGGCCCTATTTTTATGTCTGGTATAACGACACGGTTCCTGCCATGCGATGTCAGTGGGGGAATCTGACTCTGGATGGGAGAATAGATAGCCTCCAATTGTTCCGGGATCTGGATTATCTTGATTCGTTTGATTCAACCGTTTTTTCCTATTATGACGGCTCTGCGGATCGCAACCGGAGCTACCAATACCATATTGTCGTTTATTATTCTGATAGCCATATTAAATATTTTTATTATGATTATGGAAGTCAGAACAACGGCAACGATTGGTGGAAAGAGCGAAAATATGCGGCCTGGACAAATTATGGCCGTGATATCAGTTCCTGGACCGGCCTGGTAACGGATCAGGGCCGTTCGGGGCTCCTGTTCAGCTATTTTCTCAACGCGGACTCTATTCCGGATACCACCACGATTAATCTGACCTTTGCCATCAAAGCGAATGCAGATACGGCGTATACGTTAATCGGCAGTACGACCGCTCATCCCACCAACGATAGTGTTAAGTACTTTAAATTCTATGATACCTTGCTTGTTGATTATTATCAGACCCGGACGATGATTCATTATACCGGACATGATGATACGCTCGTTGAAAGTTTCAGTTCAGGGTGGTTGCTTCGGGTGAGTTATGGCCAGAAAATATCCGTTGATCTGAAGAAGCTGGCGCGTATCGGGCTTGGATTGTCAGCCGAACCTTCCATGCTTTCCGGTTACACGGTAAACGGTTCACCCGCTGCCCTGCCGACAGGCAATCTTTATGTTAAGACAAGCACTGCGCGCAATATGAATGACAGTCTTATTCGTATCACCTATTCCGCGGATAATAAGCCCTTTGATTTTGCGCTCTCCCTGAAAGGCCCCTTTGACAGTGGGCTCTGGGAAGCCGGGCCTGCATTAAGCAGCGAATTCATGACCCTGGACGGTAATGTCATGGTTAAGATATCCGGTGAAGGATTTGACCAATCAAATCCTTCGGATTCCTTGAAGCGGATGCGGACCGTTTTTACCCAAGCCGCCCTTTCCTGCGGAAGCCGGGTAGACACGGTTCGTTTTCCGCTTGATTCCTCACACTATCGGTTCAATACCGGTACAACAACGGGCAATAAAAAACTTTTTCTTCGCGCCTTCGATGTTCTTGCCGGTATTACCTTGGAAGGAAGTGCAGGACAGATTTTTCATCTGGGCGCCACGGAGAAAAGTGTTATCGGTCGTCTCGGTACGGTCAAGCGGTACTATTATACGGTGGGTGAAGCGGTGCGTGCCGGAGAAAAGGATATTCTGTTATCGTCAACCTATAAAGGAATACCTATCGCATTCTCCCACGCATCGGGCATTACCATCACAGGGAATATCACGGATACGGCCAAAACTAAAATATACGGCGACAGTAATATGACGGCCCTGTATATGGACAGTGTTGATAATATGACTATCCGGGGGTTGGATTTCCGCAATGGAAGACGGGCCGGTGCAGGGCTGGAAGGATGCCAATCCGTCACGTTTGAACAATGCCGTTTTTACAACAGTTATATGGGACTCTATGCCTTTCGTACTCAGAATAATAATCAAAACGACGGCTCGAGTCATAACACAACACCCAATACGCCGGTCAGGAAGATACGCGTGGTTAATTCCATCTTTGACAAGACCGATGGCGTCCCTATTCTGTTTGATCTTCCTGAAAGTTGTTCGGTTGTCAACAATACCCTCCATCGCGCCTGGATAGGCGCTTATTTCGGGTCCGCAGGCAGCAGTGATATGTCAACCGCGCTTAATTTAATAGGCAATCTGGTTGTCAATAACATCTTCGACAGTTGCAGCATGGGCGGCGTGGTCATCGGTAAACGGATGGCTGCTGACGCCATCGCCGTTTCGGTTAAGAACAACCTTTTCAAGTCCTGTGATTCCGGGGCTGTGGTGACTATCCTGCAACCGGAATCCAATGGATGGATCGTTCTATCCGCTACCCGGCCGACCACCAATCTGGCCACCACGCTGTCGATTTTCGAAACCGGACGTTTCCCCTATCTTGCTTCTGCGAGCCCGGCCAAGGATGCAGGGGCTAATAATATATTATATGACATTCCCCGTTCCGATTTCCGGGGTGCTTCCCGTTTTGTTCAGGACACCTTGCCCGATATCGGTGCCATCGAAATGAGTGTCTATGCACCCGGTATCACACTGGTTGAACAGTGTAAAGGCCCCGGATTTCTCCATCTCCGTGCGATCTTTGTTCAGCCCGGTCTGGATAGCGGCACATTTTATCCGATGAGTCTGATGGTCAAAAAAGAAGGTGTTCTCTTTACGCCTGTCAAGCTTTTGTCCCGCACGACCGATCAAATAACGGCCTTTGATCTCTATCCCTTGCCGGATGGCGTTTATCAGGTAACACTGCAGGCGCGAGTGGTTTCGGCATTGTTGGATTCCACTTATTCCTTGGTTATTAAAGACACCCTTACGGAGGGTATTGCCGTGCTGCCCGCGGAATCGTGGGTCATGGCCGGTTATGCGGACTCTGCCATATCAATGGCTAAGGCTGCAAGCAGGCTGTCCCTACTCAATGATTCAACGCTTTTTTCCTGGGATTCCTATCAGGAGCGGTATCTTGATTATCTTGATTCTTCCGGTTTTCAACTGGAACGGGGCCGAGCTTACTGGAACTGGCCGGCGGGGGACATTGTTTTGTCCATGCCTTCAAACATGTATGCCGCGCCGGATACCGCGCCTTTTTCTTTTTTCCTGACAACCGGCTGGCATATGCTTTCCTCTCCTTATCCTTTTCCGGTCTCCCTGAATACGGGTTCAAAGGCCTATTACTATGATGCCGATTCCGGCAGCTATTGTGAAGACGAGATTTTAAAGCCATTGATCGGCGCCTTTTATTTCTCTCCGGTTCCCGAAACCCTGCTCATCGGTTATCTGCCTTATGTCTCATCTCCGCTGCGTCGGGTTTTGGCCAAGGGACTTTATAAAGACGCGGACGAATGGGCGCTTCAGATGGATGTGGAGCTTAACGGGCGCTTTGATCGGGGCAATGCGGCAGGGGTCAAGCCCGGAGCCAAGGATGCCTTTAATCCGCGGATGGATCAACCTGAACCGCCGCCGCCGTTTGGCAAAAGCGTACGTGCTTGGTTTGAGGATCAAGACAAGGGGATGGCGCTTTCGGAAAGTTACCGCAAGGCGGGTCCCGGAACCCGGACATGGAATTTGACCATTGATCCCCAAGGTCAGAGCGGGCCGATTCATATCAAGGTTTCGGGTGCGGAAACCTTTCCGGATGATTGCTTTATTTTTTCCGGTTCCCTGGAAAAGGGTATTTCGGACATAAAGGCGGTCTCAGACCTGACGATTAATACGTCCGGTGAAAAGAAGAGCGTGATTTTGGTGGTAACGGATAATCCGGACTTTCTTTCCAATCTGAACGACGAGTTGACCCTTGCTCAGAATTCACCCAATCCCTTTAATCCCTCGACCCGCATCGTCTTTTCGATTCCCTACCATTTCAATGGTGTCGGCGCTCTTGTTGAGAAACAGAGGGTCAGGTTGTCGGTTCTGGATATACGCGGTCGTGTGGTGGCCGAACTTCTGAACAAGCCGCTTTCAGCGGGTAAGGGACAGGCTGTTGTCTGGAATGCTGATTCCAAAGGGAGAGCCGTGTCGTCCGGTGTCTATTTCTGCCGGTTGGAGTGTGGCGGAAAGACGCTGCTTCGGAAGATGGTATTGGCGCGATAACCAACGGATTATTGACTCGGTCCGTGCCTATCGTGTATATTGGTACATTCCATTGAACGAAAACCTCTGAAGGAGAATAATTTTGGCACATCACAAATCAGCCATCGGCCGTATCCGGCGCAATGAAAAAGCCCGTTTGCGCAACAGGGCGAAACGGACCACCCTCCGTACGCTTGAAAAAAGGTTTAAAAAGGGCACCACCTCCGAGATGGGCCAGGATCTTATCTCCTGTGCGGATCGCATGAGTCGGAAGGGAATTGTCCACAAGAACAAGGCAGCGCGTATCAAATCCAAAGTGCATCGCGCCCTGTCCAAGGCAGCCAAAGCGGCCTGAGTTAATCCTTTTACGGAATTTTTCAAAAGGCCCTATCTTTAGGGCTTTTGGTGTTTAGATGTTTCGGAGGTGACCATGGAACCCTTTCATTATCATCATAACCGACTTTTTTGTGAGGAAATGTCGGTACAAGCATTGGCCGAAACGCACGGCACTCCCCTGTATGTTTACAGTCGTCGCGCCTTTTTGGATCGTTTCCATGAGGTGCGCTCCGCTTTTCAGGCTTGTAATCCGCTCGTAGCCTGCTCGGTCAAAGCCAATTCCAACCTGTCCGTGCTCAAACTGTTTGCTGAGGCGGGCGGTGGTGCGGACATCGTTTCCGGAGGCGAGCTGTACAGGGCGCTTAAAGCGGGCATTCCGGCTGACCGCATTGTTTATGCCGGGGTGGGCAAGACGGCGGAAGAAATCACCTATGCAATCCAAAACGACATTCATCTCTTTAATGTGGAATCCATGCCGGAACTCTTTGCAGTCAACCGGTTGGCCGGGGAATCCGGACGGATTGCCCGTATCGGTTTCCGTCTCAATCCGGATGTGGATGCTAAAACTCATGCCAAGACCACGACCGGTAAGAAGGAGAACAAATTCGGTCTGCCGATCAGCGAAGCGGCTGCTTGTTATCAGGAGGCCATGGGGTTGAAACATGTCCGCGTGGTCGGCATGGATGTCCATCTCGGTTCCCCGCTTTTGTCCGTGGAACCTTATGTGGAGGCGCTGAACAAGCTGATTCCCCTGGCCGCGGATTTGAAGCGGCAAGGGATTCCGCTTCAGGAACTCGATATCGGCGGTGGGTTCGGCATCGTCTATCATGAGGAACAACCCTTTACGCTGCCGCAGTTGGCCGAACGCATTATCCCGCTTATCAAGCCGACCGGCCTGAAGCTGATTTGCGAGCCCGGACGGTATCTGACCGGCAATGCCGGTATTTTGGTAACCCGCGTCCTTTACATCAAAAAGACGGCGGAAAAGGTTTTTGTGATTACGGATGCAGGCATGAACGATCTGATTCGCCCCGCTTTTTACGACAGCTACCATGAAGTTAACGTGGTGGAGCGTGCGTCTCATTTGCCGCCCCTGGTGGCGGATGTGGTCGGGCCCATCTGCGAATCGTCCGACACGTTTGCCCGGGCGCGGCGGGTTGAGGGTGTCTGCGAGGGCGGGTTCCTTGCCTTGATGAGCGCCGGTGCCTACGGTTTTTCCATGGCCTCCAATTACAACAGCCGGCCGCGGTCCTGCGAGATCTTGGTGGAGGGCGAAACCGCCCGAGTTGTGCGCCGGCGTGAGACGTCGGAGGACCTGGTGCGCGGCGAGGTCTGACGCTGAAGTGAGGGTAACCCATGCGGATTCGTTTAGACCGTTTTCGGCTCCTGCCCTGGCTTGTTCTGCTCCTTCTTCTTTTTCTTTGTCTGGCTAATTTCCGGGCTTGGACCGCCTTCTTTGCTTCCGGTTCCCCGGATGCGCTGCCGGGTTCGGATCCCTCCTCGGCCTGGTTCAGCGACTTTTCCGCAGAAATTCGGAAGGGCGACTTTTTGGGCCGGCTTTCTCCGGCGAATATTCCCTTCTTTCAAATGGAGCCGAATGAGCGGGAGCAGACCATGAGCTGTCATCTCCGCTATCACTGCTTGGCCCGCAGTGCTGTTCCCCTTCTTTGCCGGTGGTATTATGGTAATACCGTGTTTTTTACCGATTCATTACGGCTTCTTCCCGCGGATTCGCTCGGCATCAGCGTGTTTCGTATCGGACGGAACCATCCCGGCATCTGGTCTGTGGACATCCTTTCCGAAGATGGAAAACTGCTCCGAACGCAGGTATTTAATATTATATTAATAAAACATACCCCCCTCTTCCATAGTCTCAGTCCGAAAAGGGGAGGGGAAAGTGTAGAGAATGACAAAAGCAGGAAATAAACTTTTCAGACAAATACTTTTATTAGGGGCCTGTTGTGTCGCCCTTGCTGTTGGCGCGCCCCGGCAGGAAGTCGGGACCGTGGAAAGCGTTCAGGGAATTCTGGAACGGTGTGATTCAGGCACCTTTGCCTGGGATTTTGCCGCACCCAACAACCGGATTCATCAAAGCGACCGCTTTCGGACCGGTCAAGAGAGCATTTCCGTGCTATCCCTGGAAGGGCCTTGTCGCCTCTTCTTGAATGAGGAAACGGAAGTTCGCATCGAAAAAGCCGGCTCATCACGCGATCGTACGCGCATACAGTCCATCACCCTATTACGGGGGACTCTGTTCCTTGTTGCGTCCAAGAATGACAGTTCGAATTATCGGTTTGATATCATTACGCCGCTGGTACGGGCCTCCTTTCCTCACGATGCCTCCTGTTTGGTGGCGCAGGACGGACGCGGACAAAGTCTTGTGTTCCCTATCAATGGCGTGGCCACGGTTCGGCCGCTTCAGGGAAAAGGGGCCTACACTGTCGCCCCGCCTGAGGTGTTCCGGCTCTATGCGGGACGATCCTCCGAAATGCCTAAAGCGGCTGTTCCAGCGGACACCGCTTATTTGGACTGGATGGGGGCCGCGGATTCCGCACTGATGGCATCGGAGCGTGCGCATCACCGCGAGCGTCAGGCCCGCCTGCTCGCGCTTCTTTCGGATGTACGTTACGATAAGGTCCGGATTCTTCCCTTTCAGAACGAGTCGGATTACCGAGGTGTGTGGAACCTGGAACAGGCTCTTCCGATGATGATCACGGATCGTCTCCGTCAATTTTATACCGGGCCTTTCGAAGGCCCTGCGGATGGCCCTGCAACAAGGGCAACACACGGTGCAGCCAAAGAGCGGGTTCTTGTTCTGACCGGACGCATCACGGATTTCTATTTTGAGACGACCCGGAAAGGCGGCATTCGCGATTCCAGCACCTGGGGCATGCAGCGGTGCGGACTGTCGGTGGTGCTGTCCCTGGAAAGTCCGGCTGACCGACGGATGCTCGGTGCTTTTCCCCTGTCCGACAGCACCCTTTTTCTGGAAAACGAGAAAGGGGTTTTCGATGGTTTGGCCAAGCATCCCTTCTCTCTGGAAGACACGCTCTTTGCCCGCAGTGCGGCCGGTATCGTTGTGCGCCAAATCCTTGACACCGTGGATGCCCGCTTACGACCTCTGATCGCCCGGTGATTTTGCTTGTGCTGGAAAAGTTGTTTATTATATTATTTATGCAGATTCGGCGCGGTTGATTAGGCCACCGTTGGAAGGAGTCCCCATGAAATTTCCGGTCAGAAAAGAGAACTTGGTTTCCGTCCTGCAGAAGGTCATCAATATCGTTCCGGTCCGTTCGACCCTGCAAATATTATCCAACATCCATGTCCGCGTGGACGGCTCCACCCTGTCGGTGCGTGCCACGGACCTCGATCTCTCCATTCATACGAGCGTTGAGATTAAACCGGTTCCCAAATCGCGCGATTTCATCGTTAATGCCCGAAAATTCTTTGATATTGTCAAGGAACTTCCGGAGACCGACATTGAACTCGAACTCGACGCGTCCGGCCTGCTGCGTATCGCGACGGCCCAGGACGAATTCAAGCTGCCCATCCAGTCGCCCGATGAATTTCCGGAAAACCCGGATTTCAACGAAGTCAGCCGGTTCACCCTCAAAGGCGGCGTACTCGATGAAATGTCCACCCGGGTCCGTTTCGCAACGGCACGGGATACCACCCGCGTTGCGTTGAAAGGCGTGCTGTGTGAGCTGGAAGGGTCCGTGCTTCGCATGGTGGCCACGGATGGACACAAGCTCTCCTTGTGTAAGGAGGAGGGGGTGGCGGTTTCCGGATCAGACAAGATATCCCTGATCCTGCCTCCCAAAGCCCTGGACCATCTGAGCAAAATCCTGATCCATGGCGACGAGGAAGTGGCTGTGCGTGTGGGGAAACTGTACGCCCAATTCATTGTCAAGAACACGGTGCTCACCACCAAGCTTATTGAAGGTGAGTATCCCAATTACGAGGAAGCCATCCCGAAGAAGAGCGAGAAAAAAGGGGTGGTGCGTCGCGATGAACTCTTTGCAGCCCTCAAACGTATTTCGGTTATGTCCAATTCGCGGACCCGCCAGGTTCGTTTTGCCTTTAATGCCAATACGCTTACCATTACCACCTCGGACCGCGATTTTCACGGAGAAGGCCGGAGCGCGGTAACGGTCAAGTATGAGGCCGAACCGCTCACCATCGGTTTCAATCCCGATTTTTTCATCGAAATCCTGCGCCTGCTTGACAGTGAGGAGGTTGTCATCGGGATGAATACCCCGCTCTCCGCCACGCTCATCCTGCCGTCCGGGACG
>MGVN01000185.1:1602-5612 GCA_001800515.1 Elusimicrobia bacterium RIFOXYB2_FULL_49_7 | reverse complement strand
ACGTATGCGATTTAAGCCTTACTTCAGGGATGTAGGAGTCGAAATAGTCGATGCAGGCATTACGCTTAACGAGTAATTCCATCACGTCGAGCGCCGGTGACTCACGGAGATCGCTGACATCTTTTTTGTAGGCCACGCCGACGACAAGGAGTTTCGCTTTCCGGATCGTTTTTCCCTTGTCATTCAAAGTGTCGACTACTTTTTGCACAAGGTATTCGGGCATGCGGGAGTTCATTTCCCCCGCGAGTTCGATGAAGCGCGAGTAGAAGTTGAGTGTTTTCAGTTTCCATGAGAGGTAATGCGGGTCGAGAGGGATACAGTGCCCTCCGATGCCGGGGCCCGGGTAGAAAGGCATAAAGCCAAAAGGCTTTGATGCAGCCGCGTCGATGATCTCCCATACGTTGAGCTTGAGCCTGTCGCACATGAGAGCAACTTCGTTGACGAGTGCGATATTGACCGCTCTGAAGGTATTCTCAAGGAGCTTCACCATCTCGGCAGCTTCCGTGGAAGAAACGGTAACGACCTTGTTGGTCACATAGGAGTAGAGATCATGCGCAAGGATCCCCGCCTCCTGGTTCGTGCCGCCCACGACTTTCGGAGTGTTTTTGATCCCGAATTTGGGGTTGCTCGGATCAACGCGTTCAGGACTGAAAGCGAGATAGAAGTCTTTCTCGGAGCGGAGACCTGTCTCTTCCAGCAGCGGAAGCACCAGCTCCTTTGTCGTTCCCGGATAGGTGGTCGACTCCAGTACAATGAGCTGTCCTTTTTTCAGATTTTTCTTGATGCTGTCGGACGCAGCAATGATATATGATACGTCAGGGTCTTTGGATTTGCGAAGCGGCGTAGGCACGCAGATAATGATGACGTCCTGTTTCTTCAACTCCCTGAAGTCGATCGTTGCGGAGAGTTTGCCATTCTTTACCAGTCCTGCTACTTCTTCAGTCGGAACATCAGTTATATAGGAAACACGCTTATTGATACTTTTCACTTTTGACTGGTCAACTTCAAATCCCGTCACCTTAAACCCCGCCTTGGCAAATTCCACCGCCAGCGGCAACCCCACATACCCTAGTCCTATAATGCCGACAGATGCCTTCTGGTCATTGAGCATGGATTGAAGCCTGTTAAACATAGAAACTCTCCTTGATTCGATTTTTATACCCTGATTGGGCGTAACTTGTTTTTAATTAATTACCTTTGAGCGGGAACCTCTCTTTATATCGTCAATCCAATGAAGCAGTTTTAGTGTAATACTTTTCCAGCTGTATTTCTGGACAGTGGTATCATATCCTCGTTGAACATATCCCGATACATCTGTCTTGTTGTCGACGATCATTGAGATTGAATCGACAAATTCCTGTGCCGTGTCAGCATAGAGAATAAAGCTTTCATCAATCTTCTGAACTTCATGAAGCCGCGTGCTGATCACAGGCTTTTTCATGATCATGTATTCAAAAAGCTTGATAGGACAAGCGCTGTGAGAGACAGCGATCTTCTTGAACACATTCAGGCAAACATCCATCTCTCTGATGTAGTTGGCTATCTGCGCATGAGGTACTCCTCCGGTCAGAATGACATTACGCAAACCACGTGTTTTTACCTGGTCCTGCACATAGCCGAGCTGCCTTCCGGAACCGACGAGGAGGAAGGTGCATCGTGGCATGCGCTGCGCAACATCCAGAATAAGATCGAAGTCGATGAAATACTCAAATGCTCCGATGAAGCCAACTATTGGTTTAGGACATTCAACATATCTTTTCCCTGACGCCGCTAATTCGAAATCGCTAATGTCTACGCCATTCGGTAACACCTTAACGTTTCCGCGGGCCGTCTGTATCGAATCTGCAAGTACCGTTGAGACTGCCATCGTCAAGTCAGCTTTCTGTATCATGTTGTCGAGTACGCGCTTCGCGTACTTCATAATGAGGCCGTTCCCGAATATGCCAAGTTCGTGTTGCAGCATCGGCAGGTAATCGTCCGCGTAGTCGAATATTTTGATGCAGGAGACCGACTCCATTATGGGATACTGTGGAAGGTTGTAGAACATGGCGACATCGATTTTCTCGGATCTCACCAGGTCCTTGACCTTATTCATGGATGCGATGCTGTAATAGCCTTTCTTTACCAGCTTGTTCAACGGCAGATTGCTTTCCCACAACAGGTTGTTCAGTTCCATGTCGATGAGATGAAGCCGTGGAGGGAGCTTTGCTTCGATCTCCTGGAAGTTCGTCTCTTGGAGATTCAATGAAGGCGGCTGTAACACATAGACGTCATGTCCCATCTCGGCAAGGTTGGTAAGCAGGTAATGGTAGCGGGTCCAGTTGATCGCTTTCCATCGCGCCATGTAATGGAAGAGAAAGTTCATAAGTCCACCTTTTGGAATGAATCCTTCATTTCTCTGTGCATTTCCTGATAGGTAGCTACCCAAATCTCATTTTGCCTTTCCTGGATATAGGACAGAATCTCATCGAACCCTTCTATCTTCGCGATATCGTAAGGATCGATGTACACATTCATGTAGGAGTGAGTTTCTATCGCTAGGTCTATGAGGAACATAAAAAGCTTCTTATACGCATCAGTGGTCCGGTGGCCAAGTTTGTAGACCGGGTGCGGTGAATTGAGCGAATGCCAGGTATCAAATACAGTAAAAGGGTGTTTGGGACAGGTGGTGAGCGGATACTCGTAAATACCTTCGCTGGCCAGGAACGGCGCTCCGTAGGACCTGGTATTAGTGATCCAGGTAGATGATGAATAGATATAGTTGAGATCCTTCAGAATGCCGTATATATCAGGAGTGAAGAGATTCTTGAAGTGCGGGATCCTGCATCCGGTAGGCTCATAGCCCAGCAGTTTCCGGCAGATATCATGGCAGCGTGATATCTCTTCGATTTTTTCCTCCCGCGATATCTCTCTGAATTTGCGGCCGGGATTGAGTATCTCGTTGTCAGGGTGTGAATAGGTATGGTTGACGATTTCGTGGCCGTGATCGAGGAGCATCAGGTGCTCGTTCGGGTACTTTTCGATCCAGTGCCCCACGCAGGCAAAGCTTGTTTTGAGCTGGTAACGCGCGAACAGTTTCATGACCTGCGGGATATATTCGACATCCTGAGGATAATCGCAGTCAAAGGAGATGGTGAGGCACGCATTCTTTCCGTGCCATGACGTGCGTTTGTCTATGTTATTGTGATAGTATGACTTAATATAGGAGAGCGGCGCAAGAAAGGTAATCATCCCTGCAAGGAGAAGGTTGTCATTGTGCGTGATAGTCCAGTCGATGAATTTCTTGTTTATTTTTATCATGGGGGGTTACCGTGTAATGGCGATCTTTTTTTTAACGTTGATTCCTGGGCCTTTTACTGAAACAACATAACCGCCGGAGGCCATATCCCTTGGTATCCATTCAAATATGCCGCTGGAGACATCGTGTTTTACGTCTTCCCATACGAGTTCTCCCCGCAGGGTGAATACTCTGCATTCAAAAGTCCCTGCAGTCGAGCCCATGAAATATATCTGTGCCGTATCTCCCTTGTCTGGATTGATGACCCCTTGCGTTGAAGCGGGGCCGAGCACCTTGACCTCTCCGTTGCTGACCACTGCAGCGATAGGGAACTGGTTGGGTATCAGTGTCCGTGCAGATGCTTCAGAGGAATACACAGACAGGGAATAGGCATCAAATGCCCTCATGCGATAGTAATACTGAGTTCCGGGCTCAAGCCCGGAATCGGTATATGACTGTGCGTTCGCAGCAACTGTTGAGATAAGAATGAATACCGCTCCATCTTCTTTCCTTCTCTCAATGGAAAAACCATCTTCCATGGCGGAGGTATCTTTCCAAATAAGTTGTATCGAAGATACGGTCAGGACCGTCGATGTAAGGTTCTCTGGTGCCTGAATGCTGTACATATAAGTTGCTGCGTGAGTTTCGTTTGAATACACTGAGATCATCGAAAGCACACATGCGCGGGCACGATAGTAGTAGGTTGTGCCTGAAGTAAGGTTCCTGTCAATGT
>MGVN01000185.1:0-1593 GCA_001800515.1 Elusimicrobia bacterium RIFOXYB2_FULL_49_7 | reverse complement strand
CGTTTGCAGGGACTGTGCTGATAACAACATAGTCATTCTCTCCGGTCTGTCTGCGTTCTATCGCAACTCCCTCTTCGCCAATCGACCTGTCCAACCAGGAAAGTGACACGGAATGCGAAGAAATACCCACCGCGTTGAGACCATCAGGGGCAGCAATAAGAAGGTCGAACGTAACTGCTGATGCCTCATTTGAGAACAGTGAATCCGCAAGCGCATCGTAGGCGTATACCCGGTAGTAGTACGTGGTTGCTTTGGTGAGGCCGCTATCGACAAAGGTGTTTGTGCTGATGACCGCTATTTGTTGGTACACGCCTCCTGCAGCATTCCTGCGTTCGATTTTATATCCCGTTTCATTGACCGCGTTATCGGTCCAGAAAAGAGATACTGAACAGGATGAGAGAGCTACCGCGGTAAGCTCTGAAGGACGGGCAACGATGTACGGTGGGAGATAAACGCTTATTTCGCTGGTGAATCCGGAGAAAGCGGTATCGGTATATGATCTTATCTGATAATAGTACGTATTCGTGGCAGTAAGCCCATTGTCAGGATAAGACGCGGCATTTGCGCTAGCAGAAGAAACCAGAAGATATACTGTATCATTCATCTTTCTAAATATTTGAAAACCGGACTCATGGGCAGAATGGTCAGTCCATGTGAGCCGCACGGAGGAGGAGGTGAGGGCGATAGCATCCGGGTCCGATGGGGGGTTGAGAGAAGGGCTGGTAGATGCCACAGCCGAATAGGCGGATTCACCGTCATCGTTATAGAGTTTTATTCGATAGGAGTATATACTGCCTGGTTGCGCCGTACCGTCAATATACACGGTTGTATCAGCAGCGAGATCTGCGAGTGGGGTGAAGATGGCATCGTTTGGCCTTTTTCTTTCGAGAATAAATCCTGATTCTCTATTGGAAGTATCCCCCCATGCAACCATGATTTGATTCTCGGACAAAGAAATCGCATTCATTGGTGAAGGAGTGGTCAGCATATAGATTTCTGCAGGGATGGTATTCCCAAGATACTCCCATATGTAGCGGGTGAGCGTTTTGCCGTCTGCGCAGAATCCTCTGTCGCCGGAAATACCGTCGTTGTTATATGCCTTCATTTTTGCGCGGATCATCTTTTCATAGGGGAAGGGCCATGCCTCAATACCAGTGTCGTTGTCGTAACCCGTTTCTCCCCAGAGCGTTCCGGGGGCACCGTAGAGGGTCCGGATATCGGCCCCGATTTTTGTGCCGCCTTCGCCCGCGCTGCTCAGGTTCGAAGCATTCTCGATACGGGGAAGATACTTGAGTCCCCCGAGAGTATTGGTAGACGCGAATACAGGGTCAGAGGTGATCGAATGGGCTCCGAGAGCATTGTCATAGTCATTGTTCGAGTTCCCATGATAGCAGTTATAATCCTTGGTGAAGCCTCTCACCGAGTAGCCGTTTCTTAACCCATAGAGAATCGAGTTCTTGAGAATATGCGTGCCTGCCGCGTCATCGCGAACATGGTAATCGCCGTCACTGACGGATTCGGATCCGATGGTGCAGTTGGTGATCGTTGGATAGGCGGCTCGAACATAGCTGGGAATCGTGTTTCCCGCTACCG
>MGVN01000184.1 GCA_001800515.1 Elusimicrobia bacterium RIFOXYB2_FULL_49_7 | reverse complement strand
GCGGCATAATGGAATCGCAGGCGCCGGTGCGCGAATTTGCTTTAATCCCGGCACCGGGGTGTCCAAAAAACAGATCAGCATAAGTGATAATTATGCCCGTGTGGAATGGTTGGAACTGGATGGTACGCATACGCAAGGGTATACCTACGGTGTTACTGTCGGTTATCCAGCAAATTACCCGCGTTTAAACCATCTTATCGTGCATGACATGTCCTATTCTGGCATTGCGATTGCGGATTATGTGTCCGGTGCTCGAATTGAAAACAGCCTTGTGTATAATACCCATCAGTTGGCAGGAGACCAGCAAACCGGTGCTATTGAGACAATGGGCCCGGCGTCCCTGGATACGGTTCATATTTTCAATACAACCATTTATGGTACTGTTACCCGTTCCGGTATCGGCTGTTCTCATACTCAAGCGTGGGTGATAGATGCCCGGAATGTGATTTCCATGGGCAATTATGGCTCGGATTTCGCATCGGGCGTGATCTACTCGCCATCGTGTGTGACGAACCTTTCTTCTGACAATAGCGCCCCGGGTACAGGTTCACTTCTCAATAAAACGGCCGGCGTGCAGTTTGTGTCCCTGACGGGTAAGGATTTTCATCTGGTGAATGCTTCGGATGCGGTTAATGTGGGGACCGATCTGTCGATTTATTTCACAGATGATATTGACGGTGTGACAAGGAGTGGGGCTTGGGATATCGGTGCCGATCAATCCTCGTGTCCGTTTTTTACCCATGAAATCAAGTCCGGTCTGAATGAATATACCATTGGTACCTTGCCCGCTATTCCGGTTGTAGTATCCGATATTCACTATGAAGACAGTCAGTGGCGTCTGACCTTTAATAATTCGCCGGATCTCTCCCGTATTTCCATTAATGATTGTTTCACGGACGGTACTGGCAATCAATATCAATGGAAAATCACATCGGTTAATAATACGACCAAGACAGTCTGGGTGAAGAACAGCGAATATGGTTCAGCAGGCAGTCCTGCCCCTTCAATGGATCAAATACATCAGGCCACGGTTGGTCGCTGGTTTTCCTCGCTGCAACAATGGGTCGATGCCCGGACTGGTGATCTGGTTGCGGATAATCGGATTGAAAAAGGAATTTGTTTTAATGACAACGAGTTTTTGGGGGCAGGCGTTGGCTTATGCACCATTCAAGGCACTACCAATGCCACCCATTACTTTCATCTCATCGCATCAGCCGCTGAACAGCACTACGGGTTGCCCCTCACAGGGGCACGCATCAATATGCAGGGCGCAAGCGCAGGTGCCATCTGGATTTTAGCGGATTACACTATCGTTGATGGGCTCGAATTTCACCATTTTGGTTCTAATATTGCCAATGCGATTTATATCAAAGCGGATAATTGTATTATCCGAAACAATCTGTTGTGGAACCCTTTGTCCGGTTCTGTTCAGGGCTACCGGGCCATTTTTGCGGACTGCAATGACGGCGCCTCAAACAGTAAGATTTATAATAATATAGTATCTAATTTTCTTTATGGTATTCAGGTTTCCAGCAATAGCAGCGATCAGTTGTATAATAACACTGCCTACCATTGCCGTAATGGATTCGTCCTCAGCGCAAACGCATCAAGCACTCTCACCGTCAATAATAACATTGCCCTTGAAAATACCAGGAATTGGACTTATACGGGCACCATCCTTGCCGGTTACAATGTCGGAGAACCGGGTGATATTTTGTCCGGCGAAAATAATATCATCTCCTCCTCGGTTGATGAATTCATCGGTGCGGCATCAGATCCGGTCAATCTTCATCTCAAAGACGATGGGCAATGTGTTGGAACGGGAAAGGACCTTTCTTCTGTTTTTACAACGGATATTGATGGAGATACCCGTGCCATTCCATGGGACATGGGCGCTGATGAATCAGCGCGACTCGATAACAGCGCACCTATCATTCGGCTGACCGGACTCGACAATGGCGGGGTCTACACCTCTTCTGATGGCTTTATCCTGAATACCTGGGATGATTTGACCCCAAGCAAGGATTTAGTATTGGCCATGTCGCTCGATAATACAGCCATGTTCATCCCGCCAGGCGAATTCAAAGATGGCGCCTATAATTTCACCATTCCCATGCTGGGTGCGCATTCCTTGGTTATTACCGTAACGGATCTCTCCGGAAAATCAAAAACGCTTTCACGCACTTTTACCATTGAACCGCCCGATCCAGCCACCGGAACCCGTCTTAAGAATGTCCTGGCCATTATCGGGGGCAGTGTACCAACCCTATCCGAACTCGAATTATTCGCTGCTCTCAAGAGCAAGGGTATCCTTTTTGGGGTCATGCCGGATAATCTGAGTGACTATACCACAGCGGATTTTGGAGCAGTCCTCATCATGCCTTCGGTTAATGCGACCCACCTGACCAATAAACTTGCGCAAAAATCGGTTGGCGTTGTGGTGGTTAAACCTGCCCTGTGGGATGATATGGGATTCTGTCAAAGTATTACTACTGCGCCCCAAATGACCTCCCTCACCTGGACCGACCATTTCATATCAACCCCCATGGCCGGTCATGCAACCGATCCTGTTTCACAATCCTGCAATTATGCGGCCCCGGTTAATACCGGAAGCGGCCTGGAGATGGTTGGTGTTAATAATGCCACGGTGCCGCTGTTTGCCTATGCCAAAGATGCGGCTATGTATCAAGGCGCCGCAGCAGGAAATCGGGTCGGTTTCTTTTTGAATGATCCGGATATTGCCAGGCTGACCGATGCAGGCCGCAATGTTCTCTATTATGCCCTTCGATGGGTTGCAGGCGACCTTATTGACGGCGAACATGCAGCCCTTTATTTTTCGGTTGCTCCTGAGTCCGGTGTGTTTGATATGTCAGAATCATCCATGTGGGTCACTGCAACGGTTAATGATCCTACCTTAGGAACCTTGCATTATACTGTCTATAATGGCAGTGGAACACTTTCAGATCCAACATTAGCGTCCCCGGAATATAATGCACCTGTTGAAGTTTCTTCCACGTCCACCCTTCGCTTTAAGTTCTTTACAAATAACGGATACGAAACCGAGGTGGTGGAGCGGGTTTATGAAAAACAGCGACCTTGCCCCATATTACGGGAATATTATGTCAGCGATAATTCTGGCAATGACGCCGCCAATAACGGTGACGCGCTCCATCCCTTCAAGACCATTACCCGCGCAGTACAGGCTATCAATACGGATCTCACAAGCTACGACCAGATCAATCTGGTTTATCAGTGGAACATCCGCCTTTATCCCGGAACCTACAACTCCGCCACAGGCCATTTATTGAATCTGGATTGCATGGTCAATGAGGCACCCATTCCGGTCTTTCTGCTGCCCGTCTATGACGAACCGGTCAACCGGCCCATCCTCACCGCCACAGCAGATACCGTGTTGCGTATTCATCAGAGCGATGTTTATGTCCGCTTTATTCAAATTCTTCCAGGAAAGAGTAATCAGACAGCCGTCAGCGTAGCCGGAAGCAGTGTGGAGCTCACCGGGCTCCTCGTAGCGCCCTACCATGACATCAAGTCTGATCCGGAGATCCATCGTTACATGAAGGAGGCTTTTGTCATTGGCGGCAATGATGTGACCGTGTCAAACTGCATTTCCGATAGTGTGGAAAACAGCATCATTTATCTTGACAACCAGCATGGCCATGCCGGCCCTTGGTATATCGTAAACAACTCTTTCAGACACACCAATACCTTCCTGCAACTGCATAATGGCACGGCCGGAGATGGTCACTATTACGGGGGTACTGCAGAAGGTTGCCGATTCCTGAATAATCTGGTCACCTTTAATCCCGCTGTTGTTGCCTCCTCCTATATCGCAGGTGTTTTGGAGGGTGAAACCTCGGTCAGCCAGCTCTTTGAATATTCCCTTTTTACCGGCCACGGACAGGCGGTATTGAATAGTCTGACTTCATTGGCTCAATTTGATTCCCACTGTATCATGAATCAGGACGCTACCTATATCAATGAAGCCTTCCCATTAACCGGGTACATGGTGCTGAAAAAGAGCAGTCCTGGAATCAATGGGGGTCAATTCCCGCTAACAGGGCACATTGCAGACGATGGCGCCACCATTTATACGACAGGTGATCTGGCTGTCCCAAATGAGGATTTCTTCCGTTCCATGCGGCCCTTTGATACCCCTGAAGGTGTAGCCCAGAGACCGGACATGGGTGCAACCGAAAATGCCATCATCGATTTGGTACCCCCTGTCATTTCCGTTACGCTGAATGGGGAGCCTTTTGTTAACCTGTCGGTTTTCACGGCACCCATTACCCCGGTCATCACGGCGGAAGATGAAAATTACGGCACGCTCACCACAACGGACTCCCTTTATACCAACCCCTATGCAGTTCAGGATTTCTCAGAAGTTATTGCCGAACCCAATGGTAATGACCTGACCTTCACCGGGACATTAAGCGAACCACCGATTCTAAAAAAGAGCCTCAATATTTCCGGGGATATAGAAACCTTTTCTGATATTGCAGGCACCGGTGTCCTGGAAGGATCAAACAATGGAACCGGTACCATAAACTATACCACAGGCGTCTATTCCCTGACTTTTGCCAGTGCGCCGGAAGCAGGTGTTCAGCTCACCGCCTTTTATGACGAAAGTTATAAACCCCGCCTTTATGTTCCTGGCACGGCTATTTCAACAGATGGCGATTATCAGCTAAATGTTGACGCAGAAGATCCGGATAATAATAAGGCCAGGACATCCCTCTTTTTCACCATAGATGCTACCCCGCCAACCCTGACTGTAACCCCAGCAAGCGGCTTCTTCACCTTTCCGCAGGGTATCTGGGTGGATATCAAGACCAATGAATCCGCTGCCATCTATTATACAATCGGTGTTGCAGATGAATATGGCGCCTTGGTCCCTCCGGATGAGCCTATTGAGTCTGATGGAAATGGCGGGTTTGTTCCAACAGTCAACAGCCAGTCCTATGATGGAAAGTTTTTTATCAGCGAACCCTCGGTTATCAAGGTGTCGGCCATCGATCTGGCCGGCAACCATACTGTTCTTCCGGCACAGCAATTCACCTTTGTTGACAAAAACGGACAGTACATGACGCTTTATGTTTCCGATGCAACTGGAAATGATAATAATGACGGTCTCCGCCCTTCCACGCCGTTTAAAACCTTTGAAAAAGCGCTCAGTGTTATTCCCACTGCGCCATCCTTTTCTTACAGAATAGCCCTTTTCCCGGGGAATTATCTCTTTGCCACCACCCAAACCATCAATAAAACGCTGACCGCAGACCATTCTCTTCTTATTGAAGGTTATGGCCTGACATCAGCCTCCACCTATCCGGTATTCAAATCCGCCAGTGGCCCAGCCTTTAAAATCACTTCCAGTGATGTGATGCTCCGGCGCGTTGCCTTTACCGGCGCTTCCGCTGTACCAGCCCAGGCGGTTCAGGTCACCGGCCTTCGTGTTACCTTTGACGGCTGCTTTTTCGAAAGCGAAACCGATGCAGCCATCAGTGATGCGATTGCAGCCAGTGGAAATACCTTGACGGTTCAGAACTCCATTTTCAGCGGTCTTTTTGGAGCCGCCCTCCATTTCGACCGGACCATTACCGGAACCGCTTCAGGGGTCAAGAGCGGCTATTCTTTAATCA
>MGVN01000183.1:7362-8587 GCA_001800515.1 Elusimicrobia bacterium RIFOXYB2_FULL_49_7 | reverse complement strand
CGCTGCCGCGGCATGGTTGGAACCCCTTCTTTTGTCGCATTCGGATGCGGATGTGGCGTATTATCTCGGCAATGTCCGGCTGGGACAGAAGCGGAATCGTGAGGCAGCGGAGTGTTTCGGACGCGCCATTGCCGCGGATTCAACCAATCCGTCGGCCTGGATTAATCGGGGGATCGCTTTTCTTCGAGACAATCGGTTCGACAGTGCAGCCGCCTTTTTTGAGGCAGCAGAACACCGTTTTCCGTCCGAGGCCTCCCTGAATTATCTGGCCGGTACGGCCTACAATTCGGAAAAGCTGTACAAGCCGGCGGTGGCGCAATACCGGGCAGCGTTGGCCAAGGATACGGGCAATGCGGAAATTCTCTTCAGTCTGGCAGCCGCCCTTGAACGCAAAGGGGATTTCAACGAATCGGAAAAGCGGTTTTTGGCGCTGATTGCGAGGGATTCTACGGATCATCGTACCCTGAACTATCTTGGCTATATGTATGCGGAAAAAGGAATCCATCTCGATCGGGCGGAACAATTCATCCGCCGTGCTCTGATGCGTGAACCGGACAATGCCGCCTATCTCGACAGCTATGGTTGGGTGAAGTATCAGACCAAAGACTTTGCCGGTGCGGAAACCTATCTTCGGCAAGCTGCGGCCGGCAGCGGAAATGATCCGGTGATTTTGGAGCATTTGGCTGCCGTACTGGAAGCGCTTGGAAAGACGACGGAAGCGGCGGATATTCGGCGCCATTTACTGAATGCGGAATCCAACCCATGACAGGATGGAAACCCGTTGCTCGGTGGCTTATTGGTCTGGCCCTGTTTTTTTGGGCCGGATGTGCGGGGGGGCGACCGTCGTGCTCCCTTTTTTCTCCGGAAACGGCCAAGGCGGCTTTCCATGCCGGAAAAGTGCCGGATGGACCGGTTCATTACCGCTTGTCCGTTGACGTGAGAAGGCGCAGGTTCTTTTTTAAAGGCAGCGGTGACCTTTTTTTCGTCCCACCCGATACCCTCCGGATGGATTTTGTCTCTCCTTTTGGAGAGATGCTTTTCAGCCTTTTCGGGGCGGGCGGGTTCTTGACCGCAGAGGCCGGAGGGGGTGCGGTTCCGGAGGAAATGGCCGCTCTTTTTGCCGGTCTGACCGGTGCGGATGTGACGGCCTTGTTGACGGATTCGGACTGTCTTTACTGGTCGAATCCCGGAGGCGGACGCGTTGATCTTGTCGTGGTGGAGCGGC
>MGVN01000183.1:5710-7340 GCA_001800515.1 Elusimicrobia bacterium RIFOXYB2_FULL_49_7 | reverse complement strand
CGCAACGTTATTGAAATGATAGAGGAAGATTGATATATTATAGATGTTTGCGACCGACCTTCTACTCCGGAGAAAAATGACTTTTTCCCCCTTGCGTTTAATGAGGCTGCTTCTGCTTTTGCCGGTTGCACTGTTTTGCGCTTTCGGAGACGAAACTGGGACAAACGGTTTTGATTTTCTCTCCATTGCGCCGGGCGCCCGGCCGGTTGCCTTGGGTGGAGCCTACAGTGCGGAGGCAGGCGATCTCTATTCGTTCGCCTATAATCCGGCCGGTCTTGCCACGCTTCAGCGTCCTTCCTTCATTGCGGATTATATGCATTATGTCCTGGATATGAATCGGGGACTGTGCGGCGCGGCGATTCAACGGGAGCGATTGGGCGGCCTTTGCGTGGCCGGCCTCTATGTCAATTACTTTTCAGCGGGTTCTTTTGAAGCGGTGAATGAGCAAGGGGAGCGCCTGCCTGCCGAGGATTTTACGGCGGCATCGACCGAAATAGGGCTTTCCGTGGCACGGGACCATCTCCTGCCTGCCGGCGGCGGCACGCTTTTATCCGGTATCACGCTGAAGTGGGTAAACGAACGAATCGGCGACAGCCGAAACGATGCCATGGCAACGGATGTCGGGCTCCAGTGGGCTCTTCCACGCAGTCGGTTGCGTTTGGCGGCTGCGGTGCGGAATTTCGGCGGTTACGGCGGCCGGGAAGTGCCTCAGGCGTATGTGTTGGGCATCAATTATGCGACTCAGGCGGTTCAGCGAAGCGTCTTTATGTTGGATTTTTACCAACCCGTTCATGGCGAATATACGGCCCGTTTTGGCGCGGAGTTCTGGGTTAACCGTGAGGTGGCCATCCGGGGAGGCTATCGAATCCTGAAATCCGGCCTATATCATTTTCTTGATTGGCTGAACAATGAGGCGGATGAAGACTATATCCGGGAGGATTTCAACACTTGGTCAACCGGTTTAGGATTGAAAGTGGCCAAACGGCTGCTGTTGGATATAGCGGTACAGGGAACCGCTTTTCAGAATATGCCTCTCATCGAAGCCACTCTTCTGTATTCTCTCTCAAAGTAGTTTATTCGTATCAAAAAAGAGAAACCGCCCGGTCTCCATGTCGGAAATCCGGACGGTTTTTTAGAGGGATGCAAGAAATCTATTTTTAACGTCTTTCCAGTTTTTTCTCCACGTTTCGGATTCGGGCGGCAAATTCCGGGTCAGCGGCAATCATTTCTTCACACTTCCGGATTGAGTGGATGACGGTACTGTGATTGCGGTTGAATGTGACCCCGATGGTGGCCAGTGCGTTGCGCGTATGTTTTTTACTCAAGTACATGCAGATTTGGCGGGGAACAGCCACTTCTCGGGCCCGGGAAAGGGCGCAGAGCTTGTTTTTAGAGATGTCGAATTCAACGGCCACGGCCGAGAGGATATCGTCGATGGTGGTGACCGCGCGGTTGGTTGAGACGGCGTCTCCCAGGACCGTGCGCATGAGGTCCACGGTCATGGGTTGTCCGGTGAAGTTATGATAGGCCATGACCTTGATGAGCAGTCCGTCGAGTTCACGGACGTTCTGAGTGGGGCAGTTGGCGATGATTTCAATCACATCCGGTGGAAGCAGAATACCGCTTTGTT
>MGVN01000183.1:0-5704 GCA_001800515.1 Elusimicrobia bacterium RIFOXYB2_FULL_49_7 | reverse complement strand
TTCGATTCAGAATGGCCATCTTGGTCTCGAATCCGGGCGGTTGAATGTCCACCAGAAGGCCGCCGGAGAAACGGTTCAGGAGGCGCGTCTTCATGTCCTTAATTTCATCGGGATGGCGGTCGGAGGTGATGACGATTTGTTTGTTCTGGGCCTTTAATGCTTCAAAAATCTGGTAAAACTGGTTCTGTGTCTCCCATTTTCGCGACAGGAAATGGATGTCGTCAATGAGGAGGATATCGATGTTGCGGTACCGGCGGTGGAATTCCTGGGATTTCTTGATGGTATGAACAAAGTGCACATAATCTTCAAGGAATTGATTGGCACTGACAAACAGCATGTTTTCAGCGGTTTCTTCCTGTTTGGCGAAATGAGCGATAGCTTGGAGCAGATGGGTCTTTCCGAGGCCGGTCTTACCATAGATGACGAGTGGGTTGAAATGAGTGCGTCCCGGCGCTTCGGCCACGGCCAGGGCCGAGGTATAGGCGAATTCGTTGTTTGCGCCGATGACAAAATTATCGAAGGTAAATGCCGCGTTGAGGCGAACGGGCAATGCCTTCTTGACGGTTCGAACCTGCTCTGTGGCGGAAACGATTTGATCTACAATACGGTTATCATTGGAATGGGGAGAGATTGAAAAGCGGATTTGATAATTGATATGGGTTTGTTCGTAGAAGCAGCTTTGAATGACGTCCGTGTAATGTTGTTCTACAAAATCGGAAATAAAGGTGTTTGGAAAAGAAAGGGTGACGACACCCTCTTCAATATTGACCAATTTGAACTGTTCAAAATAAGCCTGATATGGAAGCGTACCGATTTTACCTTTCAGGATTTCGCAAAAAACGTCAAAAGAGAACGAAGAATCGCTCTTTATTGACAAGTTATCAACACAAACAACATTATTTTTCATTTTATCATTACTTCTTGGTTTTAAACGAGTTGCATTTTAATTGAAATGACTTAAATGTAGATAATCTACGATAACATATTGAATAATAATTAGATATGATTGTATTGCGTTTTTTGTTTAAAACTAACATCCCTATGCCCCTTGGCTTTAAAATGTTGATAATTGTTTTATTATAAACAAGTTATAAACATTTCCATTATTCTTTTTTCAGTCTTTCTATTATAAACTATTCTTTGAAGGGCTGTCAATAGGAAATTATTATTTCCAAAAAAACGCGGTATCCAAAATAGAAAATTGACAAAAGGGATATGTTCCGAATCTCGGCACCGGGAAATAAAAAAGAGGCTGTCTCGATTTGCTCTTTTATTGTATATTTTTGATTGTCATGTGTTTTGTATGTTGAGGAAAGGATGCTTATGACCTTTTTATCCTTCTTTTTTCGGGAAATCCGGTACCGGCTCCGAGGATACATCATTAATGTGCTGGTGGTTCTCCTTTCCGTTGCCTCTGTTGTTTTTATCCGACAGATTTCAGAATCTTCCATACGCTCCATTCAGCTCATCACTAAAAGCATGGGCCAGAATATGGTGCTGATCCATGAGGATACCCGTCTTGAGGACTATTATACCGCTTCCGGCAAGGAACTTGATTTGCCGCAGGCATATGTGGATACCCTGATTCGCACCGGAAAAGTGGATGCCACCTATCACGTGGCCATTCTCCAGATACGGCGGTCTTTTATGGGAACCGATGTCATTCTTACGGGTGCGGCGTCCGTCAAAGGAGGAAAAGAGGAGGGGGGCAAAAAGAATCCCTTTCCGGAAATGCGGCCGGGCGAAATCCGAATCGGGAAAGAGATTTCCCAATCAACCGGGCTTTTGGCCGGAGATACCGCACTGCTTTTGGGCGACAGCGTGTTGGTGACCGGGGTGGAGGAGGAAAAAGGAACCATGGATGACTACCGGGTCTATATGGATTTGGCCACGCTTCAGTCAAAGAGCGGCCGGCCCGGAAAAATCACCTCGATTCTTTCCCTGGAATGCCTCTGTGCCGGAGAACCGTTATCCATTACCGAGTCCCGGATTCGACAAGCGGTCCGGAGTGTGCTTCCTGAAGTCAAGGTCATTACCCTGCGGAATATCGCCATCGCCCGTTATCAGGCGCGTGAAACCACCGAGAAATACGGGCGAATCATCCTGGTCTTAATCCTGGTGTCCACCCTGCTTTTCATTGCGGTTCAATCTTATTCCGAGGCCACCCAAAAGGAGAAGGAATCCGCATTGATGTCCGCCATCGGATTTTCCGGATGGACGACCGTTTTTCTGTACATATTGAAGGCGTTCTGGGTGTCTATCCCGGCCGTGCTGTCGGGATTCTTTCTCGGACAATTCCTGTCTGTTCGGGTGGGCCCCTTGCTGGCGAAAGCCAAAGTGGTGAGTAATTATGGGGATCTTGCCCTGTATTTTCCGGCGGCCTTCGGCGTCGTACTGATCGGTTTTCTGCCCGCCGTGATCAGAGCCTTGCGCAGTGACCCCTTCGACATTTTAAGGGAAGAATAATTATGGTAACATTAACACATCTGACCAAACGGTTCAATAAAGGCGGACAAGGCATTGCCGCCTTGAATGATGTCTCACTGACCCTGGCAGCGGGAACCTGGACTACCATTACCGGTAAAAGTGGGAGCGGAAAATCCACGCTCCTGTATGTCATTGCGGGTCTGCTTAAGCCTACTTCCGGCACTGTGGTGGTGGATGGGGAGGATGTTCCCCGACTCTCCGGTGCCGGTCGGGCCGCCTTTCGAGGACGGAAAATCGGTTTTATTTTCCAGTCCTTTCACCTCTTTCCGCATCTCACGGTGCTTCAGAATGTACTCATGAGCGGCGGCCGTTTCGGTGCGGATGCCTCGGCTGCGCAAAAACTTCTGGAACGTCTTGACCTGTCGGATCGGGCCGGGCACTATCCCTCCGAACTCTCGGTGGGCGAAAAGCAACGGGTGGCCATTGGCCGTGCCGTGCTTTGCCGGCCCGCCCTGATTCTGGCCGATGAGGCGACGGGAAATCTGGACCGGGAGAACGGTGATGCCGTCATTCACTATTTGCGCGGATTCAAAGCGGAAGGCATGTCGGTTGTTTTCGTTACGCATAAAGCCAGAGAGGAATTTCAGGCGTTCACCGATCAATTTATTATTCTGGATAAAGGAAGGCGGGTCAACGTATGAAGAACTTACGAACCGTTTTAATTGTCGCTGTGTTCGTCGGGAGGAGTTTAGCCTGTTCGGCCATGGATTACCTTGAGGCGGAACAGAAGTGGGCGGATGAGGAAACCTTCCTTTTTCAATGTCTCAGCACGAATCCGGAGAAAGAGACGGTGCTGGTCAAGGCTTTTGAAAAGAAGCTGAAACAGCGCTACCGCAATCTTATGCTTATCACCCAGACCTTGAACATCCGGACCCAGAACATTGAAAAGGCGAATGCGGACAAAGCGCCGATTTTTCGGTTCGGCACCGGTTTTCATGGTTATGAAGGAACCTTTGCCCGTTTTGAAGGTGCTTTTCCCACGGATGCGCAAATAGATTCCGTCTGTACCTCGCCGGTAAAAAAGGAAATTATCCGTTTTCTGGACGCTAAAAAGGTGGTGTTGCTCGTCCTGTCCGGCAAGGACGCCAAGACCAATCGGGCTTTTATGCGGTGCGCGGAAAAAGGAAAGCGGATGGTCTCGGATATTTTGAATATGTCTTCCGAAATAGTGGAATGCAAATTAGATGATCCGCGAGAAAAATATCTTGTCCGAAATATTTTTATGAAGAATAACGTTCCTCGGCCCGGTATCCTCATTGTTTTCGGCCGGGGAAAAGGGCTTCACTTCGTGGATGACCCGTCCAATGAAATCATCATTTTGGACGTGATGCAGATGACCAACAACAAAACCAATGCACAGTCCCGGGATTTGGAGGCCCGTCTGCTCCTGGATATGCGCTCTCCCTGGAAGTGATTGCGCTTGGGACCAACGGACACGCTTTCCCGGAGCGATGAGGAGATTCTCACGCTTTTTGCTTTATCCGGGGAAGCCGACCATTTCCGCGCTGTGGTGAAGCGGTTTTCCGCCAGAATGTACTCGGTCTCCTTTGCGCTTCTGGGGAAAACGGATGAAGCCGAAGATGCGGTTCAGGAAGCCCTCCTTAAGATTCACCGTGCCCGGCGATATTATCAGAACCATCTGCGTGCCGCACCTTGGATATTCACTATCCTACGAAATCATTGTCTGGATTGCCTTCGGAAAAGAAAGCGTTGTCCGGAAAGCCGGCTGGAACTCTTTGAGCCCAGCACGGAAGAGACGCCGCTTCGACTTCTTGAACAGGGCGAGCAAGCGCGTTTGATTTCTGAGGGATTTAATGCCCTCGCTCCGCTTGACCGGGAAATTCTGACCCTTCGTCTGATTGAAGAAATGGATTTCGCCGGCATTGCAGCCTGCTGCGGTCTTTCCCTGGAAGCGACCAAAAAGCGGGCCTATCGGGCCATGGAAATCCTGCGAGCCGCCTTGACCGGTCAGATATGAAGAAAATCCGTCCCTTTTTGTTTTGAACAGCGTATATAGAGATAAGAGATAAAGGAAGAGGGTATTGATGGCAAATTCCATGCGTCCGGAGGAGTTGGATGGGCTGATTCTGACGGTCTTGAAAGATCATTTTCGAAGGAATAGGCCGGAGAATATCGAAGAGCGTCTTCTGGTCCGTACTGCTGAAGCCTTGAATCGTCAACGAAAGCCGAAGAATCGGGTTCTTTGGGCCATGGCGGCTTCACTGCTGTTTGTCGTTACCGCTGCCCTCTTTGTCTTTTATTCCGAAACAAAAGGATGGGGGAGGGTTACCGCTGATGCCTGGACCTTTATTGAACATGATGCCGGGAACAGCCGTTTTCTGAAAAGCGGATGCATTCCTAACCGTGTCTTATGGGAAAAAGAGATTCCAAGTTGGGCCAGTACCTACAAACCGCTGGTGGATAACAACCGGCTTATCATCAGCGGCCGCTATCGGCCGGACAGCCTGAATGAACCCCGACTTTCCGCTTATAATTGTTCAACCGGAGAACTTCAATGGTCGCGTCCCTTTCGTGGCGGCCCCGGTTTTGAAACCAAACGTTTTCCGGATCGTTGTATTGAATCGGGTTTGCTTTATATTTCGGATGGAGAACGATGTCATGTGATCAATCCGGTGGATGGCCGAGAGACCGCTCTTTTTGATCCCCCCTCCGGAATTCAAGGATGGGCCTTCCTCTCCGCTACCGAGGATTATCTGGTCGGGAGCGACCGGACCGGAAACCGCCTCTTTTGCCTCAATCGGGCGGATGGTCGGATGCGTTGGTCTTTTCAGACCGAGGGGGCAAGTTATGTTCCCGCATTGTCCGATGGAAAACTTCTGATTCATACGGATAATGGCCAAGCCTTTGCCTTGTCTTTACGCGACGGCCGGTCTCTTTGGCAGGTCGCTGAAAATGCGGGTGATGGCCGCTCCCGGGTTTACTCCATGGGAACCAAGGTGCTGGTCTCTTCGGAAAATGATTATGTCATGCTCTTTTCCGTTTCCGATGGAAGATTACTTTGGAAAAACTACGTCCGCGGTTCCTTTTGGTCCGGCACGGCCATGGACGCGCAGGCGGTTTATTTAGCCGGCGGAATGCGGGTGTTGGATATTGAAAGCGGCCGGACGTTATGGGACAAGGACAATGCCATCAACGGCAACTGTGCTTCTCCGACATTGCTTCCCGGTTTTGTTCTCAGTACGGCTTACGAAAGCCG
>MGVN01000182.1:9477-11532 GCA_001800515.1 Elusimicrobia bacterium RIFOXYB2_FULL_49_7 | reverse complement strand
TGCGTCCGTTCTGTATCTGCTGAAGACCGGCCGTTTTTCAGAGGCGGGTTGGATTCGCCGTTTTCCGGAGCCTGCCCGGTTGGATGAATTGACCTATCGTTTTGTGATGGTCGGGTATCCTTTATTTACCATCGGCGCCCTCTTTGCAGGTGCGGTGTGGGCGTATCGGGCGTGGGGCACTTTCTGGTCCTGGGACCCAAAGGAGACTTGTTCCCTGATCGTCTGGCTGATTTATTCCTTTTATCTTCATGCTCGATTGATTAAAGGGTGGCGCGGCAAAAAGACGGCGTGGCTTGCGATTGCGGGCTTTCTCTCAACGCTTTTGACCTTCTTTTCCAACATGATTCTCGGCGGTCTGCACGCGTATAATTGATTTCTGAATAGACCGGGAAAATTGGAATTTTTTAAGCAGAAGCGGATTTCATGACCGACAGCGCATCCAGGATATCCTCATCCGATTCATAATGCTCAATGGAATACCAGAGCGGTTTATCTGCGAACCGGGAAAGCACGTTCCGGAAGGCTATCGGGGTCTCACGGATAGGAAGGGGGATATAATCGTTACGGTCATTTTTGTAACCCCACTTGATGTGGAAATGACATAAGAAGGGGGCCAGTTTTTCGGCTGCAGATACCATATCGTCCCCAACCTCATGGGTATTATACAAATCAAGAATAACTTTGAGATTGGGTGCATTGGTAGCGTGAAGGAGGGCGAGGGTGTTATCCGCTGTGTCGTGCGGTTGTCCGCCGTGCGTTTCCAGGTAGACATCCAGACCTGCCTCCATTGCCTGTGAACAGAATTCTCTGAGCCGGGCAGGAAGGTTGTCCGCAGGATTAAACGTATCACCGAAGACTTTGATTCCCTGAGCGCCGAGCGCTTTTGCATAATGCAGCAGGACCGGGCTATGTTCCCAAAAACAACTGCCCCAGGGTGCGGAAATACAAACAACCGAGATATTCTTTTCTTTAAGAGTTTCAGTCAAAGGGGTTATGGCAAGTGTGGTCAGTTGGGGTAGCCAAATTTCGATACCCTGAATGCCCAGGTGGGATACGGTATCCAGAATTAAGGGTAAAGGTTTCCGGAAACCCCAGTTTCTGGAACAAATGGCTGGCTGATAATGATTCATATTTTCACCTGGAAAAAGTTAAAAGTATTTAAATATAAAGTTGTAAATATAGGCTCTCTCAATGTTGGAATCAAGTAAAAAGGCAGATAGTGGTATCATGGGAATCTTTAAAAAAATCAATTTTTCCTTTTCTTCATACTATGACAAAAGTATATATTAGGGTATTATTATGGTAAAAATAGGTTTAGAACTGGTTGCTCAAGAGTGGCCTAATGCATTGAAAAATAAGAGGGTAGGATTGCTGTGTCATCCGGCATCCACCTTACGTGACTATACCCATGCTGCGGATGTCTTCAGTAAGATAAAATCTTTGAAGATGGCTTGTTTTTTCGGTCCTCAGCATGGCATTCGTGGTGAGACGCAGGCTAACATGGTGGAGTGGGAGGGATTTTCGGATCCCAAAACAGGGCTGCCGGTCTACAGTCTTTACGGAGATCACCGTAAGCCCATTCCGGAAATGCTCGATTGCTTGGACGTGTTGGTCATTGATTTATTTGATATCGGTGCCCGATATTATACTTACATCTGGACCATGGATCTTTGCCTCAAGGCCTGTGCGGACCTTAAGAAGAGCGTGGTGATCTTGGACCGGCCCAATCCCATCAACGGGGTGGATATGGAAGGCACGGTTCTAGACGAGAAGTTCTATTCCTTTGTGGGTCTGCGAAAACTGCCCATCCGCCATGCCATGACCATCGGTGAAATCGCCAATTATCTCAAGCATGAATATCACCCTACCGTGGATTTGCACATTATCAAGATGAAGGGTTATGATCGCAAAGCGTGGTTCGAAGAGACCGAATTACCCTGGATTATGCCTTCGCCCAATATTCCCACCATGGACAGTGCCGTGGTTTATCCCGGCATGTGCCTTCTCGAAGGGACCATTCTCAGTGAAGGTCGCGGCACCACTCGACCTTTTGAG
>MGVN01000182.1:6041-9396 GCA_001800515.1 Elusimicrobia bacterium RIFOXYB2_FULL_49_7 | reverse complement strand
TGCATCTTCAAAACCGGAAGATATTTAAGCCCTTTTTCACCGGTTTATCCGTCATCAAGGCCGTACGTGACCTCTATAAAAGCCAATTTGAATGGCTCTCCGGCCCGTATGAATACGAACGGCGTAAGAACCCCATTGATATCCTGTGCGGCACCTCCCGCATCCGGACCTTGCTCGAAGCCAATGAGAGCATTAAAACCATTGAAAAATGGTATTCCAATGATTTGAAAGAATTCTCGAAAATCCGTCAGAAATACCTGCTTTACTGATAGCATGAGCCTACGGGCCTTTATCCCCGCGGCCGGACTTGGTACACGGCTTCAACCCCTTACGCGCCACCTTCCTAAACCTCTCTTACCTGTTCTCGGCCGCCCGCTTTTGGAGCATGTGCTCGGTCATGTCCTGGATTTGCCGGTGGAACGTCTGGGCATTAATCTATTTCATTTGGGGGATAAAATCCGTCAATGGGTTCAAGGAACCGGGTATGCTGATTGGGTCGATTTCTTTCCGGAAGACCCTATTCTCGGTACGGGCGGTGCATTGTGGAATGCGCGCGACTTTCTTTCCAAGACTCCCTTTCTTGTTTACAATGGGGATGTGATATCGGATATTGATTTGGTCTCTTTTTACGATTACCATCGCCGACAGGGACATCTGGCAACCCTGGCTGTCGTGCAGGAGGGCGGTTATGACCATGTCGGCGTTGACACGCAGGCGCGCTTGGTCAGTGTGGGCAAGGAGGGAGCACCCGCTCGAGCCGACCGGAGCGTAACCTTTACCGGTATCGCTCTCTATGAACCCGATTTTTTGGATTATCTTCCGGAAGGGATATCCCATGTCACCGTCGCCTGGTTGGAAGCGGTGAAGCAAGGAAAATCCGTCGGTGTCTATGATGCCACAGGATGCGAGTGGGATGATGTGGGTACGTTGGAACGTTACCGGCAACGCATTGCGGATGAGTTGGATTTGCGCGGCGAGTCCCGCTTCATTTCCAACGATGTCTTTGTTCCCGTGGATTGCAGGCTGGAGGGGAGTGTGGTTATTGAATCAGGGTGCCGAATCGGGCTTGGTGTCTCCCTGGAGGAAGTGGTTTTGCTTCCGGATTCCGTGGTCGAGGGAGGCGAACGGCTGAAACAATGTCTGGTCTTGGGCAAAGAGAAAATTCCCCTGCATCTCCGCCGACAACGGAAAACAAAAAAAACGTCGCTCAAGGCCAGCGGAAGCAACCGTTTTTATCAGGAAACGGTGCTGGCCGATGATATGCCGGCCATCCAACTTAACAGTACCCTGTCTGATCCTGATTTTGAACGGCAGCTTATTTTTACACAGTATTTTGCCTCACTCGGGCAACCGGTACCCCGTTTATTGTCAAGTGACCGGCGCCGTTGCCGGGCGCTTTTCGAACATCTCGGACATACGGATCTCTACAACTGGTATCATGCCGGTCAAACAGCGGATGCGGTATGGATGCAATATCGTGCCATTCTTGATCAATTGGTCGGTTTTCAGCAGATGCCCTCTGCCGGCTGTGAGCTCCTGAGCGCCCGTCGCTTTGATATGGGAACCTTGCGATGGGAGACGCGCTATTTTCTGGATCGTTTCGTCAAAGGTTATTGCAACGTTTTTTTAGAGGATGAGCCGGCATTGCAGGTCGAATTTCAGCGCCTGGCGGAACGCGTCATTGAATATCCCTGCTTTGTGATGCACCGGGATTGTCAATCGTGCAATATTTTTCTGCATGAAGGGGCACCCTACTTTATTGATTATCAGGGTGCCAGAATGGGGCCGCCCGCTTATGACGCGGTTTCCTTGATCCAAGATCCCTACTGTCCCATGGAGGTGGAAGTCGAGGACGCACTTCTGGAATATTATGTCACTGCGTTCTTACGGACCGGCCATTATGATTTGGAAATGCTTCGGGATTCCCTTATCTATTGCGGTCTCCAGCGGCACATGCAGGTCTTGGGCGCGTATGGTTTCCTCACGCGTGTCAAGGGAAAAACCTGGTTTGAGCAACATATTCCCCATGCCCTGCTGTTGCTTCAACGGAATATCCTTCCCGTGTCGGATCAATATCCGATCTTGGCAGAACTCGTTAAGAAACTTGCTTCGAAATGAGCGTCTTAAACCAAATGTTCATGCTCTCGATTTGGCCGGAAATTTGCGTGTTATTCACCAGCCGTCCGCCGAAACGATAGCCCTTTTTTGCAAAGGTGATGTTCATACCGGGCGAGACCGCGCGGGCAATGGTGTACGCGGTCTGAAACCCTTTTGCCGCCATCTCTTTTTCCATTTCAGCCAATAGCACGCTGCCGAAGCTTTGTCCCCGCCAGGGTGGCAGTGTCGCAAAATCGGTCATTTCCACGCTACGGCTTTCCGGTTCCATTTCCGCAGAGGATAGAGCAACCAATTTTCCTTCCGTTTCAATGGCGAAATAGGCCACATGCGCGCGCATGGTTTCGACCAGGTACGCGGGATCATGAATGGGAAAGGGATAGGAAGGGAAGACCGTTTTGTAAATCCCGGACATCCTCTCCGCATCAGCTGGCGTACAAGGGCGCAGGCGACAATGCGGTGCAAGAGCGGTTTCCTGTCCGGAATGCTGCCGAGCATGGGCCAAACGAAGTGCCTTGGCCTGCAAAGGTCGGTCATTCATCCGTTTTCGTGTGTTATGGAGAAAGAGGGCAGGGAAAAGGGCGCTTTCTTTTCCATTGTAAAAACCGGGAATTTCCGCTTCAATGGCAAACCCTTTTTCCAAAAAGGCGGATTGTCGGGAGACCGGAATCTTGGCAATGATTTTTGTGTATCCTTGTGATTGAGCCAGAGCCAGCAGGCGGGGAAGGAGGGTCTGAAGGTCCGCCTTGCCCGATTTCATGATGTAAACCCGGTTGCTTGCCGGTCCGTGTTGAATAAAGGCGCCGTCGATGGTTTCCATGCGGTCGGCGGCGGAATAAAGGGGTGCGGTCATGCTTGTTCCTCCTGAATAAAGCGGCGGTAGCGGCCAGGTCGGGCCGAATCAGAGAAAGGGAAATAAAGAGCAGCGCTGAAAATGCGATCCCGAAAAATGCCCCGAGTGTCGGGACAAAGAGGCCGGAGACCAAAAAGGCATTCTTATCTCCTTCTTGTTTATTCCAAGCGGGAAGGATTATTCCCGACGGTCATGTCTTTCATTTTCAGATGGAATGAGGGCAATGGTTTCATCGTCGTCGGCCAGCAGTTTTTCCACACCGAGGGACTTTTGTTCGTCCGCATCCCCGAGCGACAATTGGAGAAGACATTTGTCGCAATCGCGGTCGCAGAAGATGGGTTCGTAGGAATCCGGTTCCTTGTAGGTGGTGATGACGCCTTCATAATT
>MGVN01000182.1:411-6027 GCA_001800515.1 Elusimicrobia bacterium RIFOXYB2_FULL_49_7 | reverse complement strand
CAGATAGTTCGGCATCAGGGGTATTTTTCCTCCGCCTCCCGGAGCGTCGATGACATAGGTCGGTACGCAGAAACCGCTGGTATGGCCGATGAGACTTTCCAGGATTTCAATGCCCTTGCCCACCGGGGTGCGGAAGTGGTTCAGACCTTCGGACAGATCACATTGATACAGATAATAGGGACGGACCCGGTTGCGGGCCAGTTTATGGACCAATGCCCGCATGATTCGGGGGCAATCGTTTACCCCGGCCAGAAGCACGGACTGATTGCCGAGCGGGATGCCGGCATCGGCCATTTTTGCCAACGCTTCGCGGGAGGATTGGGTGAGTTCGAGCGGATGGTTGAAATGGGTGTTAATCCAGAGCGGGTGGTATTTCCGCAACATCCGGACCAGGTCATCCGTGATGCGAAAGGGAAGTACCACCGGGGTGCGGGTGCCTATCCGGATGACCTCCACATGCGGAATGCGCCGAAGTTCGCTTAGAATCCATTCCAGATAATCATCTGATAAGAGGAAGGGATCACCGCCGCTCAGCAGGACGTCGCGTATTTGCGGTGTACGGCGGATATAGTCTATGCCCGCCTCGATCTCCGCGCGTGCCGGGATACTGTCCTGGTCGCCCACTCGCCGTTTACGGGTGCAATGACGGCAGTACATGGCGCACATATTGCTAACGATCAGTAATACACGGTCCGGATAACGATGGATGACGCCCGGTACCGGGCTGTCCCGGTCTTCGTGGAGCGGATCCGGCATGTCGCACTTCATGACCCTGAGTTCCTGTGACGAGGGAAAAGACTGCTTGAAAATGGGATCGTTTTCCATGTCGCGTGTGTCAATCAGAGACAGGTAGTAGGGGGTAATGGAAAGCGGGAAGCGGGCCGTTGTTTCCTCGAATTGCTTCCGTTTTTCAGCGGAGAGGGTAACACCCAATACCCGCTCGAAAGTGGCGAGATTTCGAATGCAATGCCGTATCTGCCATTTCCAGTCTCGCCAATGCGAATCCCGGGCTTGATGGTCGATGGCGTGGATGATATTTTCCTGGTTTTGTGTCAATGGCATGGGTGCCTCCTCCTGGCCCTGGTACGGCCGGTTGAATGAGCCGCAGCAGGTAAAAGGCAAAATGATCTTCAGGTACTTGTATGACCAAGAGATCGTTTGGTGGGAAAAAGGCGAGACGGACCTGCTTTGGCGATGATTATTGTCTTATAAATAAGATAGGCAATTATTACGGATGATTCAACCCTTTTAGTCACTTTTCTTTTTTATTTATATTGGTTTGACCCAATAGGGTGTTTCAGTATTTCAATCCGGAGGAAAAGGATGAATCCCTATTTTGTTTATGTGACAACAAAGGATGCGTCTGAAGCGGCCTGCATCGGACGGACGGTAGTGTCCGAGCGATTGTCCGCCTGTGCGAACATTCTTGATTCCATGAAATCCTTTTATTGGTGGAAAGAGGCATTACAGGAAGAGAATGAATCGGTTCTGATTCTGAAAACCACGGATACCCGGTTGCCCGCACTTATTGAACGTATCAAGGCATTGCACAGTTATGAATGTCCGTGTGTGGTTGCCCTGCCCATTGTAGCGGGATATTCCGGTTTTTTGCAGTGGATAGCAAGGGAAACGAGCGTATGAGATATCCGCCTGCGTGGCGCTTATTTGAAATCCATGGAAATGTCGAGAATGGAATAGGAGTGAGTCAGCGCGCCGATAGCGATGCGATGCACGCCGGTCTTTGCCACCTCCCGTAGATTTCTCAGGGTGATGCCGCCGGATGCCTCCAGTCGAACCGTTCGGCCGCCGATTGCCTTTGTCAAGACAACAGCCTTTTTCATATCCGATAGAGTCATATTATCCAGCATGATGATATCCGCTTTTGTTGACAATGCTTCTTTTAGCTGTACCAAGTTTTCCACTTCCACTTCCACCGGAAGGTCGGGATAACGTAACTTTGCTTTTTGGACGGCTTCCGTGATTCCTTTTACGGTCAGATGATTGTCTTTGATTAAGACCATGTCGTAAAGCCCCATCCGATGGTTAAAGCCTCCGCCTGTCCGTACCGCATATTTCGACAGTTGTCGCAGTCCGGGTTGCGTTTTTCGGGTGTCGTATATTTTGGCGACGGTTCCGCGGACGGTGTCCACATAGCGTCGAGTCAGTGTGGCCATACCGGAAAGGGCGCAGAGGAGGTTCAGGACCGTCCGTTCTCCGGTGAGCAGACTTTGAGCCGGACCGGTTATGTGGGCCAGTCGTTGCCGAGGTTTAACCGCTTTTCCCTCCTGCGCATGGTAGGTCACCCTGACTCGAGGATCGATTTGTTGGTAGATCAGTTTGATGAGCGGAAGACCGCAGATCACGCCGTTCCCTTTACAGACCAGGTAAGCGGTGGTATGACGACGCGCGGTCAATGCTGCGGTGACATCCCCTGAGCCGATATCCTCGGACAGCGCCAACCGGATAAGAGATAGTGCCGCTTGAGTGGGAAAGGGAAGAGGTTGGAAAGACATGAAAGAAAAATAACTATATCGCTTTTTTCCGGGAAATGATATTTTATGCAGAATGAAAATCATGCTCATCCAGCCGCCGGTCGAGGATTTCTATTCCACCCCCTCCCGAACCTATCCGTTAGGTTTGCTCTATCTCGCTGCGGGTCCCTTGAAAGCGGGCCATGATGTCCGTATTTTGGATGCCATGGCTTTTGGGAAGAGTCGGGTTATTCCTTTGCCCGCCCATTTGAAATACCTGGAACCGTATTATATTCCCGGGGATAAAAGTCCCTACCGCCTTTTCAGTCACTTCCGCCATTTCGGTCTTTCCTATGACGAGATCGAGGCATCGGTTCGCGCTTTTTCACCCGATGTGATAGGGATTTCCTCCCTCTTTTCAGCCTACCATAGTTCGGCGATAGAGACGGCGAAGCGGGCAAGACGCGCGGCGCCTTTGGCGCGCCTTGTCATGGGCGGCGGCCATATCACTGCAACACGGGAAAAACCGGAAGGGGTGGATGCTATTATTTGTGGAGAAGGGGAGGAGCCGTGGATGGCCTATCTCGGCCTTTCTTTGAGTCCGGGACCCTTGTTGCCCGCACGAGAGCTGATTAACCCGCTTCATTATCAGATTCAAGGCCGGCCCGGCGCTTTTCTCCTGACTTCGCGGGGTTGTCCCTATGGATGTGAATTTTGCTCTGTTGCCCTGACCTTTCCGAAACATACGGTCCGGGAACCGAGAGAGGTATTGCAGGAGATACGGGACGGATACGACCGTTTCGGGATCCGCCATTTCGATATTGAAGATGACAATTTCGGCCTTGCCCGAGAATCGGCATTGGCGGTATTGAAAGGGGTGGTTGCGCTGAAAAGGCCCATCACATTATCCGCCATGAACGGACTCTCTGCCGAGGTATTGGATACGGAGTTGCTTGAATGGATGAGGCGTGCCGGGTTTGGATGGCTCGATTTGTCGGCTGTGAGCGTACATCCCGCTTCTCTCCGCCATCTCAACCGGCCGTTCGGACCGGCCGCTTTTACGGAAACGGTCCGGCGGGCGACGGCCCTTGGTTTTCCGGTCACCGCTTATTTCATTCTGGGCCTTCCCGAAGAGACGCTTGAAGAAATGGTGGACACCCTGGCATTTCTTTTCTCGCTCCCGGTTAAAATTGCACCCAGTCTTTTTTATCCGGTACCCGGTACGTTGTCTTATGACACTTGTGCGCAAAAAGGGCTTTTGCCGGTGAAACATTATGATCTTTGCCGTCTTACTGCAGCGGCTGTGGAAACGGATCATTTCAACCGTTTGGACCTATTTACGTTATTCCGGTATTGTCGGTTATTGAACCTGTTTAAAGAAGAAGTCAACGGCAAAGAGAACGCCGCGGCTTTATCCGATTTTCGGGAAACGGAAAAATTATATCATTATCTCAAAAAAGGCCGATATGAGGTAATGGTTTCGGAACGGGTCATGGGGCTGCTACGGGAACGTTTTAGCGCTCTTCTAATGTGAGCCAATCCTTAATCGCTTCGTCCGCAGAATTAAATGTCTTAATAAGGCTGGTGAGTTGAATACGTTCCAGTAATTCGGTCAGGATGATGCCCGCGTTGCAGATGCGAATCTCGCCGCTGTATTCTTTCATGGTTTTATAAAGCCGCAGAATGGCCTGTATGCCCATGCTATCGATATAAACGAGGTCGGTCATGTCAAGGAGCATCCGGTAGCCGTCTATTAAAATCTTTTGGGCGGTATTAAAGAAAAATTCAGAGTCGCGTGGGGACAACATGGAACCACCGAATTTGAATATACCGAAATTTCGGTATATTTCAAAATCAAGTGTTAGAGAAATGTTGACACCTGCACCCGAGGTATTGAAGATATGACCGTCTTCGATCAGAAGAATCTGGGAGAGTCCCGTTGTTTCCAGGATGCTTTTAATGGCATCGTTTGCATTGCATAACAGAAGGCGGCGATTTTTTTGCTTGAACCGGTTGTGCAAACGAACCATGGCACCCAGGGTAAGACTATTAACGACCGGGGTGGCGTTTAAATCGATTCGAAACGCACCGGATTCCGTCTTGGAAAGATGTTCATCCCCGGCGGCCAGTAGGGCGTTCATTTCCCGAAGCCCGACATTGCGTTCCAAAGAATAAAGGACATCAGGGGGATTGGACGTCATGGCATTAATATAAATGTAAAGAAGAGGCTGTTTCAAATAAAAACCCGTTATGGCCTTAATTTTACAATTAATTTATATTATTCCTAATCGGATACAACTTGTCAACACAAGAGGAGTACATGCGATGGCTGAAAAAGTGTGGTTTGGCAACGACCGCTGGCCTTCGGGCCGCAATCTCGGCGAATTCGCCAAGGATATCTTCAGGATTGAACATTGCAAGACAGATCGGGATAAGGCCTTGACCTTTTATAAGTGGATAATACGTTGTTTTATGCGGGGTCCCAATTTTCAAGTCCCGGATGGATTCGGTACCTATTCCCGCTCCTTTGATCCCATTAAAATGCTGACCTCTTTCGGCCACTTCGAATGTACCGGTTGGGGCTGGGTGCCTGCAGAAGCATTGCAGGCCGCGGGACTTAAAGCGCGTCGGGTTGTCGGTCAGAATGATGGGCACACTATTTATGAGGTCTTTTACAAAGGGTTGGATGGCAAAGAAGGGTGGCATGCGTTCGACGCTTTTATCGGCTGGTATTTCCTGAACCGGTCCGGGGAGGTAGCCTCTTGTGAAGAGTTGACTGCCGATCCCAATCTGGTACATGATCCGGTGGGCCAAGCCGTGCCGAACACCTATAATGTCGACATGGCTTTTCTCCCGAAACGTCATGATTGGGGGGATGCGCTCGATATCATCCAGCATGTGAAAAATGAGACACTGAGTTACGATATCAAGCCCGGGATGGAATACGCCAATCTGTTTGAACCGGCTGATCCGTCAAAAATCCTGTATTGCGGCGAGAATTATCCCCGCGGTTCTCACTGTCATATTGTTGAATTTGATCACACCGGCGCGGTACTCTATCCGGAACACGAACCCTACTGGCACAATTACCGGCATAATTTCCATGACACGTCATGGGAAGGGAGTGAACGGCCGGCCCGTTCTC
>MGVN01000182.1:0-397 GCA_001800515.1 Elusimicrobia bacterium RIFOXYB2_FULL_49_7 | reverse complement strand
CAAACATTGCGAAATCTGGTATGAATTCAAATTACCCTATTTCGTCAGTTATCTGCAGGTCGAGGGCTTTGCCCGTGTGTCGGGCAGCGATTATATGGGCGTGGGTATTTCTTCGGACAATGGCAAAACCATTGCGCCTCTGAAAACGGATATTAAAGGCAACTTCCGTTTTCTAAATGGCCCTGAGGATTTTAAAGCGCGCAAGACATCGGTTCAATACACTACCCATTTCCATGTCCGGATCGATATGCACGGCCATGGCGCCATCCTGCCGACGTTGGAATCCCTTCGGTTTACGGTGGGTTATCAGCATAATATGTTCACTCAGCCCTTTTTGCTGCCCGGCAAGAACCGGATTTGGCTTGAGGGTGCCGCGCTTTCCGATGCCGCGCTTTCG
>MGVN01000181.1 GCA_001800515.1 Elusimicrobia bacterium RIFOXYB2_FULL_49_7 | reverse complement strand
TTATTATATTAGGCACTGTGAACGGCGCAGGTTAGCAGCGGCGTTATGGTTTTTTGACGACATTCAACATTCCGAAAAGGAACAAAGGACGCTCGCTTTAGGAAAAACATTTGATAAAAGGTTATTGTCCATTGTATTCACCATTCGGCGCAACAAGATTAGGGTAATATCGGCAAGAGATATGTCTAAGAAGGAGCGAAAAATTTATGAAGAAAATTCTAAAGAAGATACCTCAATTTAAAAATGAAGATTTGGAGCACGATTTTTGGGCAAAGGCCGATCCTTCGGACTATTTTGACATGACCAAGCCTAAAAGAGTTATTCTTCCCAATCTCAAACCATCAACAGAGAAAATATCACTAAGATTGCCTGCTAATTTATTGTATAGAATTAAGTCAGTGGCAAATCGAAGCGATATTCCCTATCAATCTTACATGAAACTAATTCTTTCTGAAAAAATGAATGAATTATTTCAAGCACCGATGAAAGCTGCCACTGTCCATGGCGGCAGCTCAAGAGTGAGCAGGGGATAGTTTTTACTAACTTTTTTGATTCGTCTTTGATGACGCTATTTCTAACATTGCTGCTCAACCAGACGGCCTCAAAATATATTATTTTAGAGAATGGGGCCGCAGGTTAGCGGGAGCGTTAGAGACATAAAATATATCAAACGGAGTCAAAATGAAATATGCATTGATTACTGGAGCATCCAGTGGCATTGGACTTGAAATTGCTAAATTATTTGCTAAAGACAAATGTAATCTTGTTTTAGTCGCTCGGCGAGAGGATAGATTAAAGTTATTAGCTCAAGAATTGGAAAATCAGTATGGCATTAAGACAATTATCATTTGTAAGGATTTAAGTTCTACTAGCGCAGCACAAGAAATATATAGTCTTTTAAAACAGGAGAATATTCAAGTTGAATACATGATCAATAATGCAGGTTTTATTGTATACGGCAACTTTTCTGAAACTGATTGGACGAAGGAATTACAAATGATACTTGTTAACATCGTGACCTTAACTCAACTATCAAAACTATTTCTTCCCGACATGTTAAAGCGAAACAGTGGGAGAATATTAAATATAGGGTCTACCGGTTCTTTTTGTCCCGGACCTTTAAACGCAGTCTATTGTGCAACAAAAAACTATGTACTAGCTTTATCTGAGGCAATTGCTGAAGAAGTGAAAGGAACCGGAGTGACTGTTACAACCTTGTGTCCCGGAGGAACAAAAACAGAATTTGCCGACAAGGCTAACATTAAAAATACAATTGTCCAAACATTTGGAGTAATGAAAGCTAATAAAGTCGCAGAAATAGGTTATAAGGCTTTACTTAAGGGCAAGGGAACAATAGTTGCCGGTATACTGAACAAAATACAGATATTCTCTCTTAGATTTACTCCGAGATTTATTGTGCCAAAGATCGTCAAGTTGATGATGTTAAAATACAAATAAAACCATGTCTAACAAGATCAATCCAGCTGACCTTCGCTCCGTGCCGGCAGCTGATTTCGGGCGTTATATACGCTAACTTCGCTATTCACTGGATTGTATGAAATTCTTGCCGCAAAGCAATAAAACAAGATGAATATTTGACTTTCTATATTTAATAAGTTATTATTTCTAATAATGTGGCATATTCTTGAACATAAATCGATTCAAAAGGAATGCAGGAAGATTCCACACCAAGTTTTAGCTAAGTATGAGCTTTGGAAAGATTTAGTTTTTCGTCATGGCCCCGAGATCTTACTTAATTTTCCTGGGTTTAACGATGAAAAACTTACTGGAGAGAGAACCGGACAAAGATCATCAAGGCTAAATATTAAATACAGAGTAATTTACACTATAAAACGAGAAATCATAACCGTTGAAATTATAGAAATTACACCTCATAAATACTGAGAGGAAAAAATGAATAAAAATAAAAATGAATATGTTCCCGCAATCTCTCACACTACAAGAACAACAGGAGAAACTATAAGAATGTTGCGGGATCTAAAAGAGTGGTCCCAAAAAGAATTGGCTAAAAGATCCGGTATATCTGAACCAAATTTGAGTTTGCTTGAGAATGATAAAATAGATCTCGGAAAGAAACGTGCGGAACAACTTGCTAAAGCTTTTGGTATTCACCCTGCAATAATCATGTTTCCAGAATACGAAGCTATTGAAATTCAAAAGGCAGCATAAAGGCAGCGGCGTTAGGTGTAGCTCGTGAAAACTAAAAGCTGCCCTGCCTATTTAAGCAATGCTGCCGTCCTGACAGCATAAAATATTGATTTCCAGCCAATATTAGTATATATTCATAACATACATGAAGCCATTCGATTTCCAAAAACTAACCGGTTTTGATTGGGATGATGGAAATTATGAAAAGAATTGGATTAAACACAATGTTAAACAATCAGAAATAGAAGAAGTTTTCTTTAATCAACCATTATTGTTCCTTGACGACCCAAGCCACTCAACGATTCAAGAAACAAGATGGCGCATACAAGGTCAAACTAATGAGGAGAGGCATTTATTTATAGTTTTTACGATCCGAGGAACGAAAATACGACCTATTTCTGCACGAGATATGTCTCGCAAAGAAAGGAATTACTATGAAGAAAACACTTAAGCCCTTACCGGTATTTAAAACCGACCAAGAAGAAGCAGATTTTTGGAATAATCATGATGCGACTGATTATTTGGATTATTCCAAAGCGAATAAAGTTGTTTTTCCGAATTTGAAACCATCTACCGAAACGATTTCTATTCGTCTTCCAAAAAGTCTATTATATGGCATAAAGAATTTGGCAAATAAGAATGATGTTCCCTATCAATCATTCTTAAAAATATTGCTTTCCGAGAAACTCCAAGAATTAATTGGAAATTCCGATAGTGCTTCAACCCTCCATGGTTTTCGCACTAAACACGGCAGGACATAAAACAGAACAGAATAGATTTAACGAGCTACACCTCACATTGCCGCTCAACCAGACGCTGTCGTTAATAGTATTTTGGAATTTCGGCAGCGCAGGTTAGTAGCGGCGTTAAAAGCAGCTGATTCGTGTCATAGGCTAAGTTGCATGCAATAAGCTGGCACAAAGAAAGAGCGCGCCCGAGAAATTAATTCCAGTTTAATTCAGCCACTTGAATCCCTATATTGACAAAGCATAATAATTAAATTAGGTTATATGCATAACAAGGAGATAATATATGCGCACAACACTTGATTTGCCAGAGAAATTGATGCACGAAGCAATGAAGATTACCAATTTCAGAACTAAAACAAATGTAATTATTCATGCTTTGGAAGGCTTAATCCAAAAGAATAAACTTTCTAAAATCAAAGAATATAAAGGGAAATTAAATCTGAATATCGATTTGAATATGCTGAGGGAAAGATGAGTGATATACTTGTTGATTCATCGGTTTGGATTGACTATTTCAATGGCACGAATTCAAGGGCGAATTTATTATCGGACTTGATTGACAATAACATTGTTTGCACAAATAATATTATCTTGGCCGAACTAATACCTTCTATAAAAAAGGCAGGCGAATCAGAACTTGCAGATCTATTTTTATCCATTAAGAATATCCCTATCAATATTGATTGGGATGAGATTATTAAGATGCAAACCATTAATCTTAAGAACGGTTTCAATAAGATTGGCATTCCAGATCTAATAATCATGCAAAATGCTATTCAAAATGAACTTAGCTTGTTTTCTTTCGACAAACATTTTAAGTCAATGCCTACTTTCCATAAATGTAAGATATTTGACAAATAAACACGTCTATAAAAGATGAAGGGCGCGCAATAAAATAAGGAACAGAATAGTGCCAGCTAATTGCGTGCGATTAATCCGGAACTATTATCCGCACAGTTTCTGAAAACGGCAGAGGCAACAGGTGTTTTTCGATGAACTGACCGGTAGTTCCGCTTCCTGTAAGCCTTGTCGGACCGCCTCATCAAAGAGTCGCATCTTGTCGAAAGTGCGATTCAGATGATCTTTGGCGCCTTCCAGATACTCCGGACGGATCTCCACCTGTTTCAGCGTATTATCCTTGAGATAGATAATATCCGCATCAATTTGTTCGGCGTTAAACCCAAGCTTGTGGACCCCGAAAAGGACATAGTAATAAAGCTGAAACTCATGTTCATCATGGGCTGCACCGGTCTTCCAGTCGATAATATGGAGACGGTCTTCTTCCTTGAATGCCACATCAGGTTTGGCATAGACCTTGATGTTATCCAGGAAAAAATGTTCCAGCCTTTCTATCTTGAATATCGGTTTAAGTGTCTCGCTGATCCGGGTTTTGTAAAAGTCGGTGTAAAAGAAATTGCCAAGACAGGTCACCAGGTTTTCATGAATCCGCTTCCACTGTTCATCCGTGACTGGCATGTTGTTTTCATGCTCCACCAGTCCCACGCACCGGTTCGGATAAAGACGATATTGTTGGTCCCGCGATTCGCGGAACTCGCGCCGCATCTGCTGATCGCCAAATGCAATCACGGCTTCCCGCGATAGCCGCTCTCCTTTGCGGCACTGGTTCAGAAAATGTTCCAGGGTTTGATGAACCAGATCGCCCATCCAGGCGTAACGGTTTTTGGTGTGTTTCAGGAGATAGCAGTCGCGTACCCGTTTATCCGCCCCTTTTTCCCAACCGCCATGGCTTAGGTAATAGGTGAAGTAATATTCGAGTTGACAACGGGAAAAAATGTCAACCCGGGAAGAGGACCAGGAGAGTTCGCGTTCGATGCTCACCGTTTCATCAGGGCAGCGGATTTTTTCAGGAGATCAGCAACGATTTTCGGGCTTTTGCCTTCTGCGATGACCCGGATAATGGGTTCGGTATTGGATTTGCGGAGCTGAATCCAGCTCTTGTTGTCGAAATCGATCCGGATGCCGTCCCGTTCGTCAATGTTACCGTTTTTAAAGGCTGTTTTGAAACGGGCAAGCGCCTTTTCCACATCAATGCCGGCAATATTGATCTTTGTTTTTTCAATGGTGTATTGGGGAAGCGAATCGGCCAGTTGAGAGAGTTTCTTTTTGGAGACCAGAAGGGACTGCAAAATCAGTTCCATGCCAACCGCCGCATCACGGCAAGGGTGGATTTCCGGCAGCATGACCCCGCCGTTGCCTTCTCCGCCGAAAATGGCGCCGCGTCGGATGAGTTCGGTGGTCACATTGATTTCACCGACTGGCGCCCGCACCACAGTGGAACCGCGATCAGACGCAATATCTTCAATCATCCGTGAGGTGGAGAGATTTACCACCACGGTTCCCTTTTTCCGCTGCAGAATGAAATCACCGCAGAGCGCCAGGGTGTATTCCTCGCCGATGGCGACGCCTTTTTCCGAGACCACGGAGAGGCGATCCACATCCGGATCCACGGCAAAACCGATGTCCGAGCGGGTTTCCTTGACAACATGGCAAAGTTCGCCGAGATTGGCCGGAATGGGTTCCGGTGCGTGGGAAAAGAGACCGCTCGGTTCGCAGTTGACCTCCACCACTTCGCAGCCCAGTTCGCGCAGCAAATGGGGGCAAAGAATACCGCCTGCGCCGTTGACGCAATCCAGGGCCACGCGGAAGCGCCGCTTACGCAGCGCTTCGATATCGATATAGTTCAGGGAAAGGAGTTTGTCCAGATAAACCCGGTTGGCTGTCACATCCCGTTCGATCTTGCGTACCTTGTCCCATTTGACCCGGGTGAATATGCCTTTCTGGAGAATGGCTTGGAATTTGACATTATCCTCACGGGTCAGAAAGAAACCGCGGGAGGAGATGAGTTTCAGGGCGTTCCATTCAATGCCGTTATGGGAAGCGGTCAGTGCCAGGCCGCCGTCTGCGCAGAGTTCACGAACCATGAGTTGAATGGAGGGGGTGCTGCATATGCCGAGGTCGATGACTTTACATCCGGAGGCCAACAGTCCGGTGGCCACGGCGCAGTTCATGAGCTCTCCGGTCACGCGGGAATCTCGGCCTACCACAATGGTACCATGCTGGCAGAAACGGGCGAAGGCCGAGGAATATTTGATGAGCACTTCCGGGGTCAGGGTCTCACCCACAATCCCCCGAACGCCCGACACACTAACCATGAGTTTAGATGACATGAGTCTCCTTCTCTGCAATATGATACCGGTTTCCTCCGTTCCGTTTGGCCGTATACATGGCTGAATCCGCACGGTGGATAAGCGTTTCCTCATTATCGTTTTCCTGGACACCCGCAATACCGATGGATAGGGAGGTCCGGCCGAATTTATACTGGTTGAACCGTTCCAGAATACGCTCGGCCACCACGATGCTTTTATTCGGCGTCGTATCCAGCAGGAGGACGACGAATTCATCCCCCCCATATCGGAAGGCCGCGTCGAGCTCTTTTCGGATGCACCCTTTGGTGATATCGCCCACCTTTTCAATGACCTCATCACCGGCCTGGTGGCCTTGGGTGTCATTGAGTTCTTTAAAATGGTCGATATCCACTAAAAGCAGGGTGAAATCAGCGTAGAGCTTACGGGAAAGACGGATAAAGGCCTTCGATATCTCAAGGTGGAAGTGGCGCACATTATACAGACCCGAAAGGTTGTCCGTAATGGCCAGTTCTTCCAGCTTGGCGTTCTGTTCCAGAAGCTGCTGCTCGAGTCGCTTGCGCTCCGTAATATCTTTACAGGTTGCTACCATGCCGAAGATTTGGTTTCGTTCATCGCGCATTTCAGAGATCGATAGACTGACTTCCACGATATGGCCGTCCCGGGCGCGCATTTTCAGTTCGAAGTTTTGTACCCGGTCATGTTTAAGGACCAGATCAAAGACCGCGGTAGCGTCCGATGGGTCGGAGAGCATGTTGGTAAAGGGGGTGCCTACAATCTCATGTTGTTTATAGCCCAGGATGGTTTCTGCGCCGGTGTTAAATTTCAGAATATAACCGTCGATATCAAGTGTGAAGATGATGTCCGCGGCATCCTTCAGTACACGGTCGAAATAGTCGGCCAAACGGGACTTGCGTTTGACCATTATTTGAGATCGGACCAATTGATGTTTCAGTCCTTCGACCTCTTTACGCTGCTGTGCGGAGGTACGGAGGAAGAGGACAAAAAAGAAACCTGCTAAAGCCATGGGCAGGGCAAGAAACAGAAGAGGCCATGTCCACCCTTGTTTCAGGAGCAGGAAAAGAACGCAAAAAAGGGTAATAAAACCGAATCCGATACTGAAGAACGGATACAACCGGGGAAAATTAGTTTCTTTAAAATCCATAATTGAAGTATGGATAAACTACTATCTTATAATGGAATGGAGCAAATAAATTTGCATTTGGCCTCTTCAAAAATGTTTATTTATCTTTAATACCATGAGTTTACGCGCCAAAACCCTCCTTATCATTAGTGTTACATTAATATTATTGATAACGCTCCTTTATTTTGTTACTCGCACGATTGTGATGGGCGGGTTTCGTGAAGTGGGCGATGAGTTAACAAAAGGGTTCTCGGTTATCGAACGAAACAGTGCGGAGCGAAATGTTGCTCGAGTATCGGATGCACTCTCTTTGCGTATCAAAGGGTTAGCTGTTAAGGCATCCGACTGGGCCATGTGGGATGATACCTACCGTTTTATTCGTAACCGGAATCGGGAATATATCGCCTCAAATCTCGGTGTGGACGCACTGACTGCGCTTAAAATAAATGGAATCCTGATGGTGGATACAACCGCACAGATGGCGTTTAGCATGTTTGCGGATTTGGAGAGCGGTGAGGAAATTCCTCTTCCGGACGGTTTGAAGCCGTATCTGATTTCGGGCAGTTTTCTCTTTAACCTTCCCGCGGAAACCAGCTTAGTGGCCGGTATCCTCATGCTGCCCGAAAACCCGCTCATGGTGGTATCGCGTCCTATTGTAAAGAGTGATGGAACCGGTCCTATCCGCGGCACCCTGATTTTTGCCCGATATCTTGACGATGCGGAGTTCGATGAGCTCGCGGGCGTGACCCATTTGTCCATCCAGCGTGTGCGGGCGGATGATTCGGCCATGGCTTCGAATTTCAAGGAAGCGGACCATGTATTGACAGAGACCACTCCCATTCTGATTAATCCCTTGTCCGAAGATACCATTGCCGGTTATACGTCCGTCTGCGATTTGCACGGAAAACGGGTCCTCCTCCTTCGGGTTGATATTTTGCGGGATATCCATCAGCAGGGCAAAGTGACCCTTTCCCAAATGAATCAACATGTCCGCTATACCCTGCTGGCCCTGATTATTTCCATCCTGCTGACCGGTCTTATTTTGGGGGCGGTCATTACTCTTCTTTTAAATCGTTCCGTGATTTCGCGGGTTGCCCATCTCAGTGCTAAAACCGTGGAAATAGGCGATTCCGGTGATTTTCAGGGGAGGGTGGAGGTCAAGGGGGCGGATGAATTGACCCGGCTGTCCGCCTCTATTAATAAGATGTTGGCCGCCCTGTCAGCCACCCATGATGAGATGCAGGCACGCAATGCCGAGATGCGTCTTCTCATGAACACGTTGCCCGCCGGACTCCTTTCTTTGGACGAACATTACTGCATTAACCCCGAATTCTCGGCTGCTGCGGCCCGCGTCCTGGAGCAGGATAATCTTAGCGGGATGCTGTTTACCGCGGCGCTTGATTTGTCCGGTCCCAGGGAACAAGAAGGCGCCAAACTGACCGATTATTTGGATGTGCTGAAACAGGAGCTGACCAGCGAAGAAACCATGGCTTCGCTTAATCCTTTTGAGGAACTCAAATTGTTCAGCAAGGAGCTGGGTGAGCGCTGGATATCCCTCCGCTATTTTCTCATCCGCCGGGGAGCAGGACGGACTCATCATATTTTGGTTGTCTTTCAGGATATCACCGAGGAAAAACGGATGGCCGAAGAGGTCGCCCGTTCGCACCGTGAAAACATCCAGCTCAAAGCCATTGCCGAGGATCCTGATCTTTTCCGGGAATTCCTCATGGAAACACGTCACATCCTGAATAAGGTCGAACTCCAGGGGAACGCCCTTATGCCGGAAGAGCCGGCCTTGGATATCCTGCAGGAGATGTGCCGGGGCGTCCATACGGTCAAGGGAGTGGCCGGCAGTTTCGGGTTGTCCCAGATTGTGGAATTGTCCGGGCAACTGGAAGAGACCTTGATGCCCTTTGCGCTGCCCGGGGTTCCGTCCATGACGGCGGACGAACGCCAAGCCTTTTTATCCGCCATTGCGGAACTGAAAAGCGTCTTTGAGGGCGTGGTGGAGAGTGCCCGTAAAATATTGGGTGATGAAGTGGATCGGGAGGCCGGTATTTTCCTGAAAATTCCATTGAGCGAACTGAAACGATACCAGGCGGAGATTGAGTCCATGGAAATTCAGAGCGATCTGAAGGAAAAACTCATTCTCAAGATCAAGACCGAAATGCTGAAACGGATTCGGCATCTCCAGAACGTGCCGGCCAAAAAAGGATTGGCCCGTTCCCTGAAGATTGTGAGCAACCTGAAAAAACGGCTCAACAAGGAAGAAACCGTTTTCCGGGTGGAAGGGGAGGAGACGCCGATTAATGCGGAAGTGGCCCACGAACTGAATACGCCGCTCATTCATCTTATCCGCAACGCGTTTGACCACGGGATTGAGGAAATGTCCGACCGCATGATTGCGGGCAAGGAAGGGGCGGGTACCGTTAACCTGATCATTGGTCATGAGGGCCGCGATATCGTCATTACTTTGGCCGACGACGGTCGAGGAATCGATTGTGAAAAGGTGCGTGAAAAAGCGGTCCGTGTGGGACTTTACACGGAGGCCAAGGCGCGAACGCTGTCGCGCGAGGAGTGTTACGCGCTTATTTTCCAGGCCGGTTTTTCCACGCGGGATAAGGTCAGCGATGTATCGGGCCGGGGGGTCGGCATGGATGTGGTGGTTCATTCGATACGCGAAAAGCTTAAAGGAGAGGTCTCTGTTACTTCCGAAAAGGGGCAGGGGAGCACTTTTACCCTTCGTATTCCGACGGATTTAACCTTAACCGAGACAACGGCATGAAGGACAAACGGACCCTCAAGCGACGTCAATTGGTTTATTATTTTCCGGTGTATATTCGAAATACGGATATATTGGCCGGACACCTGGCGGATCTCACCCACGAAGGACTGATGCTGGTCCATTCAACGGCGCTGGAGATTGGGGAGCTTTTTCCACTCCGCATTATGCTGCCCGAAAAGTCGGGACGTGCGCAGACGTTGGATCTCCTGGCAGAATGCCGCTGGGTCAAGCCGGATACACAACCGGATCAGCTTGCCATGGGTTTTCGTTTTATCGACCTTTCGGATCTACAGCGGCTCGAGATAACCCGATTGATTTTGGAATACCGGTTGGGCGACTGATTGTCTGTTAAATACTTCTACGTCAGGGAGAAAACATGAAACCGTTCTTTTTGTTCCTCTTATTATTTGCGCCCTTTTGTGTAATAGCTCAGGAAAATGCCGAGCCGGCTTTGGCTGCGGAGGAAGGCAAATGCTTTGGTCTGAATTTCTCTTTATCCGGCGTAAACCGTTATCTCTGGCGCGGCGGTAAAGCATACGATGGTTTGGCCCTTCAGCCGGCGGTGGAAGCTTCTTACGGTGATTTTACTTTGGGCAACTGGAACGATGTGAATCTGGGAGACGATGAAAACAACGGATTTGCAGAGGCGGATTTTTATTTTTCTTATGATAAGGCCTTACCCTGTTGTGAAAAACTGGCTTTGTCCGCCGGATATAATCTGTACACTTATCCGGTCAGTTATGATGTGGAAGAAGAAGCCGTTGACCATGAATTCTCGCTTGGTCTGGCAGTCGATATGGTCGGGTCACCATATCTGACCTATTTCATTTCACCAACGGATGGTATGGATGGTTTGCAGTATCAATACCTTGAATTGGGCGGTTCCCATGATGTGGAACTCCGGGAGAATCTGAATCTCAGTCTGGCCGGGACGGTGGGCTATGCCATTCCCAATGAAGGGGATGCCACGGCAACCGTGATTGGTCTGTCCATCAGTCCGGTTTATTCCACGGTCATGGAAATCGCGCCTATCTTTTTCTATCAAATACCCTTGGGAGATGATTTTGAATCGGACTTCTATGCCGGATTGACGGTCAGTTACGGTCTGGAGTTTTAGAGTCTGGTCTTGGCTGCGGTAGGGTTCTCCTACCGCTCGGGCAATGCGTTCGTATCTCCATCGTAATCCGGTTGTAATATGGAAAAGGTATTTTTATCATGAAATTGAAATATTAATTTCATCTTAAAAACAAGGAAGGCCATGAAATTCAATCTGTTAGACATTTTGCTCCCCAGAGAGACCAAGTTTTTCCATTATCTTCAGGATCAGATCACCATTTTTATAGACGGTTGCCAGCAATTTAAAACCCTAACGGAAAATATCCATAAATATGATGAGGAAGAGCTCAAAAAAAGGACCGCGGCCATCAAACAGTGCGAACAAAAAGGGGATGAGGCGGAACACCATTTGATAGATGAACTCCACAAGACGTTCATCACGCCTCTTGATCGTGAGGATATCCATACGATTGCCATTAATCTGGACCGGGCCATGGACATTTTAAACAGCATTACCCAGAAATTTGAAATTTATCATATTCGGAAGGTGCCGGCCAATGTCTGTAAGTTTGCCGACCTGTTGCTCGAGATGGCATTGGAACTCCGCCAGTTGTTTCGGGCGCTTGAGAAGAAAGAGGATGTGATGCCGCATGTCGTTAAGCTTCATTCCATGGAGAATACGGGCGACCATCTTTTCCATTGGAGTATGGCCGAGCTTTTCGACGGTCAGCACGAACCCGTGGACATCATCAAGTTCAAAGAAGTGTATGAACATCTTGAGAATGTGACGGATGCGGTTGATTTGGTGGGTAAATTGGTGCGTGGCGTCAAAGTCAAACAGGGATAAAACATGGACGCCTTTTACGCCTTTCTGGTTTCTCACCCCTTTGTCGTGGTGGTTGTTCTGGTTGCTTTGGTCTTTGATTTTCTAAATGGTTTCCATGATTCGGCCAATTCCATTGCCACCATTGTGGTGACCAAAACCTTGACCCCGTTGCAAGCCATTCTACTGGCCGGGGCGGCCAATTTTATCGGTTACTTCACCTTCAGCCATGCCATCGCCAAGATGGTGAGCAAGGGAATTATTCATATCGACTTATTGCCTAATATTGAGGCAAAGTTGACTCTTCTCCTGGCCGCCTTGTTGGGCGCCATTATTTGGAACCTCATTACGTGGTGGCTTGGTCTTCCTACAAGCAGCAGCCATGCTCTTGTCGGCGGCTTGGTGGGCGCGGGGTTAGCGGCTGCCGGTCCTTCCATGGTCATTCTCGGCAGTCTGACATACAGTGCGGGCAAGCTTGCGGTTACAGGGATTTTACCCGTTTTTTTATTCATTGTTTTAGCGCCGCTGATGGGTATGATCGGTTCCTCTCTGTTCACAGTGCTGACGCTGAATCTTTTCAAGAACATCTCACCCACACGGGCGGCTTCGGTTTTCAAGAAGCTTCAGTTGGTGTCCGCCACCTGGTACAGCATCGGTCACGGAACCAATGACGCGCAAAAGACCATGGGGATTATCACCCTTGCCCTTTTTTCCGGCGGACTGCTTTCGTCCATGGAAATACCGGGATGGGTGGCTTTTTCCTGTTATCTGGCCATCGGGTTGGGCACCGCCTTCGGTGGATGGCGAATTGTCAAGACCATGGGCACGCGTATCACTAAAATCCGGGCCATGGAAGGTTTTTGTGCCGAATCGGCCGCTGCCTTGACGCTGATGGGTACCGCCCATTTCGGCATCCCGGTTTCCACCACGCATGTCATTTCCGGTGCGATTATGGGGGTCGGCGCCGTGGAGAATTCGGGTAAGGTGCGGTGGGTCGCGGCGCGTAAAATCGTCTGGGCCTGGATTATCACCATTCCGGTGACCGCGTTGTTTGCGGCCGGATCGTATTGGTTATTAACAGTTTTGGGATAAGCGGAAATAGTATTTTATAACCATGGAGTATGATCCTACCATCTTGGTTGTCGATGATGAAACCGACATTCTCGATCTGGTCGCTTTTCATCTTGAGCGGGCCGGATTCTCCGTTTTAAAAGCCAAGGATGGGGAAACCGCACTTTCCATTCTGTGGGATGAAAACGTGGATTTGGCCATCCTGGATCTCATGCTGCCCGGTGTCAGCGGACTTGAGGTTTTAAAGGCCCTGCGTGAAAACAAACGGACCGAAAACCTGCCCGTCATCCTGCTCACGGCCAAGACCGCTGAGGTTGATAAGATTGTCGGATTTGAGCTGGGCACGGACGATTATGTCAGCAAACCCTTTTCCGTCAAGGAACTGATTGCCCGTGTTAAAGCACTCCTCAAACGGACCGGCGGTTTTTCCGGGGAAAACGGATACGCCAAGTTAGGATTCAGCGTGGACTTTGCCAGTCATCGGATCAAGAGTGATGGAAAAACGATGGAATTTTCACCCAAGGAATTCGCCATCCTGGAATATCTTTTCCGGCGTAAGGACACGGTCATCAGCCGTGAACAAATTCTGGACAAGGTATGGGGTATGGATGCGGAAGTGGATGATCGTGTGGTGGATGTCAACATTACCCGTATGCGCGAAAAAATGGGCCAGGCCAAAAAAATCATCCGGACCGTTAAAGGCTACGGCTACATGTTCGATACCACGGTCACGGAAGAGGAGTAGTCCGGATGTTCCGCTCTCTGCGGTTCAAGCTCAGCCTGCCTCTTTTTATTGCCATCCTGGTTATTGCCGTGGCCGTTTCGGTCATCATCCTGCGTAATTTCAAGGCATTCTATATCGACAGTCTGGTGGAGCAGGAATCTCATGTTTTGCAGTATTTCACAGCCACCTTTTCGGATACGCTGTTGACACAACGAGACACCCGGGCCGTTGAACGGTACGCTCTTTTTGTCGATAGCACACTTAGGCGGCGTGTGACCATCGTGGATACGGGCGGTATCGTGTTGGGGGATTCCAGAGTGGCGCCGGATTCGGTCGTTTTTCTTGAAAACCATCGAACACGACCCGAAATCATAGGGCTTCAACAGGGGACAACGGCTTTTGATTATGAGGTTCGTTACAGTCATACGCTGAATCAACGTATGCTTTATGCGGCTGTTCCGATTATACGGCAAAAGGTATTGCTCGGATATCTCCGTTTTTCTTTGCCGCTGCGCGAAATTGAAGGTTATCTGCGCAGTCAGGTGATGACGCTGTTGCTGTTCATTGCCGGTGCCTTTTTTTTTCTGGGGTTCACGGTCTATTTCTTTTCCCGTCGGATTCAGGATGTGGTGCGTGAAATAGGTGAAAATGCCCGTTTGATTGAAAGCGGAAAAGGGGGCGAACGGGTCCATTTCGGTTTTTCCAATGAAACGGATCGGTTGTACGACTTTTTGGATGATACGGCCGACCGGTTGCGCCTGCTTATCCATGATATCGTTTCCCAGCGGGAGGAGTTTCGTGCCTTGCTTCGATCGGTTTCCGAGGCCGTGGTGGCTGTGGATGGTCGCTTGGATGTGGTCTTTGCCAATGATAATGCCTGTCGCCTGTTTGATTCGACATACACCTCCGATACCCTGCCTCCTATGTGGCTCACCGGCTTTACCCATCATCCTGCGTTCCAGAACCAAGGAGATGAGGTTATTCGCCTGGGTCGACGCTCAGAGCAGATGGTGGCCCTCAAGGGAGTTACCCGCGACATTGAACTTAAATCGGTCTGTATTCCGCTGATTACGGATCAGGAACCCAAGAGCAACCGTCTCCTTTTTACCCTGGTTGATTTGACCGAGGAAAAAAGGCTGGCCCGCGCTAAGGCGGATTTTGTGGAAGCAGCCTCGCATGAGCTCCGCACCCCGCTGACCGTGCTTAAAGGGTATGTCGAGATGATCGAGGAGATGCCGGACGAGGCAACGCGCCGGATGAGCTACGGTAAAATGCGCCACAGTGTCCAGCGTCTTGAAAATCTCATACATGATCTGCTCCAACTTTCCTATCTGGAGAGTGGCAAGGTAGCGCTGCAACTGGACACGTTCAGCTTGGAACAGACGGTCAATGAAATTATCAATGATGTGAAGCCCTTGATAGATGATAAAAAGATTGAATTGAGTGTTGATTGCCGATTGCCGCTTAACAGTGTGCCGGAATTGATCTACATTGCCCTGTATAATCTTATTACGAATGCCATTAAATACAATCGGCCGGCCGGGCGGATTGAAATCACGGGTGTGCGAAGCAACGGTGCGTATGACATTACGGTCCGGGATTCGGGCATCGGGATTCCGTCCGAATTCCGGGAACATGTGTTTGAACGCTTTTTCCGCATTGAAAAACACCGCAGCCGGGATACCGGCGGTACGGGACTAGGACTTGCTATCGTTAAGCATATCGTTCAGGTATTAAAAGGGACCATCAAGGTGTCGGACGGTCTTTCCGGCGGCACTGTCTTTACCATCACCCTGCCGCAATAAATCCGATATTCACGGATTGTACGGGCGCGCCATATCAACACAAGGGCGCTCAGCACCTGCTCTAAGCAATGTCGATGGATGTCGGAGCACCCGCACATCCGTCATCTATCCTTAATCTTCCCGCAACACTGACCCGCTATATTTATGGGCGATGCGAAACCCATTTAAAAGAAGGAGGTTGTCCATGAAGATATCAATCTATAGGAGTATCATCCGGGAATGTTTCCTGTTTTTGCTCTTTCTGGTTGATCCGGTTCGTTTTTTTGATATGTCATCACAGCACTGAATCGTCAATGCAATATTTCTGTAATATGGGTCCGGTATTTTTTTAACCACAAACCAAAAAAGGAAAAGATGAGAAAAAAGATTCTTTTACTCTCTCTGCTGGCTTGCATAGGACGTATCAGCGCTCAGGACGGCGCAGAGGATGATACCAAGGAAAAACTGGCAGAACTCAAGGGCAAGGTCACAGGTCTTGAGGAATCCTATCTGGAAACAAAAGGTTCGGTTGACAAACTCAGCAAAATCAAGGTGTCCGGATACATTCAGGCCCAGTATCGTATGGTCATGGATACCGCGAGCAGCATGGACAATACGGGGAAATATCTGGTCCCGATCGGCGACTTCAGCGGCGGCAAGTTTGCGGATGGCACGCAAAGTGTTTTACAGGTTCGCCGCGGCCGTCTTAAAATAGGTTATGACAATGGACTGGCCCAATCAGCCGTGCAATTGGATGCCACGGAAAAAGGAGTGGGCATCAAGGATGCCTGGTTGGCTTTCAAAGATCCTTGGGCAAAGAGTTTGGCTCTGAAAGCCGGTCTCTTTGATCGTCCTTTTGGTTTTGAAATCTCCTATTCTTCCTCTATGCGGGAATCTCCGGAACGTTCCCGTTTGTTCCAGACCCTTTTTCCGGGTGAGCGTGATGTGGGTGCGCAATTGGAAGTGGTACCTGCCGAAAAATACGGTGCGCTTTCCATGTTGAACCTGAAGGCGGGCCTGTTCAATGGGGCAGGCATTGCGGTTGAAAATGATGACAATAAGGATTTCATCGGTCGTCTTGGCGCATCGATTCCATTGACGGATATCAATTTGGCAATTGATCTGGGCATATCGGCTTATATGGGCAAAGTGACCAATACGGACACCACCCATGCCCGCGTATTGAAAAACAGCGCAGGCACAGCGGATTCCATTGTCTATACCCGGGGTTTTTTCTACGAAGTGGACGATAAGACCTTTAAGAAGTCAGATTCATCAGGGATGCTGAACAAGAGCTATGACCGCCAGTATATGGGTGCGGACTTGCAGCTCTATTACGACATTCCCGTCATTGGCGGTCTCTCTCTTCGAGGAGAACTGATCAATGGGAAACAACCCGGCACCAGCTCGTCGAATGGTGCTTACAGCGCGGTTCGCAATTCCACCCGTGGCGTTTATATGCGCAATTTCATGGGCTACTATGTCATGTATGTGCAGAATATCTTCCTGAAGGATCAGCTTGTGGTGAAGTATGATGTCTATGATCCCAATACCGATGTCAAAGGGACCGACATCAAGAATGTGGCGGTGACCAATCTGTCATCCGCGGATCTTCAGTATACCACCATCGGTCTGGGCTTGGTGCATCATTGGGACGAGAATGTGAAGATTGTCCTGTATTATGAGATGATAGAGAATGAAAAAGCGGCCCTGGATATCAATAATGCAGATGATAAAAAGGTCGCGGTCTGGAACACGGATGTCAAGGATGATGTCCTGTCCGTTCGTGTGCAGTACAAGTTTTAATGAAACCCTTATCAGGAGACAATAAAATGAGAAAATATCTAATCGGAATCAGTGCGATGCTGCTTTTAACAGGTGCCCTGCTTTACGCGGCCGGAAGTCAGGTCATCACCGTGAAGGGATCGGATACCATGGTCATCCTGGGCCAGCGGTGGGCCGAGAAATACATGACCGCCCATCCGGATGCGACGATTCAGGTTACCGGCGGCGGGTCGGGTGTCGGGATTTCAGCGCTTATCAATGGCACCACCGATATCTGCAACGCTTCCCGGCCCATGAAGATGGCGGAACGCGACAAGCTGAAACAGCGGTATAACACGCTGGGTGTGGAAATCAAGACAGCAAAAGACGGCCTTTCGGTTTACTTGAATGAAACCAATCCGGTAGCCGCACTTTCACTTCAGCAAATCAAGGATATCTATACGGGCGCTATCACCAATTGGAAAAGCGTAGGCGGTCCGGATGCCAAGATTGTGGTTTATGGCCGCGAAAACAGTTCGGGCACCTATGTTTATTTCCGTGATTTTGTACTGAAGGGCGAGGATTATACCGCTCTGATGCAGAGTATGCCCGGAACGGCGGCGGTGGTGAATGCGGTGGCCAAGGATAAATTAAGCATCGGTTACGGCGGTGCCGCCTATGCCAAGGGGGTTAAATTCTGCAAAGTGAAAAAGGACGCTTCCAGTGAAGCTTTTGAACCGACAGAAGCGAATGTGAAGAGCGGCGATTATCCCATCAGCCGTTATCTGTATATGTATGTCCGCAGCCGCCCCACCGGTGCTCTGAAGGAATACATTGACTGGATTTTAAGCGCCGAAGGCCAAAGAATTGTGAATGAGGTGGGCTATTTTCCGGTGAAATAAGAATTTGACAGGGGCGGTGAAACATCCATGACTAACAATAAGAAAAACAAACTTCTCGAATTCTTCATCGAGAAATCCATGGCGGTCATCGCCCTTTTCTCACTTCTTTTCATTGCGCTCATTTTCATCTTTGTTTTCCGCGAAGCCGCCAGTGTCTTTTTCGTCAAGGAAAAGGCGCCGATTTCCGCCGAAGGGGAAAGTGCAGTCCAACCTGAATATGAAACCTACGGCAACGAAGGTTTGGAGAGCAGCGGCAGTGCTTCAACCATAGTGGAACGAGTGACGGCAGAGGATCGATTCACCTGGAAAGGATTATTCGGATTATCCTGGATGCCGGTCTCTTTAAATCCGAAATATGGCATTCTGCCCCTTATTCTGGGAAGCTTCAAAGTGGCCATGATTGCCATCCTGATTGCCGCCCCCATCGGCGTGCTCTGTGCCATCTTTACGGCCATGTTCGCCTCCAAAGGGTTGAAAGAGGTGATGAAACCGGTTATTGAAATCCTGGCCGGTTTTCCCTCTGTGGTCATCGGCTTTATCGCCCTTGTCATTCTGGCCAGCCAGCTCCAGAATCTCTTCGGATTTCAGTACCGCCTCAATGCTTTCACCGGGGGTGTGGCATTGTCGCTCACCGTGATTCCCATCATTTTCACCATTTCGGATGATGCGCTCTCAACGGTTCCAAAGTCTCTGATAGAAGCCAGTCTCGCCTTAGGCGCCTCCAAGTGGGAAACCGTCTTTTTTGTTGCGCTTCCGGCCGCGCTGCCCGGCATCTTTGCCGCTGTGCTCCTCGGCATCGGCCGTGCTGTGGGTGAAACCATGATTGTACTGATGGCCACCGGCAATGCGGCGCTTTTCACTTTCTCAGCCGTGGATCCGGTGCGGACCCTATCCGCCACCATTGGCGCGGAAATGGCGGAAGTGGTTTTCGGGGATACTCATTACAGTGTGCTCTTCATCATCGGCGTTCTCCTTTTTATTTTCTCCTTTCTCCTCAATATGACCGCCGAAGTCTTTGTGCGCGATCGGCTCATGCGCAGATTCCGGGGAGCCTAATCATCATGCAGAATAAAAAGCGCATCATCAATACGCTGGTCACTTTCCTGACCGGTCTTATCGCGTTCAGTGTCATTGGCATCATTATCCTCATCATGATTATCATCTTCAAGGGCGGATGGTCGCATATCTCTTTGGAATTTTTGACACAGGCGCCAAAAGAGGGAATGACCCAGGGCGGTATCTTTCCGGCCATTGTAGGAACTTTTCTGCTGACACTCATGATGACGGTGGCCGGAGTGCCGGTGGGCGCCATCACGGCCATTTATCTCTGCGAATATGTGTCTGAAACCTCTTTTGTCACCCGGGCGGTCCGCTTTGCAGTCAATACCCTTTCCGGTATTCCTTCCATTGTCTTCGGTCTTTTCGGTCTTGGCTTTTTTGTCCAATTTGTGGGATCCGGATTGGATCAGGTGCTCTCACCCGAGGGAACCCTTCGATGGGCGCAACCCAACCTGCTTTGGGCCAGTCTTACCATGGCGGTTCTGACCCTGCCGGTCGTCATTGTCTCTGTGGAAGAGGCGGTGCGTGCTGTACCGCGCGATCTCAGAGAAGCCAGTCTGGCCCTGGGCGCCACAAAATGGCAGACCGTATGGCGGGTGGTTTTACCCAACTCCTATACCGGCATCATGACCGGCGCCATTCTGGCGGTCAGTCGCGGCGCGGGCGAAGTGGCGCCTATTCTTTTCACCGGAGCGGCCTATTTCCTGCCGCACCTGCCTACCTCTCTGTCCGATCAATTCATGAACCTGGGATATCATGTTTACATCATGGCCACCCAGTCCACGGATGTGGATGCCACGCTCGGCATCCAGTATGCCACGACGCTGACTCTTCTCCTGCTGACCTTCGGCCTGAATTTCACCGCCATATTTCTCCGTTTTCATATGAGGAAAAAACTCATCCAATCGTGACCCAAGGATCCCTATGGAAAAAACCGACATTCAAATAGAAGCGCGCGACCTTGATTTTTTCTATGACGAAAAACAGGTGCTGCACCGTATCAGCCTCACCATTCCCCGGTACAAGGTGACTGCCTTTATCGGGCCGTCGGGTTGCGGCAAAACCACCTTTCTCCGCTGTCTGAACCGACTGAACGACTTGATTAAAGGGGCTCGCCATACGGGGACCATCCTTATTGACGGACAGGACATCTTCGACAAAGAGGTGGATGTGGTGGCGCTTCGTAAGCGGGTGGGCATGGTATTTCAGAAATCCAACCCCTTTCCAAAATCGATTTTTGATAATGTTGCCTATGGGCCGCGTGTCAATGGGGTCAAACGGCGGCGTGATCTGGAAAAGATTGTGGAGCGTTCCCTGCGCCAGGCCGCCTTGTGGGATGAGGTCAAAGACCGGCTCAATGATTCCGCTTTAGGACTCTCCGGGGGTCAACAGCAGCGGCTCTGCATTGCCCGGACCCTGGCCGTGGATCCGGAAATCATTCTGATGGACGAACCGGCCTCGGCCCTCGATCCCATTTCCACTTCCAAGATAGAAGACCTCATTGCGGAATTGAAAAAACAATACACCATCGTCATTGTCACGCACAATATGCAGCAGGCGGCCCGTGTCTCTGATTTGACCGCTTTCTTTTTGCTGGGGGAACTGATTGAAATGGATCAAACGCAGAAAATATTCACCAATCCGGCTAAAAAAACTACGGAAGATTACATCACCGGAAGGTTCGGATGATGTTAGTCCATAAGTCATTAGATCGGGCGCTGAGCCTGTCGAAGCGCACGAATTAACACAGGAGCAACCAATGACGACACGCCATTTTTTCGATACGGAATATGATGCTCTCCGGCAGCATATCATCACCATGGCCACCGAAGTCGAACAGCAGTTCTTTCGGGCATTGGATGCCCATCAGAATTATGATGAGCAGGCTGCGGAAGGGGTTGTCAACGGGGACCAGAAAATCGATAGAATGGAGATGGAAATCGATGAACACTGTGTCAACCTATTCGCCAAACTTCAGCCCATTGCAACCGATCTTCGGTTTTTAACGTCGGTCATCAAGATTAATAATGATTTTGAACGTCTTGGAGACCAAGCGGTCTCCATTGCCCGGCATACCCTTTATCTTGCCCCCCGGCCTCGGCTCCACCTTGACATTTCACCCATGGCCTCATTGGCCAAAGAGATGGTGCACCGGGTCATTGATGCGCTGGTGAACAACAATACCTATTTTGCGGAAGAGGTGTTGTTGCTTGAGGAACGGATGGATAAGTTCGAAATTGATTTTATGAGTGAAATTCTGGCGGTGATGAAAGAGGATGCTAAGAACATCAAGCGGGGGGTTAGCTTCATCTTTATCACTCGTTGTCTGGAAAAGGTGGGTGATTTATCAACCAATATTGCAGAGGATATTGTCTTTTATATGAAAGCCAAAGATATCCGGCATACCCATCCGGAGGCAGTCTCCAAAATCCGCCCATTGGGAGGGTTTGATAAGTAAACGCTGCGATTTTGTTATGCCTTTTCCAGTGCTTCGAGTTCGATGTTCGTCTGCCTAAGCCGTTCGGATAGCATCCGTGCCAGACGCTCGAATACCAAGGCGGCGACCTCGGCATGAGGTTTGGACAACCGATCAAAATCATCCCGCGACATGACATAAAGCTGCAGCGGTTCGCCGGCTACCGCATCCGCTGAACGGGTGGCATGATCCAGAAAGGACATATCCCCAAAGAAGTCGCCCCGGCCGAACGTAGCCAAATGGTGTACGCCGCTCCCGTGAATGGGCAGAACGATTTTGACGCTGCCTTGACGGATGAAATAGAGTTCACTGCCCTGATCGCCCCGTTTAAAGACATGTTCTCCGGCTTGGTAGTTTTTTTCAAGTGCAATACCGGACAACAAATCCAACGTGGATTCGGGTACACCGGAAAAGAAGGGGAACTGGGCAAGAGAAAGAGCCTGACCTCGGCCGATGCCTGCAACCGTATGTGCCATCAACAACTGTTCTTCAGACCATTCCAGTGCACTGTCGAGAGATTCAAAGAACCGAACCCGTTCTTTTTCTCCGGTAAAACCGAGATTTTGGAGATAGTGACGGATATTGCCGGAGTGGCTGGTTTGGGGTAGCGCGGCAAAAATCAGCGTGCCGTCCGCTTCCGTGATGCGTCCTTCGATTTGGTGGAGTACATAGACCGCCGTATAATCCACTGCCTGGACCCGTTTCATATCCAGAATGACGGTTCGCGCCTTGGCGAGTGCGGGTTCGATTTCCATGAGCAGCTGGTCCGTGGTGCCGAAAAAGAGTTGTCCCTGAAGTTCAAAGACCACGGTGGACGCGCCTTTACTGAACAGGATTTCCATTTCGGATGGAATCCGCTTCTTTTTAGAAAAGGTTTCACTGCCCAATAATTTCCGCCGCACCACGGGACGCTTGATCTGGTCACGTAGAAAAAGAAAGATGGCAATGGACAGCCCCACTGCTGCCGCCCAAATGAGACTTAATGCCACAGCAGAGATGACGACGGCTAAAATAATCATGAAGTCAAGAAACGTGGAACGCTGCTTCAGCAGCTTGAAAATCTTGGGGTCTACCATACGGACCGCGACTACGAGCAGGATGCCGGCCAGGGCGGCGACCGGAATCCAGGCGATGAAACGGCCCAAGAGCAGAAGAGCCAGGAGTGCGAAAACCCCTTCCAGGAAACTGGAGAGACGAGTCTGTCCGCCGCTGTTGACATTCACCAGTGTTGCGCCCATGGTACCGGCCCCGGGCATACCGCAAGCCAGGGCAGAGGCGATATTGCCGAGCCCCTGGCCGATGAGTTCCCGATTGGCGTCGCTGCGGGAACGGGTCAAGGCATTCAAGACCAGACCGGTCTTCAGTGTGTCTACGGAGAGCAGGACCGCCAGTGTGCAGGCCGGCAGAAAAAGAGAGGCCAAGGCAGATACGGAAAAATCGGGCAACAGGGACCATTGGGACAGCAGGTTGCCGAAGAAATGGACTTCACCGGAAGTGATGGGTCCGATAAGAAGCGGGTTGCCGGTTAGTTGGCGCAGCGAAGGATCCAGCAGGGATAGGGCGAAATAACTACCCACGCCGCATAATAGGGCGATAATGGCACCCGGCACGCGGCGGATGATCCGGGGAGAAAAGATCATGGAGAGCAGGGTGATTCCACCCACAACGATGCTCTGCCAAATCCATTGGTCGGATGCGGCGAGGGCATGAATTAGGTTCACGCCTTTGGGAACACCGAGCCATTTCGGAAATTGGGCGATGAAGATGAGTACGCCTACGCCGCTTAGGTAGCCGGCCACTACAGGATAAGGAATATATTTAATGAAGCGGCCCCCTTTGAGCCATCCGGCCGCCATCTGAACCAACCCTGCCAGAAGTGCGGTCATGACCAGCATAAAGGGAATCTGCTCCGGCGCAATGCCGCGTTGAAGTGATTCGGCTACAAAAACGGACATAACCGCTGCTGCCGGTGCGCAGGGAGCGGTGATGAGCCGCTTCGTGGCGCCGAAGAGGGGGGCAATGAGTCCCAGGGCAATGGTGCCCACAATACCGGCCATGGCTCCTTTACCGGCATACTCCGGGCCGATGGCGGAATAGATGACCAGTCCGAAGGCAATGGCGGAAGGCAGGGCAACGAGCATGGCGGACAATCCGCCGAAGCAATCGCCCAACAACGTATTGGAATCGATTTTTGGTTTTATTATCATAGGGGATAATATATTTGATTACCTTCGCGGAGCGCAAAGGAGGCGCAATGGCAACCGGTCTTGTTTTCATCGATTTTAAAGCCTATTTTCTATAAGCCATGAAAATGTCGGATAAATTTCCCTCTCTCTTAGTGCGTTTTCCGACTTTGCTGACTTTTCTAATCCGTAAAAAAGCGCTTCCCAGACGATTTCTGCTGACCTTGCTGGTCTTACTCATTCTCGGGCAATCGTATTATGTTTATCGGAGCCTGAGTCGCTCATCCTGGCTTGACAAACGGAAACCTGCCCGATTATCAGACATGGCGCCGAAACAATCCATCATGCCGACATACCAGATGGGCCGGGAGAATAATCCCCTTTTACCCTCCTTGGTCATTGCGGATCACCTGTTTTATGCTCACCTTTATCTCTGTTCCGATTTGCTTCTTGAGTTTGGGACCCTTCTTCGGTCCGGCAAGCCGGACAGTCTAATCCATCGACTACCTGCATGCGACACACTGTCTTTAGAAGAACAGACCTTGTTTCTGGAAAGACCTCATTTGGTTTCAGATCGGATTTACTATGTTCGGCCTTTTTCCCTGTATGATCAGGAAGAGGCCCTGGTGGTGAAACAAGGGGGGCGCTTGGTTTTTCTGCTTCCCGGTTCCTGGACAAACGAGACAACGGTATGGTAAAGAGTTTCCTTTTCATTGCCATGACCGCTTTAGCTGGGATGGCTTTCGGCCGTCTTTTCTATCGAGAGATGGGGAAACGATTTTTGTTGTTGAGCGCTTTTGCGGTTGGTACCGCGCTTTTCGGTTGTCTTGCAACACTGCTTTTTGCGAGCGGTTCGGTTTGGGCGCTGATGCGCCTGGTTCCGATTTGGTTCGTTTCAGCCATTATCCTGGCTCTGTTGTCCCTGTATCGTAAACCGCCGCAGCGAATCAACCTCAATCATGGTGTGGTAACCATGGTTATAACCGTGTCTTTTGCGTTTTTCTTTTATAAGTTGGCCGTGATTGCCATGACCACCGACTCTTTTGTCTTGGCGCGTTTGGGGCAGAATCTGGGGTTCGGTCGCCGGGATGGCGGTTCGGCTCTTTTTTCCATGTGGGGACCTGTTATACCCCTTCTTCAGGCCACGGCTGGCGGACTGGGCCGCTATCTTTTTTTTGAATACCAGCCGCTTTTAGGTCTTTCCCTTCTTTTTCTTTTTGCGGACCGGTTATGGGTCGCCTTGAAAGGCAATCCTTTAAAAACACGCCTGACGATTATTTTACTCTCTTTGCTGGCCTTGACGCTTTCTCCCATCTTCCTTCACCATTTTTTCTATCTGCACGCGAATCTTGCTGCCGGACTCTATCTTTTTCTCTTTATCACCTTAAGCGGTTCTTATGTGGAAAACAAAAAACAATTCTTCCTATGGCCCGCACTGCTCTCTCTTCTTACTTTTTCACTGATATGCATTGAAGGGACCTTCTTTGCTCTTCTTTTTCTTTCCTACTTTATCGGGAAGAGCCATCCGGATGCCCGGCGCCGGGTGAGCATGGCCCTGGTTCCTCTTCTATTGGGGCTCTGGTTCATCCGACTCGCTTTTGTGATACCCACTCCGCATGATTGGCTCAGTCCGGTCTTGGCGTTTGAGATGGGGATGGGTTGTCTTTTCTACACGGTGGTGCTGGTATTGTTCTCCTTTACGAAAAGCGCGCAACAAGTGGAACGGCTTATTCGGAAATTGCCTTGGATATTGGCCGGGGCGCTGGTGATTTCGTTTATCGTTAAACCCTTGCTTCAATGGCATTCACTCCTGGCGCTACTGACCGCCCTGTTTTTTACCGGAGAATGGGGCCTGGTGTGGTATGTGATCTTCGCGGCGATAGGTTGGGTGTTTTGGCAAAAGATCGGTAAAACGGAAACGCATTATCTCGGGCCCTGCATTGTGATGTACGGATGCGGTCTGATGCTGATTTCACCCTGGATGGGTGGATACGATGCCTCCTCGACCGGTTGGGCCAATCGGCTGATGTTTCAGATATTTCCGACACTGGTTTTTTACCTTGCCGTGTCGATGGGGAAAAGAGAACCGTCTTAAAAAAACAGCCCCCTGTTTTGTACAAGGGGCTGTGTGGTACCGGCTCACGGATTTGAACCGCGGACCTGTGGATTATGATTCCATCGCTCTAACCAACTGAGCTAAGCCGGCAATTGAGTAGGAAATATACAATTCCCAGAGGGAATTGTTCAATTTTTATTGTTTTGGGAAGAGGCGTTTTCAGGCTTGATGTTCAAAAGTGTGCAAAACGTGGCAAGAAAATTAACCATTAACGTAAAGCACAGACCCCTTTCTCATCTGATAGATTCCGGTCCAGCCGAGGTTGGCCATTTATTTGGGATGGGACACGGCGATGCTTCCCATAATGGAGCACAGAGAATGGGAAATGCTTCAGGAAGAATGGATAGCCTAAATCATTATCAAGATACTGTGACCTTAACAGGAACGTTTTCTTCTCCCAGCAAGGGTACGTTGTCTGCTCGACACCGGGTAAGAATGAACTCGGGATTCACCATTCTTGCAGGTAGTCAGCTGAAAATCAGTGTTAATCCATCCTTTCCCTCGATGTATAAGAAATATAAACCAATCAGCGAATCGGCCTCGCAGGAAAATGGAGAACCATTTCTTCTTAATGTTTTTCCTAATCCCATAGGAGTCAATGCAACAATAAATATTGCTTTTTCGAATTTGAGCGACAATCTTAAGAAAGCCCCGGCAAAAATCACTTTTTATAATGTATCTGGTAAATTAGTCAAAGAAATGCCGTTAAACATTAAAGCCAATGGTGTGGTACAATTAAACTGGTACGGCAAGAACGCATCAAGTAGAATGCTCCCTTCTGGGATATATCTGGCTAAAGTGTCAATAGGGTCGCTGGATAAGTATTCTAAAATCGTAGTTTATTAAGAAATAGCAATAGTTCATTAGGAGGCTCTCATGCGAACAATAAAAATCTTCAAAATGGTCTTATTCTTATCATTCATCTCCGTTCGAGCGGATTTCTTTTTATGGAATAACCCTACTCAAGACACCACGTTTTCTCCTGTCAACCTGTTCGGCCCGGATACCATACAAATCATTTGCGATGATCAGCAGCCTTTGTTGAGTCTGGACTCTGTCGCATCTAAAGAAGCGGCTGCAAGCTATCAAATGGAGAATGCGGATACAATGATTACGGGTACCATATTTCCAATAGATCGTGGCACACCCTTTTTCGATACTTTTATGAACATTTGGATGAATAATTCATCCATCGTGTTTTTTTGGAGAGACCCTTGTCCTACTTGTTCCGGCGGCGGAGGATTGGATTCCAATACAACGATATTCTTTTATCTGTCCCAAGATAACCGGGTGATACAAATGCGTTATGATCTCTCAGAACTTCAAATAAAGACCGAAAAAGTATTGTATGTTAATAACGACATCATGCTATCTGCCAGTCCGAATCCAGCGAGCGCATCAACGAAGCTGAATTTTAATACCGGCAAGGATTTAAATGGCCATCTTTCAGTTTACAATATAAAAGGACAGCTCATTTATAGCAACTTAGTCAAAGGAAGAGGTGTTATCACTTGGAATACGAGCGGTCTTTCTATGGGAACCTATTTTTACCGTTTAGCTACAAAGAATAATACCATTATAAAGAAAATGGCCTTAGTTAGATGACCTGCTGAAAATAAGGCCAGCCACTTTTAGGCTTTGGAGCTGAATGGGAATAAATATAAATTCCGATGGGAATTGATTTCAATTCATTTGCTTTTTAATCTATTTTTTCACCGAAATGCTCCTCGCGTACAATCTGTTTATTTATACCCTCTTTATTCTCTTTTCGCCCGTCATCCTTTTTTTTGCATTATTTGATCTTTTTCAATTCCGTGAACGGCTCTCTCTGCGCGAACCGGATGTCCTTGATTCCCGCAAGTCGATCTGGTTGCACGGCGCGTCCATGGGGGAGGTGGCCATCATCGGCCGCATTCTGCCGGACCTCCGTCAGAAGTATCCTCGTCATCTCATCGTCGTTTCCTCCACCACCCGGTCGGGGCAGGAACATATCCGGCGCCATATGGCCGAGTACGTTTCTCATACCGTTTACCTTCCCTTAGAGATTCCCTTCATTATCCGGCGGATGCTTCGTTTCGTGAATCCGGAAAAAGTGGTCCTGGTCGAGACCGAACTGTGGCCCAACTTTATTCTGGAGGCCAAACGGTTCGGCGCGCGGGTGGTGCTTATCAACGGCCGTATTTCGGATCGTTCCTTTCCGAAATATCTTTTCTTTAATTTTTTCATGCCGCGCATCTTGTCCAGTATTGATGCCATCGGCGTGCAGACGCGCGAATACTACCGTCGTTTTCTTAAAATAGGAGCGAGTAAATCCCGCGTGGCCGTGACGGGCAATATTAAAAGTTCGCTCCTGTCTCGTCCGCTTGATCCGGAGACGCGGGAGGCTCATCGCCTTTTGTTAGGAATTCCGGCAGGACACGCGGTCTG
>MGVN01000180.1:4876-8268 GCA_001800515.1 Elusimicrobia bacterium RIFOXYB2_FULL_49_7 | reverse complement strand
CAGGCCGGGAATGTTCTCTTCAGGGATGCCGACCAGTTCGTCGCTCTCCCTGGTGCCCTGGTGGTTGCCGAAAAGCACGACATCTGCTCCCTGCTTCACCAGCTCCCAGATGTTCTCGTCGGTCAACGCGCGGTCGCGGCCGGCTTTCTCCCGGACAAGCCGCCTGCAGTACATAATGAGCAGGTGGTCCGGGTCAATGTTCACGATCCTGCCGGTCACCGTTTTTACCTGCATCCCATTGAGCAGCTTTTTGCACTCGACCTTCGTCCCCATGATCTGCTCTGCGGTGGGCCGTTCCGGGTCAGCGCCGGGATACTTCTTGAGGAGCTGATCCCTGAACACCGCAGCCATCATCTCCGGCACCGCTCCGTTGGTCACTGCGGTAATGCTGTCTTCCGGGTCCCACTGCCAATTGGTGATCCTGTCGCGGTGCTCTTTGCTCACCGCGCCTTTCCAGTCGGATTGCCGTATGCCAAGGCTCGTATAATCGCCCACGGGATTGCCCGGCTTGTTGTTATAGTTCCTGACAAACGAAGACCAGAACCTCTGGGTGATCTCCATGAGGGTGCTGAACACATACCTGATCCTTCCGAAATTACCGTCATAGCCGCGATTCTTAAAGGTATGCGTGGTAAATGCGTAAATAAGCTTTGACATGACAGGGTCGCCCGCGTACCTGCTTTTTGCGATGGCGGCGACCGGCGCGGTCTGCCCGTCGTTGGTATGCACTACCGCGGGTTTCCATGCATCACCTGCTGCATCTCTGCGAGCCGTCTCAAGCCGCTTGACCACTTCCGCGGCCGCTTTGCTGAAGAACGAGGAAAACTCATCCCATTGCACGGGGTTATATGTTTTTCCGTAGTTGTAGAGCATCCTGGTGTAATACGACCCCCCGTCATCCTGTATGTCCTTGATAAGATAAATGCCTACCCCTGCCTCGTTGATACCGTGCGCCACGTTGACTTTAACGTCCCTGTCTCCCATAGCCATGGTAAAATCGAATACATCTTCGATATCCTTGAGGCCGAGGTCTTTATAGTCAAGCGGGTCGCCGTTGGGATTGCCTTTATCGCGCCGCAGCTGGTACCACGGCTCAATGTATTCGATATCCGCCCCAAGCTCTTTCATGCCCCTGCCATGGAACGTCATCACAGGCCCAAGCCCGCCCTGCCAGTAGGAATTCTCTGCAGATACGTAGTAGACTTTTCTGCCTACCAGACGGGACGCCTGGTTTGCCAGCCAGCCCTGTGAGATTTCCTTATTCATAAGCAGGACTGCATCGATAAGCGCAGGCCGTTTTGTCGTTCTATATGAGCGTTTAATAAGGCGCAGCAGCGACTGTTCTTCCTTTTTCGACAACTGGACGATTGCCTTGAGCACTGGCCATGCTCCCTCGACCGGGTACTCAGGCTTTGCCTCAAAGGCCTTTGCGTACCGTTCGAGCAGAGCGAGTGTTCCGGATGTTGCCCGTGAATTGCCGAAACGGTCAGCCTGCATCGTAGCCTTCAGCGCTGCAAGGACTTCATCAACAGAACCAGTTTCGAGAGGCTCTGTTGAAACATCTTTTGTTTCCGGGGCAAGAGGAGTAAGGGTATCGGTAAGCTCGGCTAAACGTTCTGCGAGCGTCGCAGTGAGCGCGAACACCGAGGGGAAGGCATTTGCGAAAGAGGAAGTACCCGTTTTGTCCGCATCAGCTTTGGCAGCTTTCTCCTCCAGAAGGGTCACTTCAAGCGTCTTTGTATTGCAGGAAAAATGGTAGGTATTTTTCTGGCCATTGTTGTCCAGGGTGCAGGTGAAGAGATACCTGTCTTTATCTTCACCGTCGAACCGGAACTCTGAACGTATGGTATCGTTCTGACAGAGCGTAGTAAGCTCATCAGCGAGATCGGTACCGGAAATGGGCTGTTTCAGGTGCATCGCAAGGGACTGAGCGATAAGCGATTTTTCGTATTCTGTTATAAGTTCCGACAGGAGCGCCGACTGGTCAGCGGGTGCATTGCCTTTCTGAAGCATCTGAGAGAAAAGCCGCAGCGCAATAGTCTGAGAAAGCACTATCTGCTCTTTGGCAAGTTCCGCATAAACAAAATCTGCGAACGACGCGTCCTGTGTTACGTTCGGCATGACCACCAGGTAGGAAACCCCGCGATCCTTGAGAAGTTCAGTGATGCCTGCGGTATGAAATCCGCCGGTAACCATCACGACCAGGTTCTTCGCTTCCGAGAGCGACTCTATCGTCTGCCCGACTTGATCTGTCCGGGGAGTCAAACGGACGCCAGGGTGCTTTTCCTCGCCGGCAGACGCGCCGAGCACGTTCTTCACGAACCGGTTGTTGCGTTCGATGTTATTGCGGTAAAAGGCCGCGAAAAGTTCATAGTAAGGGTCAAGGGGCGGAATGCGGTCGCTGGTGACGTACTTCGCCCACAATGTCCGGAAACGCGGCATATTCGCCGCGAAATACTGGTAATCCTGCGCGGTGATCTTATTGGAAAGGTACTCTTCAAGGTAGGAGAAAAAATCGATGACAAAAGCGACTTCGCGTTCACCATCCGTAAGCGAATACTTCCCGTGAAGCTCTTTAAGGAGGCGGCGTTCCTCGCGCACGAGATCAACGGGATTAATGCGCTGGTTGGCTTCTATAAAGACGAAAAACTTCTGCAAATTCAAAAAACGCCCCTCCAGGGGAAAGCCGTAGTCGCGGGCTATGCCGGCGAGTGCGAGATAAAGTTCATCGGCGCGGGAGAAATCCTTCGTTTTTTCCTGCAGCTTCGCATAGATACCATAGGGCAGCTTCTGCCTGAGGAGTTCCATGAATTCGCGAAGCTCGCTGTTGATGTGCTTGAACCTGAGTTCCTGCTGCAGCTCCACGATCTGCAGGAACGCGGGGATCGATTTATAATCGTAGAGGTCGAGGGAGGATGCGCGCGCATGTTTGAGGAGCGCGCCGTAGTATTTTTCCGCGGCAAGAGCGCCCGAACGATTCTTCGCGATGAGCCTCTCCAGCCTTCTGTTGTCAGAGCCGTAGTATCTCCCTTTCAACTGCTCGAGGTTTTCCCGTATCACCGGCATGAAAGAAATGATCTCGTCGCGCTTCTCGACGATCGTCTTGAGGCGGACGAGGTTATCGAGATAGATCTTCTCGTCTTCAAGGCCGGCGAGGACATCTTCTCTCCCCGTGGTGATGGAAAAATGTTCGGTACCGGTCAGCCGGCCGGTGGAAACGAGGGTATCAACGACCTTCGCCCTGAATTTCTCGTCTTCAATGGCCTTGACCCACGAGGTATCGATCTGCCCGATACCGCCTTCAACGTATATCTTGTCGAAGTGATATTTTTCATCCAGGAGATGCAGTATTTTGCTGATATTCTTCTGCGCTTCCCCGTGGCAGTGGAGGT
>MGVN01000180.1:2674-4848 GCA_001800515.1 Elusimicrobia bacterium RIFOXYB2_FULL_49_7 | reverse complement strand
CCCGAAGCAGCGCGCGTCAGTCATCCGGCCGGCAGAATAGGGAATAAGAAGGCCGTCAAAAGCTTTCTGCTGCCGTTCATTATCGCGCTTGGTTTCCACGACAGCATGCAGAGCGGAGCTGAATACCGAGGTATGCAGGAAACAGATCACTGTCAACAGCGCGATCATTTTCTTGATGCTCAGAAAAATGTCGGAGAGAAACGAAAGCGATTTCGTGAATACAGTCATACACCACCTCTGAATCCGGAACATTTTCCACGAGATTGTTTTAAGCAGTTTTTGTTTCATTGTTTCCATGATTCTCTCTCCATTGGCGCTCGATTCTTCACCCCCATATGATTTCTTCGAAATCAAAGCTATGGGGGTTATTTGCCCCATCCCCTGAAGGCGGATGGAGCAAATAAAAAAACCCAATCAGATTGCTCTGATCGGGCGTAGGAATACTCTATACAATATGGTCATACTACCTGAAGCGTCCAGATTGCTTCTTGGCAATAAAGCGCACAGAAGACAAAGAAGAGCGCCGGCAAAAAAGATACAGGGATCGCCTCCCGGAGGGCTGGCGATACTGCCTCTGCCGGAAGAAAGGCTCCCGACGAATCCATTGACAACCGATACACGGCTCCACTCTCCGCGAAACATGGAGGTGGAACGGCCCGCAAAACTGTTTGCGCTGTCACAAAGGGAGATATACACGCACGACGTCTGCGGCTTCTGTTTCTGCTTATGGGTGGGAAGAGGCGTATTCGTTTGAAAGTGAGACGGATTGACGGAATCCTTTACAAAAAGGAAGGTCACTATTTTAAGAGGGAGCACGGAAAAGGATGAATAATAGAGCATGTTCGACTGGCTTTCAACGGCCTGAAAGAGGCCGTCAATGTCATTATCGTCGAACAACTCTGTGTTATAGACAGGAAGCATGATGTGGGAAAGCAAGAATAAGGAAAGCAATCCCGCAAGAAGTGATGATTTCCCCGGTATGATTCTCATAGTTGGTTCTGCAACTCCAGCATTAGTGATTTATAACGTCGAGATCGCCGTGGGCTATGAGGTAACCTGTACTGTAAGTATACCCTCTTTCCTATTCTCTGTCAAGAACAACTTTAGCGCCTATTATCTGAGCCCCCAGCCGGTATTTGCCGGATTAACCATCGGACCGGCAGATATCGGTGCTTTCGGCGGCTCTGTAGGCGGCCTGAGGGAAATATCGGCATAACCACCGTTGGAAACAACGTCGGCAACAGGGGGCGTGGGAGGATTATCAAGGGTATTCACTTTGGCTTTCTCGAACCAGCTGGAAATAGTATTCACCGCAAGGCTTACCACGCCTACAGCAGCCCCGATACCGACAGTAAGCCCAGCACCGCCCGATGCCACGGTGATAGCTAATGATGCCACCAGGAGCGCAACCCCGATATTGGCTTCCAATACAGTCCACCAGATCTTTGTCGGAAGGGTTTGTTCTGATTCCGTTGTCGAACGGTTATCTATCTTGGTCTGCGTGAAAAACTTCTCACCGTCCTTCATGTAGGTTGTCTCGGTGGTCACGGTATCGATATAGTTAGTCAGATCCATTTTAAAATACCATTCACCTGTTTTCGCGGTAAATGTACCTATTGTCTGCGTAACGGATTGCGTGGAAATGAGCCCGCCTCCGGATACCTTATACTCTTTGTCGTCCGCTTTGAGCGTGAGATCACTGGCCGTATCATTATAATTATAATCAGTAACGGTGCGCACGTTCACTGTTATCATCATTTCCCCGGTTATCTTTTTCCCATACTCATCTTCGAACCAGCTCATTGCCTGCATAGAGCGGGATTCGCCTTCAGTGATCGACTGCTTTGCCCTGCCAAGCGCCGGATCAAAAACCGTGGTAGTTTTCATCCCGCTGGCATCGTTATATACGGACTCCTTCAATCTGCCAAAATTATCATAGGTGAAAGTGCCCACCACCTGGCCATCGCGCGTGATGTTTACCGGTTTTTCGTCTTCACTATAATTGGTTGTCTCGGCATACTCCATCAGGACATTCTTCACACCATCCCGTTTTTCCTGGTGTGTAATACCACAACCATCGTCGACAGTAACATCGACCTTACCTTCTACCTGCACATAGTCTTTTTTATATTCAGTAACTGATTTGATCTTCCCGTCTGTCCCGTAATCCCAGA
>MGVN01000180.1:699-2601 GCA_001800515.1 Elusimicrobia bacterium RIFOXYB2_FULL_49_7 | reverse complement strand
AAAGAGCGATAAGCTTCGCTCTGCTCGACAGGCTCTGCGTGGTATCCTGCATCTGATTCTGCAACGATGAAGATTCCTGGTTCAATGAATCCATTTCCTGCATCACTTCGGTCATTGCGGCTACAATAAGTTGTACCTCTTCCGGGGAAAACTCTATCTGGTCTGCGCCCGTGTCGCCCTGCGTAAGCAGCTCGTTCTTGCGCGATATTTTATCCCGCAATGAGTGGGGCAGCTTCTGTACCGCTCTATTCTCAAGGTCTATTGTTTTAACAGTATCGTCAGTCGTCACCTGGCTTAGTTTCGCGTTTACTGTCGTAATTAACGGACGTATCAAGTTCATTATGCTGTTGAGCGAATTATTCTGCTGGAGCTTGTTTTCCAGCGCCATCTTGCGAGACAACAATGATTGTAATTGGTTCCAGCACTCTCCGAAAAGGCCGCCGGATATGCTTACGACTGCGCCAGACCTGCGCACTACTTCACGCGATTGGACACTGTTCTTGTATTGCCACAGCACCTTTGCAAGGAATTTACAGTTACTGGAAAACTGCTGCGATCTTGTATCGAACAGATTCAATTGACTGAGATCGATCCCCATGGCTGCCGCGACTCCGGCGCCCATAGAATCTATTGCCCGCTCGATCAGCGCTGCTGTATCCGGGCTCTGAAGATAATTCATCAAAGCGATTTTATATTCGCTTGAATCTGGATTCAAGAGCCCCTCATAGAGAGTGCTCATCAAGCCGCTGCTGAATGTGTTTTGTCCGAAATTCTGATAATAGACCTGCTGTGCCTGCGTACTCATGGATCCCCAGTTCCAGGGGAAGCCTATGATCTGAAACATAGCGGCTGCTCTGTTATACAGTTGCGTGGACGTCAGATTGTTATTCCCGGTTCGTGTGAATCCAGCGGCCAGGGTTCCGCTGAAAAGGCTGCCTCCTCCTGCAATAGCCACGCAATCGTTGTTGAGCATTGTAAGCCTGTTGTTAAGCTGCGTGACTTCGACAGTAATAGTATTGAGCGTATTCTCATCGGCAGTAAGGAGCGAACTCTGTAGCCAGGAGAGCAAATTGGCAAGTCCTGCAATGCCATTTTGAATGGTGGACATCTGACCCTTGAGTAAATTGAGCTGCGCAAAGAGTGCACTATTGGTGCCGGAAAGCGCTTCGATCTGAGCAAGGATCACAGTCATGTCCTGCTGGTATCCTGCCTCTTCTTCAGCCGTCATGCCAAAAATATCTTTTGAGGTAAGCTTACCTTTCTCATCATAGTTGTAGGCGCCGATCATCCTCCCTGTCCTGTCGCGCTCGACAAGCGCGCCCCAACCATATACTTTGACCCCGTCCGCTCCGATGATCTCGCCGTAATCTATATGCTTCCCCGTAGTACAATCTGTAATGCTGGTAATGCGGTTGCGGGTTTTGCCCGCGGAATCCATATACGATTCATAGTCATAGTCAGTAAGGATAACGCGCGAGCCGTCGGTCCCGATGTAGTAAGTGTAGTCGACAAGGTCGCCGATCGATTGGGTGAGCGTCTGATCAATGGTGTTGACACCTGCTTTGTACAGCCCCTTGTCATAGACGTACCATGTTTGGAGCTGCGATCCCGTGGCCCCGATACTCGCGTGCGTAGTAAGGGCCTGTACCCATAGAAGTGACACACACAGGACAATGCTGAGGGTTTTCTTGGCACTGGTTGACTGGAGAGAAAGGAATTCCTTAAACATAACGATTCTCCTATAGTCAGCTCTCACTATCGGACGCAAGATTGGAGAAGCTCCTTCCGCGGACCCCTCCCAGGGTTGAGAATCGAATACATTCCGTAGCAGGTGGTAATCATAGTATTACTGATAAGATGTGAATAAACAAGGGAATAATTGTGAACTATCTGTGAAAAAAA
>MGVN01000180.1:486-683 GCA_001800515.1 Elusimicrobia bacterium RIFOXYB2_FULL_49_7 | reverse complement strand
GGTATAGCCCAGCTCATTATTAACGTAGCCTGCGCCGAGCTGAACATAGGTGAACGGGAAAAGGGTAAGGTTCACGCCCGCTTCGATACGGGTAGTCGTGGCCTTTCCTTCAAGATTGGTGATAGTTGAATCGGGGGTCACTGTCGTAGAATCGAGCCCGGCAGTGGCATAGGGATTGATGATCGGGAGGCTGAAAG
>MGVN01000180.1:0-443 GCA_001800515.1 Elusimicrobia bacterium RIFOXYB2_FULL_49_7 | reverse complement strand
CACGAGCGTGTTGACAGTGAGCGTATTGTAGATCGCCTGCACAGAAAATGAAGGAATGCCGGGCACAGCACTTTTGAAAATACCGTAGCGCACACCCGCGCCGAACATGCCTGCATCACCATACGAGGTACCCCGGGCAATAATATCGAACTTGCCGGGCAGGCCTATCTCAGCCTGTACTATGGGGAGTGCCAGGGCATCAACCTTCGCCGCTTTCACTATCACGTTGTCATCGCTGGTCTTTTTCATGGGAACGTGGATACCTACATCGAACCCTGGTATGCCAAGTGACTTGCCCTGGTGAGCAGCTCCGCCACCCATGAGCACCCCGAGGTCTGTTGCAAAACTATCCAGATTTTTCTGCGCGGCTTCATTAGCACTGGCAAGAGCGGTCGCAAATTCGTCGAATGGGTTAGCCGCAAAAACAATGGAAGAACCAAGAG
>MGVN01000179.1:368-5790 GCA_001800515.1 Elusimicrobia bacterium RIFOXYB2_FULL_49_7 | reverse complement strand
AGCCGCTACCAGCATAACCGCACGGGTGAAGACAATGGTGATGCGCATTTAAAGCGCCAGGTTATGGGCCGGGAAGTGGTTGTGGCCATAACCGGCGGCGAGCTTGATTTCGGGCCATGGGAGCAGATATTTTACGGCGAGTTCGACGGCCGGCGCCCCAAGCGCGTACTGGTAAAAATAATCGGCCAGTAAATTAGTTGAGTTAGTCAAGCCTGACACCAAACAGTCACAAACAGTTATGCACGCGGATTAATATGCAACTAATATTTTTTATATTTATGGCATTTATGCCGGCCTTTGCCTTTTGTGCGCCGTTGGTTTCCGGGGTTAGTGGCACTGTATTCGATGGGCAGGATATAACAGTTACCGGAGAAAACTTTGGTGTTACCGGCCCGACAGTCCATTTTTTTGATAATTTTGAAAATGGAATTGCCGGTAACACAATCAATACGGGGCCGGCATCAGCTGTCACAGGACAGTGGGCTAGCCTAAACACCGTGCCGCCCGTTTACTCGACTAGAACAGCGGTCAGCGGGATGCAGGCTTTCGAGGTAACTTCACAGGAAGGAGTTGAGGGGCAGACCAACGGAGTAATTGCGTTGCCGGATGCAACGGAGACATTTATATCATGGTGGTGTTATGTTCCGGTCAACTCCCCATGGTCGGGTGAGGACACGCAATTGAACTGGAAAATTATGTGGTTGATGCGGTATAATTCAGCCGATAACGATCTTTATTTCGCCCAATTAATTGATTCATCGACTTATGTTATGGGAGGGAATAATTCGCCGTTGGCATATCCGGACACGGAGCCGTGGAAATCTTCTCACATGAAAAAAGGACAATGGCACAGGTATTGGTGGTGGATACGCGATGGTTATTCTAATGACGGATTTATAAAAATATGGGAGCTAACCGACAATGGCGTAGCGCAGGTAAAAAACGTTGCCAACAAAACGACTTTGTTCCCGCTGGCGGTGCGCAAAATATTGTGCGTTAATGGTTATACAAGGGAGCAAACCGGCATTCAGTCAACGCAATTGTTTGATGACGTATATGTAAGTATCGGTTCCTGCGCGCAAGCTCGCTGTGAGCTGGGAAACACGGCCGCATATCAGAATTGCACGAATATTACCGTTGCTACGGTCAATACGTGGAGCGATAAAAAAATTGTTGCTACCGTGCGCCAGGGAGCGTTCGAAGAAGGCGAAAGCGTTTACTTGTTTGTTGTTGACAGCGAAGGCAATTATTCTTCCGGCTACGGTCCGCTTAACATATCACGCGAACCCATACCGCTTGATATGCTAACCGATTCCAATGTCCCGTCCGTACCGCAAGGATTAACAATAAGATAGGGTTCAATGAAAAATTGTAATTCTACCGCGGAAGCTTCTTTGGCAATAATTGAACGATTTTCACGACTTACCTGCGTCGCTAAAGTAGTCCAATTCCCGTTCAAATATTGCTTCCTCGCTCCGAATGGAGTATTTCACTGAACTCAGTTAAATTACTCAAGCCTGGCATCACAATGCATATTCTAAGGTTGCTTTTTTTCGCGATAGCAGTGTTATTTATCAGGGTGAATCTGGCAGCGGTTCTGTTACCAGCCTTGAATTTTTCGGATATAGTTTCCGGTCCCAAAACGGGAAATACCGACGGGGCCGGGGGGCTTGCGCCCGCTGAGCACGGTTCGATAGTTACGATTTGGGGCAATTACCTCGGTGAAAGTCAGGGTTCATCGAAACTGTATTTTAAAGATTCATCGGGAATGTCACATGAAGTTGCGCATATATATTACTGGAAAAACGCGGACGGTAAACTGCCCGGCGGCCCGGCAGAGCTTTCAGCATATCACAGAATGCAGGAAATAGCGTTCTCTATACCAGCTTCGGCTGCAGAAGGGCCGGGGTATATATATGCTGTTGTCAATGGCGTTAAATCCATCAACGGTGAAACGGGAAGCTCCGACAGCCTGCCGTTTACAATCCGGGCCGGGAACATTTTCTTTATCAGGGAGGGCGGCAGCGATACCGTTGGCGACGGTTCCTGGAACAATTCGTGGGCGAGCCTGGAGGCAACGGTTGCGGGAGGTAACGGAAAAATCGGGGCAGGCGACATTATTTATAGCGTCGGTGTTCGCGCAACGCACGGATTGTCGGTAGGGAAAAATGCTCAGATAGAGGGAACCGATGAGGCGCATATCGTCATAGCGGCATATCCGGGAACGCAAGTCGCTATTTCAGGCAACGATAATCTTTACTACACGATTTATTACTATTATTCAAATTCATAGGCTCCGTGTGATTTTTTTGGCCAGCCGCGCCATCCGGGAAAAGTATCAATAGGGGCGATCGAATATGCCGACGATGCAGTGGATAACACTTCCCCGATGATTCCCGCATCACTTAAAGTAAAATAATCAGTTCAGTTAGTCAAGCCTGACACCGGAGACGGATAAATTTATGAACAGGAAAAGGGTTATTGTAGCGATAATTTTTAATTTTACCGCGGCCTGTTTTGCGGCTACTTATTATGTTTCGCCTGATGGCAACGACGCCAATGACGGGTTGAGCAGCCAGGCGCCGTGGAAAACGTTGAGTTACGCGTCTTCCCATTTGCCGGACGGCAGCACGCTTGTGCTTATGGACGGAACTTATATCGGCGCCGTTGCGGCAAACAGGCTTCAGCCGCCTTCCGGGAGCGAGGGCGCTTATACAACAGTAATCTCTGCAAATGACGGCAAGGCGGTCATTGACGGCAGTCAATTCGCCGGCCTGTATGATTACCCGGTATATATCAACGGAAAATCATATATCCGGATTGAAGGACTGGCCATAAGGAACAATGCTAATGCCGAGGTCGTTTTTATCAATAACTCCGACCATGTAAAATTTTTAAGATCGTCCGTCATAAATAAATGCAATTACAATGGCAGCATTATTGGAATTTACGGGGATTCGCACCACCTCCTGCTTGAAGATATCTGGGTTGCGGGCGCGGACAGGTACGGCATAATACTGCTTCAGCCGACGTCCGTGTTAAACCAGGCGCCGCACCAGATAATATTAAGAAGATGTGTCGTCCGCCACGATTACCGTCGGAGAGACGACCCGCCGACTAGCGCCCAGCAATACCCCGCCAAGGGCATACAGGTTTACGGCGCGCAGGAAAGCGAAAGCGTTCTTGTCACCAGGGACGTGCTGCTTCAGAATAACATTGCCATCGATTTCAATTATGGGGAAGAGTACTGGCAGATGGAAGGCGGCTGCGGCAGCACCGCAAGGGTGAACGATGTGGGGTTTTACGGCAATATTTCGCTTAATATCAGGGGAAAGGGGGCATGCCTCCCGGATTTCGGCTGCAGTTACCCATCGCTTTTCAGCGGGTTTAATGTCGGCGGTTCAAGGCTTGGTGACGGCGGAAATTTCACATTTATAAATAATGTTGCATGGGATGCCTCTTCCGGCTATAATTTCAGTGGCGGAACAAGCACGTTGAAAAACCTGGTTATTAATCAGAATACGGCGGGCAATATGCATGCCGATGAAGGCAGCTGCGGCCCCCGAGGCATTTATGGCAGTCAGTCCTCGCTTCAGGTAGCCGCTAAAAATAATCTGTTCTACGAAACATTAGAGCCCAACCGGATAGACAATCCCAGGGCAGGGTTTTCTTACATTGAAGATTACAACTGGTATTATCCGGCTTCGCTTGTTACCTCCGGGGCGCAGAATTGCCTGACAACCGATCCCGGCATCAGATATATAACGCAGACCACTGATAACGGCAGCGGCGAAAGCGGCGCTAAACGCGGGGCCGAGGTTTTGTTGCGTTACGGAGTTTCCGGGACACTGTGGGGCGAACCGGGTTATGATCAATTAACAGAAGAATCGCTGTGGCCATTTCCTTATGAAGATCAGATAAAGGAAGCCTTTTCCGAAACGAACGACCCGCCGCTAAACGCGTACCCCGCTTCAAACAATGTAAAACGCGGGTTTTGCGCCGACGGCCGCGGACTTTACGGCGGGCCGATAACCCTGACAAGCTATATCTGGGAATACCTCGGTAACGCTGCGCCGGGTTGGATATATCCGTCGATGCCCGACACAACGCCGCCCGCTGAACCGGCAGGGTTAAACGTCGAGTAACGGAGTTGAAAACGGCTGAATTGCAGGAAGTACGAGGGCTGCTGTATCTGGATCCTCAAAAATGACAACCCGCCGCCCGACAATTCACTATTATGATACATGTACGCTTACAAACGGATTGGCCTATGACAGGGTTAACGGGCGTTTGTATTTAATGCAGTCGCGCGGGGATGGAGTCAAGCCTCTTATTCACGTGTTGCAAATAAATGTTCTTTCAGACGAAACCGCCCCGGCTCCGCCTGGCGGACTGGCCGTGCAATAAGCCATCGGCAAATATTTTATTTCATGGAGGCTGTTATCAATTACAGAAACGGTTACCTTTCCAGTTTTGTGCTTGCATGGGTTGTTTTAATTTCCATGCACTCATTTTACACGCCTGTCGCGGCACCGTTGGTAAGCGGCATATCCGGCACGATTACGCACGGCAGCACTGTTACTGTTTCAGGAAGCGGATTCGGCGTCAAAGCGCAGGCCGCGCCCATCGCATGGGACGACCTGGAATCCGGTGTGTGCGATAATACCGCCACTGTCGGCTCATGGACGGCCACCGGCACGCTCGGCATAAACAATAACCATAACCGCAACCGGTTCTCGAACTTCAACGCCTTCAGGAATTTTGACGGAGACATTTCGCCGTGGGGTGCGGTTAATGAGGAGGCGGCGTTCAGGGGAGGAAGCGACAGCCGGACATGGTACGTTCAATACTGGTTCTACCTGGATTCGGATTTCGCGTTTGATGGCGACATCAATAACAGTCTTGGCAATATCAAGATTCTAAGAATGTGGTCCACCACGTCGGCGAGCGATAATTTCTACGTGCAGGCATTATGCAGATACGATACCAATGCCGTGGTCGCACTTGTAAACCAGGGCGCTGATTGGAGCCCGGTTGTAAGCGGCTACACGTGGGTGGACGAGATTATGGGCCATGATAAGCCGGCGTATGTTGACACAAGCTATTTCGGGTGGAAGCACTACGAGAACGATATAAGCACGGGCGTATGGCACCTGTTTCAGTTTGAGTACAGCGATAGCGACATAAGCACGGCAAACGGCGTGTTCAGGTGGTGGTTCGACGGAAAGCTTATTGTTGACAAGACGAATGTACTTACCAGAAACGCCACATATACGTCGTTCAAGCGGCCGAGAATCGTAGGATTTTATGATTCGCATCATGCGACAAACAACGACGGCTCGAACCATTTTTACATTGACGATGCCTACATAGACAATACGTTTGCCAGGGTTGAAATTTGCCATAATGCTTCATGGGCCGA
>MGVN01000179.1:0-147 GCA_001800515.1 Elusimicrobia bacterium RIFOXYB2_FULL_49_7 | reverse complement strand
AAATGATTGGTTTAAAATTCGGTAATTCGATTATCCTCGTTTTGATACTTTATTCAAGGCTGACGGCGGCGACGATTTGGTGTAATCCTGCAAATATCGGGCCGGAAGATGGATTAAGCGAAGTTACGGGATACAACTCGTTACAGG
>MGVN01000178.1 GCA_001800515.1 Elusimicrobia bacterium RIFOXYB2_FULL_49_7 | reverse complement strand
CTCCACCACGAATACTCCCCCGATAATGGCCAGCAGCAGCTCCTGCTTGATGAATACGGCGACCATCCCCAGCGTTCCGCCCAGGAAAAGGCTTCCCGTGTCTCCCATAAATACCTGCGCGGGGTATGCATTGAACCACAGGAACCCGAGTCCTGCCCCGATCATGGCGGCGAGGAATACGGTCAGTTCCCCTGCGCCGGGCACAGGGATGATACGCAGATACATCGCTATTTTGATATGGCCTGAGAAGTAGGCCAGGGAACCCAGCGCGAAGGCGGCAATGATGAGATTCCCCACTGCCAGGCCGTCGAGGCCGTCGGTAAAGTTCACCCCGTTCGAACTGCCTACGATGATAAATGACGAGAACAGGATATACACAAAAGAGAGTTCGAGGAATATGTTCTTAAGGTAGGGGATGTTCACTGAAGAGGCATACTGAGGATTGGAAGGATAGAACCATAGATACGCGGAGACCGCGAGCGCAAGTACGGCTTGAGCGGCGAATTTTCTGCGGGAACTCAATCCCCGGGGGTTTTTCTTTACGAGTTTAAGGTAGTCATCCCAGAAACCGAGGAAGCCGAGCCACAAGGTGCCTCCCAGTACCATAAGAATGAAGCGGTTATCAAGGCGCGCCCAGAGGAGGGTCGATACCACCAGGGAGACGAGGATGAGCAGTCCTCCCATGGTCGGGGTGCCTGATTTGATCAAATGTGTGGGAGGGCCGTCAGTGCGGACCGTTTGCCCGATCTTGAATTTCCGCAGGTATCTGATCAGAAGGGGGCCGAACACGAGGCAAATGAGGAGGCTGGTAATGATGGCTCCACCGACGCGGAACGTAATGTACTGGAAGACGTTGAACGGTGAAAAGTAAAACCTGAGCGGATACAAAAGATGATAGAGCATTAGATCTTGTCCTCTGCAAAAAGGCGTTGAAGGGTATCCTCTAAACGCATGCCCCTGGACCCTTTAAAGAATACGATGGAACCGGGGGTTACCGACTGTTTTATTTCTGTCTCCAGCTTTTCCCTGTTCAGAAAGTGTTTGACGTTCAGCGAATAGAGCGCGCGGAGGGCATGTTCCATCTGAGGGCCGAAAAGAAAGACTTTGGCAAAAGGCTGCGAAGCGATGAATTCTCCGAGTTTCTGGTGCTGCAGCTCCGATTGTTCTCCCAGTTCAAGCATATCTGCCAACACTACGATTTTATCTTTTTCAGGGAAGGAATGGACCAGGCTGGTCAGTGATTCTCTCATGGAGGAGGGGTTGGCATTGTAGGCATCGTTAATGACCGTCACTCCGGACACTAGTGTCTTCGCTTCCATTCGCATGCCTGCGGATTGGAACGCTTCAAGTCCATTCTTGATCTGGAGCAGATCGAATCCCATCTTCCATCCGACTGCCGCGGCAGCAAGGGCATTGTACACGTTGAACTGCCCATGTATCGGAAGGCTGACGGATATAGATTCATTTTCGATCTTCAGCTCGAACTGCGGCTTCCCCGGCCATAGATCTACCTTAAATGCCCGCACTATTGCATCATGTTCTATGCCGATAGTAATGACCTCACAGGGCAGCGATGAGGTAAGCCTGGTGAGATAGGGGTCGTCAACATTGACGATGGCGCAGCCGTCCGGAGGAAGGCCCGCATAGAGCATCTTTTTTTCATTAAAGACGCCTTCCTGATCTTGAAAGCGTTCAAGGTGGGCCATCCCGATATTTGTCACTATGGCTATGCTGGGGCAGGCGATATCAGCCAGTCGCTGTATCTCACCCGGGAAAGAAGTCCCCATTTCCACGACTGCGCAATAATCTTGTCCGGTCATTTTCAGGAGCGTGAGTGGCAGGCCCAGCTGGTTATTCAGGTTCCCTTCAGTTTTGAGAAGCTGCCCTTTTTGTCCGAGTATGGAGGCGATCATTTCTTTGGTGGTTGTTTTTCCGTTCGATCCGGTAATGCCGACTACAGGGATCTGCCACTTCCTGCGGTAGTATTTTGCAAGGTTGCCAAGTGCGGAGAAAGTATCCGCGACCTTCACTACTGCCGGCATCGCAGGGAATGGGTTGCCGAGATCGATATCGTGACGGGTGATGACGATCCCGCTCGCCCCTTTTTCCAGAGCCTGTTTGACGAAATTATGGCCGTCAAAATTCTTTCCGGTAATGGCGAAATAGAAATCACCGCGGTGAATAGTGCGGGTGTCGATGGAAATACCGCGAATGGTTGAGTGAGGATCGCCAATGACGAACTGGCCGTTGATTGCGGAAATGAGTTCCCGGAGAGTGATGTTTTCCATGAATTTGTTGTCATTAAGGATCCTTCTTTGGCGGGACGTGATGAAGTAAGAAGGTTGGGCCTTAATGTGTTTGAGGTCGTTCAAATGGCGACGTTGTGTTTATGGACGTCGCGCAGGTACTTTCGTGCAATTTCGGTATCGTTAAAATGTATTTTCTGGTCGCCGATGATTTGGTACGTTTCGTGGCCTTTGCCTGCAATGAGCACGATATCGCCTTTTCGTGCCATGTGGATCGCCGTGGCGATCGCCTGTTCCCTGTCAAGAATGACCTGGTAGTTGTTTCGGTGCTGCCGGCGTATACCGACTTCGATATCAAGCGCTATGCGATCAGGATTTTCGCTCCGGGGATTATCCGAAGTGACGAATACAAAATCGCTTTGTGCGGTTGCCGCTTCACCCATGAGAGGCCGTTTCGAACGGTCTCTGTCGCCACCGCAGCCAAATACCGTGATAAGCCGCGAAGGACTGAGCTTCTTGAGCGCGGTGAGAACGTTCATGAGCGCGTCATCGGTGTGTGCATAATCGACAACGACCGTGAACGGCTGCCCTGCTTCAACTTTTTCAAGACGGCCAGGGACATGTGGAGCTTTTTCAAGGCCTTCTACAACGGTTTCCAGGGGAATGCCGGCGCTTAATGCACATGCGGCACTTGCGAGCGCGTTATACACATTATGCTGACCAAGGAGTTGCAGGTGCACTTTCCGGTGCCCCTGAGGCGCAACGAGTACGAATTCAGTGCCTTTGCTGCTGCTTCTGATGTATTCGGCGCGAACCTGAGGTTTACCGTGAATGCCATACGTTACCACAGTTGCCTGACGTACAAGCCCAGCGAGAGTTTTTCCCCACTGATCATCGGTATTTATTATAGCAAATTTAGGAAAACTTTTTTTCCCGGGTGCCAAATTCGTAAATAATTTCGCCTTCGCCTGAAAGTATTCCTCCATGGTGTGGTGAAAATCAAGATGGTCTCGGGTAAGGTTGGTGAAGAGGGCACAATCGAACTCGATCCCGCTCACCCTACCCAGTGACAGCGCATGCGAAGAAACCTCCAGCACAGCGCTTTTCTGCTCGTGTTTTACCATATCAGAAAGGATGCGATACACGTCTGCGGATTGAGGGGTGGTATTAGGGGCGGGACATGAGTGTTCCCCGTAGCGGTAATTGATAGTCCCGAGCACGCCCGCCGGAAGTCCCGCGCGGTTCAAGATAGATTCCATGAGGTAGGTGATCGTTGTTTTCCCGTTCGTGCCGGTGATGCCAATCATGAGCAAATTTTTGTCGGGATGACCGTAGAATCTGCTGCTGACCTGCGCCATTGCCGCAAGAGGGTTCTCAACGACTATGGAGCTTATCGCTTCCTGAGTCAGCTTTTCCTGTGACATGACCGCTGTTGCCCCTGCGGCAAGAGCGTCATTGACGAATTTGTTGCCGTCCGTGTGATGGCCTGCAAGAGCAATAAAGAGAAAGCCCGGTTTTACCAGCCGTGAATCATAGGCTATTCCCTTTATGTCCTGTTCGCCTTGTACTTGCGGCCCGTTTAATGTGCAATCAATCCCGTGAAGTAAAGATGTTAATTTCATTACTGCTCCCGCTCTGGGTATATGTTCATTTGCTTTTTTTATTCAGTGCGACACATATCGGAGTATGGTCCGGCGCTATTCTCAGGTGTCCGACCGCCCGCGCTGCAACTCTGGAAAACACCGGAGCTGCGAGCGAAGATGCCCAATAATCGCCTTTCGGCTCATCCAGAAGCACCATGATCGTCAGTTTCGGGTCATTGGCGGGAATAATGCCGCAGAACGATGCCACATACGCAGATGAAGAATAGCGTTTCGTGACATTGTCCCTTTTTTGAGCGGTTCCCGTTTTTCCTCCCACCGAATAGTTCGGCACTTTTGCCATCTGCCCGGTTCCTTTTTCAACGACGCCGATCAGCATATCTCGTAGTTGCGCTGCCACGGCCTGGGAAACAGCGCGCCGAATCACTCTTCTGTCCGAGGTGAACACGACTTCATTGGAGGGGTTGCGCACTTCTTTGATGATCCTTGGCTCCAGAAGCTCTCCTCCATTCGCTATCGCGGAATATGCGTTGATCATTTGAATGGGTGTTACTCCTATCTCCTGGCCAAACGAAATAGTCGGCAGCGACAGGCCGCTCCATTCAGTCGGGAGTTTCAGAAGGCCTTTTGCTTCACCGGGAAGATCTATCCCTGTGGGGGCATGGAAGCCGAATTGGCGGACATAATGGTACAGTTTTTCCTTGCCCAGGCGCTGGCTTATCTTTGCAACGCCTATGTTTGAAGAGTACTGCATGATCTCGTCGAAAGAGAGGAGGCCCTTTGGTTCGTGGTCCTTGATCGTGTGGCCGAAAACGGAATACTTGCCTTCTTCACACCAGACCACTTCCTTCCGGCTGACTACTTTTTCTTCAAGCGCCGCTGCTGCGGTGATTATTTTGAATGTTGAGCCGGGTTCCAGGATATCGCTGATAGCGGGATTACGTGAATTGTTCCAGGCACCGTTACGGTTTTGCGGATTGAATGCGGGACGACTTGCCAGCGCCAATATCTCTCCCGTAGATGGATCCTGTATGATGATAAGTGCCTTTTTTGATTTGGATTCACGCCATGCCCTGTCAATTTCCTGTTCCGCCATGAACTGGAGGTTCCGGTCAAGCGTGAGATATACATCTGCGCCACGGAGGTCATCGGGGTCAAGCAGTTTTTCAGAGATCTCCCTCCCTCGCCCGTCCCTGCAGCGGAGGTTCTTGATCTTCTCTCCGGTCAGGTAAGAGTTCGCGAAAAGTTCGATACCTTCTAGGCCGTTGCTTTCCTTGCCGACCATCCCGAGTACGTGGCAGGCCATGGTATTCTCTGGATACTGGCGGTGGTACTCTCCGGTGAAACCTACCCCCGGCAGTTTCCATGATTTGATCTTTTTCATTGTGGCAAGATCAATTCCCTGCGCAATCGGTACGTACGAGCTGTCTTTTTTCGCGGCGATCAGGGAACGTTTCAGAGGGATATGCACCTGCGCCAGTTTATTCTCGATTTCAGAAAGGTTTTTCACGCACTGGGGATCGATAAACAGCGAATACGTCTTCACGCTCATGGCAAGCACCCGGCCTGCGTTGTCGCAGATCATTCCCCGCCAGGGGGTTTCCGGACGATCCCGGTATATGATACGCTGTACCTGGCTCTGGAGTTCTTCATGGTGCCATACCTGTAAATAGAATAATCTCGCCGCGACCGCAACGAATGCAAGCGAGATGAAGAAAAGCGTAGAAAGCGTCCGGTTCCTATTGATCATATGTCTTCAGGGAAGGTAAATGACATCCTTTTCAAGCGGGATCACCAGGCTGCGGTCCTGCGCAACGCGGTCGAGCTTTTCCATGGAGATCAGGCGGTTGACCTGAAGCCGCCAGCTTCTGTTTTCCTGTATAAGTTTGTCACATTCAAGACGGAGAGTGTCGACGCTGTATCCCATCCTGATAGATTGTGTTTGTTGCCATACATAGAACGAAAGCAGAAATGCGGCAGTAAACAACCCGTAGAACCATCGCAGGAACATAAGCACTTTCTCCTTATTGGTCGGTGTCGTGATAAAACTGAAGAGTCTCTAGTCTGTTTTTCTTATGCCTGTTCTTTCT
>MGVN01000177.1 GCA_001800515.1 Elusimicrobia bacterium RIFOXYB2_FULL_49_7 | reverse complement strand
GAAGTGCTTGCGCACAAGGCGCGTGATCTCTTTTTCAGGGATGACCGCGGTATGATGCGTATCGATCATGACCGATACCGGATCAGCGATACCGATCGCATAAGCAAGCTGAACCGTGCATTTGTCCGCAAGGCCTGCGCCAACGATGTTTTTCGCGACGTGGCGGGCCATATAGCAGGCGCTTCTGTCAACTTTCGTCGGATCTTTGCCTGAGAACGCTCCTCCGCCGTGCGGTGCCATGCCGCCATAGGTGTCCACGATGATCTTGCGGCCGGTCATGCCGGTATCAGACTGCGGCCCGCCGACGACAAATTTGCCGGTTGGATTTACATGATAGGTCGTTTTATTGTCCACCCATTTACCGACGATCGGCATCACGACGGTCTCGATGATCTCTTCACGGGCGGCTTTCGTTATCTTTTTCCCGCTCTTATCAAGGATCTCTTCGGTGTGCTGGCTGGAGACGACGACTGTGTCGACGCGGACAGGTTTGCCGTCCTTATACTCAACGGTTACCTGCGATTTTCCGTCAGGGCCGAGATAATCAAGTATTTCTTTTTTACGCACTTCTGCAAGCCTGAGAGAAAGCTTATGGGCAAGCATGATGGGAAGCGGCATGAGTTCGGGGGTTTCCTTGCAGGCATAGCCTACCATCAGGCCCTGGTCTCCGGCGCCACCGGTATCAACGCCCTGCGCGATGTCCGGCGACTGGCAGTGGATAGCATTAAGGATGGCACATGTTTCATAGTCAAAACCGTATTTCGGTTCATTGTAGCCGATCTCATTGACGATCTTGCGCACCAGTTTGTGAGTGTCGACAAAAGCGGAAGTGGTGATCTCTCCGCCGACAATGACAAGCCCCATGGTGACAAATGTTTCACAGGCCACGCGGCCTCTGGGATCCTGGCTTAACACTTCGTCCAGTACACCGTCAGAAATCTGATCGCACACTTTGTCCGGATGTCCCTCAGTTACTGATTCCGAGGTGAATACAAAGTCTTTCCCTTTCAGCAGTTCGTTCATTACAGTCTCCTCCTCTATGGTAGTATGGTCGCCCCTTCTTGAGTAAATACCTTTAGTCGATGTTCAGCACAGTGCCTTCGTAGACGGAAATGTCTTCTTTGACTTCCGCTTTTGAACCGATGATACAGTTGTCAAGTCGCACGTTCTTTGCGACTTTGACGCGTTCCCAGAGGATGGAGTTCTTAATAATAGCGCCGGGCCCGATCCATGAGTTATTGGCAACAGTAGTATACGCATCGATAAGCGCATTTTTGCCGATAAAACAATGATCTCCGATAACGCAGGGAGTGTTGAGCTGAGCCCCCTTTTCTATGCGCGTCCCGCGTCCTATCCAGACCCCCGGACGCACTTGTTCTCCGGGAATGGTAAGTTTCGTATTGCCGTCGAGCGCAGAACGAACTCCGTAGCGATACTCTTTGAGATTTCCTACGTCGGTCCAGTACTCTTTCATCTCATAGCCGAAGATCTTTTTTTTCAGCTTGAGAAGCTGCGGCCAGACCTGCATGCCAAAGTCATAGAATTTGTTCTTCGGAATATAATTGAAAACTTCCGGCTCAAAAATGTATATGCCGGTATTAACGGTGTTGGCGAATACGTCGCTCCAACTCGGTTTCTCGATGAACTTGCTTATCCTTCCATTCTTATCGGTAAGCGTGACACCGTACTCGAATTTGCTGTCAATCGCTTTCATTACCATGGTCGCCATGGCTTTTTTCTGCTGATGGTAGCGCACGGCCTTGGTAAGATCTATATCGGTGAGCCCGTCACCCGACATTACAATAAAAGTGGAATCAAAGAACTGCTCCATTTTTTTGACGCCCCCTGCAGTTCCCAGGAGTTCTTTCTCGTAGGAATAAAAGATCTTCATGCCGTGACGAGCGCCGTCGCCGAAATAGTTCTCTATTATTTCCGGATAGTGATGAAGATTCATCACTATCTGAAAGATACCGTGGTTCCTGAGGTTTTCAAGCGTATGTTCCAGCACCGGCTTATTGACCACCGGCACCATTGGTTTTGGTATAGCGTAGGTTAAAGGCCGCAGTCTTGTGCCAGCCCCGGCGGCCATGACAAAAGCTTTCACCGTTTCCCCCTTAAGGTCCCCTCTGAAGGGCACTGAGCAATCCTGAGATTATACATATTCATCATAAAAGAATCAATAAGGCGCATACTATAGACGTGAATACTTTCTTATGATAGTTTCATGTCCAAGGACAGTGTAAGGATCAAGTGACGCATTGGCTTCAATAACACATTTTTTTCCGACGATCGCTTTTTCAAGCCTGACCCCTTCGCCTATATGGGAGTTATCCAGCACAATGGAATCAGTCAGTGAGCTTCCTTTCCCGATAGTAACATTGTGCCCGAGGCAGACATTACCTGATATCTGCACGAAATTACTGATCCTGGTATTGTCCCCGCATACCATTCGCCCGTTGATCGTGACGTCCTTTCCTACCTTGAGGTGCTTTCCCGGATAAATATCGTGTATTTTATGCTTCCCGGCCAGAGGGAAAGAGAGATGTCCGCTGATGATATCAAAATGCGCCTGCATATACTTTTCTATGGTGCCGATATCCATCCAGTAGCAGTTAGAGGCGTAACCATAGAGCGGGAACTGCTTTGTCAGAAGGCTTGGGAACAGTCCTCTCTCAACAGAGTAATTTACCCCTTCAGGGATGTAGCTGAGAACGCCGGGATCAAATACATAGATGCCGGCGTTAATGGTGTTGCAGGTTACTTCGTCCCACGAGGGTTTTTCAAGAAAACGTTCTATCTTCCCGTCTCTTGCAGTTTCAACAAGGCCGAACATGGTGGGATCCTTCACCCTGGTGAGCGCGATAGTGGCGATCGCTTTGTTTTTCTTGTGGAAAGAACACATGGCATGAAGGTTAATATCGGTCAGGATGTCGCCGTTGAAAATGATAATGGGTTGATCAATGAATCTTGCTGCGTTCCGTATAGCGCCTCCGGTGCCAAGAGGTTCTTTCTCATGCACGTAATGGATTTTCATTCCCCATCTTTTACCGTTGCCAAGATAGTTCTCGAATTCATGGGAAAGGTAGGCGACGCAGAGCACGACTTCCCTGATCCCATGTTTTTTGAGCAGCTGCAGCTGATACTCAACGAACGGACGATTGGCTATAGGGAGAAGAGGCTTAGGGGTATTGCAGGTCAGTGGCCGGAGCCTAGTACCGAGACCGCCGATAAGGATGAGCGCTTTCATGATAGTATCCTTTATTTTCCGCTGAAATAATCAATGGTTTGCTTGAGCCCTGATCCCAGGGTTACTTTCGGTTCCCACCCGAGGATTTTTTTTGCCTTTTGGTAGTTGAGGAAGCTTTTTAATAATTCACCGGCGCGTGCCGGTTTATACTGTGGTTTGTGGTCATAATGGGTAATCCTCGCCATGGAATGGAATAAACCGTTCACAGAGGTGAGGACTCCGGTCCCTATGTTGATGATCTCATTGTGTCCTTTCGTCAGAGCCGATACATTCGCCCGTACAACATCCCCTACAAAGACGTAGTCTCTGGTCTGCTTGCCGTCTCCGAAAATAGTGAGCTTTTCGCCGCCAAGCATCTTTTGTGAGAATATGGCGACCACTCCAGCCTCTCCATGAGGATCCTGCCGCGGGCCATAAACATTTGCGTATCTCAACACAGTGTAACGCATGCCGTGTATGAGAGAGTAATAGCGAAGGTAAAATTCAATGGAATGCTTGGCAATCCCGTACGGAGAGATCGGCCGTCCTGTCGCGGTCTCGTCAGGTGCCTGCTTACCGCATTCACCGTATATGGTGCCGCCTGATGACGCAAAAATTATTTTCTTTACTCCATAATTTTTTGCGTTTTCAAGGATATTGAGAGTACCCAGGATGTTCACTTGTGCATCAAAGGCGGGGTCTGCAATGGATTTTCGTACATCGATCTGTGCTGCATGATGGCATACCACATCAAACTTCCCCTTCGCAAAGAGTTGCTTTATCTTAGGGATATGCGTGATATCTGCCTTAAAAAAATCAGCTATTGGGCTCACGTTCTTTATGTTGCCTGAAGAAAGATTGTCCACGACGCTTACGCTGTGTCCTGCTTTGACAAAAGCATCAACGATATTTGATCCAATGAATCCGGCCCCTCCGGTCACAAGTACTTTCATTTTAGTAATCTCCTTCGGTTGTAGTGGAACTAGTAAGCACCCTTTTTGCTGAATATTGCGTGTATGGTTTTTGTGAGTATTCTGATATCCAAGCCTAAGGACCAATTCTCTATGTAGAAAATATCGAGCTCTATCATTTCTTCGTAGCTGAGCGATGCTCGTCCCGAGACCTGCCAGAGCCCTGTCATGCCGGGAAGTACGCGCAGTCTTCTCTTAGCCCAATCATCATACGCTGCTGCTTCCCATAGGACCTGCGGCCTGGGGCCCACGAGGCTCATTTCACCTTTAAATACATTAATCAGCTGTGGGATCTCATCAATGCTGTAGCGTCTGAGAGTTCTACCGATTCGCGTTATCCGCGGATCATTCGCCATTTTGAATACAGGGCCTTTACGTTCGCTTTGGGCTTTATACTTTTCAAGCAGGGCGTCGGCATTCATCACCATGGTCCGGAATTTATAGAAGCTGAAAACATTTCCCCGATACCCCATCCTTTTTTGCGAGTACAGGAACGGACCGCTGGAGTCAAGTTTAATAAGCATGACAAGGAAAAAAAGCATCGGCCAGGCGAATGATACAATAATGGTTGCCAGCACGAGGTCAACGATGCGTTTAAAATAAAGGTTGAAACCGCTCAACGATACTGGTTTAAGATGAAAAATAGGTATGCCAAGCGAGAAATCTATGGCGATCTCTCCTCTGCATATCTGGAGGATGTCAGGTATGAATTTGAGGTCAATGCCTTTGCTTTCGCACCAGTCATACATTTCGAGGAGACGGCTCTCGTTCCAGAGGTGGCTTGTCAGGATAACCTGGTCGATATTTTTATCGAGAACGGTCTGTTTCATCCGCTCTATTTCCGACTCGTCTTCATAAGGGAAATAGCATGGCTGCAGATGAGGATGCCGTTTCAGTATCCGTTTGATCATCTGGTTTTCTTTGCCGACGATAAGCGTATTGGAGCGTCTCAGCACTGGGCGCAGGAGGTATCGAACCGAGAATTTCAGGAGTTGCCTGTAGGCGAGCAGAGAGAACACCGCAAAGATCCAGAAAAAAAGGAAGGTGAGCCGAGAGTAGGAAAAATCCCGGTAAAAGAATGTCGCCAGGATAAGGAAGACCACCCCGACCGATACTGCCTGCATTATGCGGATCAAGTCGTCGAGTATCGGTAAAAAATAGTTACGGTAGAGATTGAATTTGTAGAGGACGAAGGCCCAGGACAGGATGATGAAATAGATAAGGTTGTGATAAAGTGCCCAATCGGGAATACCCTTGGTGACGGGAAAGAGGTTTGCCACAAAAGAAAAAAAGCGTAGGTGATATGCCAGTATCAGCGAGATATAAATAAATAGAGAATCTATGAAAATAAGCAGAAAAGTAATGCTTATTTTGGATCGCAAGAGCTGAATAATCTGCATAACGGAGTATCCTGGAAAGAAGCGTATTTATTATATAGAATATCGTTCATTTTACTATTTTACTCGGAAAATTGCAAGGATTCCTGAGCCGCTTTTTCTACTTCAGATACTGTTATGGCTTCCATACATTTGCGCGTTTTGCATCCATACTCAAACCCAAGGTAGAGGCACGGACTGCACTTGAGTTTCGAGCGGACTGCTACGGAGCGTTCTCCCCAGGGCCCCCATTTGAGGGGATCGGTTGGGCCATGCAGCGCCACTACCGGTGTTTGTACTGCG
>MGVN01000176.1 GCA_001800515.1 Elusimicrobia bacterium RIFOXYB2_FULL_49_7 | reverse complement strand
TTGATATATTAATTTTTGCAGAGCCAATTTTGTCCCGAAGGCAAGGCACGAGGAGCGCGGCGTGCCCTCTGGGCACGTAAGCTCCGAAGTAACGCTGCATTCGGGCAAAAGGGGCTCTGCCCCCCCGCCTCGGCGGGGGAATGGCCATATTCGGCCAATTGCTGCCTCTCTCGTCTTCACCGTAGCTTTTGCTACGCTATCAGACTCGTTCGTTGCACTTGGCTCAAATCTGGCCATTCAAAAATTAAGAGATCAGGTTAACGGAGTACTAGGCAATAACTTTTTACATGTCAATGAAGGAAGAATTATAGTTTAAGGTTTGCCTGGCTGAGGCGCTTGCTGAGGATCCGTATGATACTGAGGGCTATGGAGGGAACTTCGTAAATGAGGTCGAGAAAGGCTTCCTTGGGGATGAACAGACACGTGGTGTCTTCTTCAGCCACGGCATTTAAAGAGCGTGCGATATCGTCAAAAAGCGACATTTCTCCAAAATAATCTAAAGGCATGAAATAGTGTATTACCTTTCTATTTTCCGCTTTTACCTCTCCTTTAAAAACCGCAACCTTTCCTGAAACAATAACAAATAAACCGGTTCCTGCAGTACTTTCAAGAAAAACAGTATCGTTCTTTTTGAAGTCGAACTGCTGTGAGATATTGCTTAGAGCAAGCAACTCTTCTCCTATAAGAGTTTCAAAGAGCGGCACTTTCCTTAAGTGAATAGTTTTGGCGATAGTTGAAAGCATGGGTTATAAAGCCTCCGGTTGCAATGCTTCCTGGCAGAGTTGCTGAATAAACAGGGACGGGGAGAGGAGGTGTTTTTTAAAAATCGCTTCGCCGTGCTTGCTCCTGGTCATACTGAGAATATACAGGGCGCATCCCTTAAACCATTCCTCTGACGGGTCTTGTAGGCACTCACGGTAAATGTCCAGGGCAGAGTACTCTTTGATACCCAGGTCTTTGTGAGCATATTCTGCGAGTTCATTTTCCGGTATCTCTTCAAGGAGCGAAATAATGGATTTTAGGAATGATTTTTTGTGAAGTGTCATGGTGTCTAAAAGTTCAAGCACTTCGGCAAAGGAACGGGAATCCTTATCTTTCAGCCGCTTGACTATAAGCCCGAAAGCGGTGGAACCTTCTATGCTTGAACTTACTCTCAGTATGTTGTCCAGAGACCGGCGGTTTCTGTTAATAAGGGTTGCAATAAACAGTTCAATTGCCGTATTTTGTTTCTCCAGCCTTAGAGTTTTTGTCCATACGATCCTTTTGTAAATAGAAGCCAATTCATCCTCAAGATAACGGAAAACGATATCCTTGCCCTCTTTGCGGGCAGCCAGAATATGAATAAGCTGCTCGCGTATCTTATGCCCGGATGTTTCGTACTTGTCAATGATCAGGTTTGACACACCTTCTTTTTTGATAAGTGATTTGCAGGCATAGTGGCGTATTTCTCTGTTTTCATCGTGCAGCATTTCAATCAGGCGTGCGTTTGCTTCTTTGCAGTCAAGTTGGCCTAATCCTTTTATGGCTTCAATTTTAACTTTCAGGTGGCAGTCATGTGATAATGCAAGCAGAAAAGGCATGCTGTCTGTTGAATTTATTTGCCGGAGAGCAAATCCCGTCCAACTCCTGATGTCTTCAGAAGGATCCTGCACGGCTGAAGAAAGGATTTCAACGAATTCCTTTCTTGCGCCAAACTTCCAAAGCACCATAACGGCATTTATTCTTACGCGTAAATCCATGTCATCTAAACAAGGGAGTATAATGTCCCTTACATGGGTGTTATTTACAGAGAGAAAAGTGCCGACGGCCTTCGCTCTGACCAAGGGGGCAGGATCATTAAGAAAATGTTCTGTAACAGTGAGACACTTATCATTTTTCTGCATTCTCCCTAGAAAGTAGAGGAGATTTGCCTTCCTCGCGTTGGAAGGTTTATCTGCCAGGTAGTGCAGAAGAATGTCTGTTGCTGAAGTTTCCTGGGATTGGGCTAACGTTCGCATTGCAAAATAGCTTACGTTGTCGTCATCGGACTTTAACGCATGCGAAAGCAGGAGCAAGGCCTGCTCTTCGCTCATGTTCCCACTGTCTTCTATTGCGGAAATATCAGGCAGGCTTTTTGCCGCCAGGTTGCTGATAAAAGCAGACTGGTAGCTGTTTTTCAGAAGGAAACCAAAATAGATCCAAGCGAAGGCGAATGCCATGCTGGTGAGCACGATCGTGTAATTCGATCTGTTGGAGATCAGTATAAGGATGCCGCCGGCGAAAGCGGTACCCAGAGGAGTTACCAACCCTTCGCTGATCGCCATTATGCTGTTCCTGAAATTATCTTTAAGAGGAGAAAACAGAAGGGGGAACGTGGTCTCACTGAAGGAAGAGCTTATAACGTCCTTGAAGAACTTGGTGCACACGCCGGTAAAATACCCGAACGAAGCGATCAGGGAACCCAAACCAAAACTAACCCAGGCAGGCAACAGGAGAAGGGAGCTGCCGGTGCCGAGAAATTTCACGACTCTGTTCGTGATGAACAGCTGAACGATAAGCGTGCCCGAATAATAGAAGAGTGAGTAGGTGCCGTAGAACGCCGTCAGTTTGTTTTCGTCGGGGAAAGCGTTGTCCATTATCTTGTTAAAAATGAAATCCACAAAGTTGGCGGAAATGGCAGCCAGGAGCACGCACACCATCAAGATCCGCACGTGGCTGGATTTTGTAAAGTAAAAAGCCGTATCTTTCAGCTGTCCTAGAAAGGGAAGTTCCGTTTCTTTGTCAGCTTCCTTGCAGGATGAAGAAGATTGCGAAGCAATCATTCTGAGGTACAGAACAACGGCAAAGAAGAGAACAGCCCATAGTGTCAGCAGGTCATTATTACCAAAACTGCGTATAAGCAGGCTCACTCCTGCGCCCGCCATGACGCCGCCCATAAGCCCTGCGCAGACAACATACGTGAATATTCGTTTTCCTTCCCGTACATCACAGGTTTCAACGGCCAATGCCCAGAACTGCGTGTAAAAAGTCCAGGCTGCAAGGTCACCCAGTACATAAAGCACCGGGCAGGCGACCGTTATGTCAAAATGCAGAAGGATCCGCGCCGCAATAACAAGCACGCCGAAGATCATGCACGAGGCTGATAAAAGGGTATTTCTTTTTATGCTGCTGAGCCTTAAAACAAGCAGCGTGCAGATGACAATTGCAAGCGCGCTGACAAGATACATCTTGGGCAGATTGTCTACTCCGTAGCGTTTGATGAATAACGAAGTTACTATGCTGGTTCCGAAAGAATGTACGGAAACAAGCAGCATGTTGAGAAGTGCGAGGTTAATAAGGTTGGTGGTGTCGTTCGGGTAGATCTTGAGAAGCCTGGTTATGTGCTTGCTGAACATATCATACCCTTACATTTTCAGATTTTGGAGCGGTAGTATTCATTCTGAAGAGATATATCAGTGAAAGCAGCAAGGGGTTTGGCGGCATTGATGCGCAAGAAACGGTGAAAACATCCGGTGAGCGGGGCAACAAACGCCAGGAGGGGCAGTTCAGACTCCGTCGAATTCTTCAGGATATTGGAGTATGCCGTTCACGGTTTTCAGGGTTTCGGGTTCAAGCTCCAGGGCCATTAATATGTGGTCAGGTTCGTTAATGGTGGAGGTAATGCCATAAGTGCTTAAAGGAGTAAAGCCGAAGCGGGGATAGTACTTTTCGTGGCCGAGTACTATAACGGACTGAAAGTCGAGCTTTTTAGCTTTGCTGAGGCCCACTTTCACCAGCTTGCTGCCAACACCTTTGTTCTGGAATGCGGGCAGTACGGACAGGAGCGCCAGCGAGAGCGTTTCAACCTTTTTGTCTCCTTGCAGGATGTCGATCGGATAGAACAGGATGTGCCCGACGACTTTCCCGTAATGCTTGGCGGTGAGCGATAGCTCCGGGACAAAGCGCTTCGTTTGCCGCAGTTTGTCCACGAACGCAGCTTTCCCCTGGCCTTCGGGGCCAAACGCCGCAACGTTAACGGCACGGATATCCTTGAAGTCGTCTTTTGTTTCCGGGCGTATATCTGTTTTCATAGGGATGTCAGCCTGCGTGGCATTAATCGGTTGACGTTTGCATACGTAAAATCCTTGCTATATCGCCGCACCGATGGATTGGGTAATATGGAGAATTCATTATAGATAATTAATCGCTCTTTGACAAGGATATGTATGATCTCTTAACCTGTTTGACCGAGAGAGCCCGGGTTCGCTCCTGCAAGGGAGTGGTCACGGGCTTTTGCAGTATTTGTGCCGGAAGCGTAAAAGTTGTACAATCAAATGAGATCGAATAGACATACGTTCAGGGAGTTATGTATGATCGAAAAGAAAAGAATGAAACAGGAGTACAAGAATAAGGTCTCTGAAAAGGGGATTTACGCGATCAGGAACAAGGTCAACGGGAAGGTGTTCCTGGCGAGCACTCTCAATTTGTACAACATCGTTGAACGGACCAAATTTCGCCTGAGCCTGGGGAATTATCCGAGCGAGCAATTGCTGAAAGACTGGAAAAGCTATGGGGAAGAGTCCTTTGAGTTCGAAATACTTGAAAAGCTGCCCCTGAAAGACGACGGCGCGTACAATTATGATGAAGACCTGAAAATACTTGAAATGATATGGGTTGAGAAATACCAGCCCCTCGCGGAGAAGTGTTACAATGAGAGGGAAAGCATTAGGATGGTTTAGCGCACACGCCGTGTGGCGGCAGCGCCTTGCACAGCGAGAATTCGCGAATAGCGGCCCTGGTTCACTCCCGTAGAGGAATGTCCATGGGCTATTCTATTTTACTTAGGAATAAATGGTAAAGTTTGTGAGGGAAAAGATGAGGAATATATACAGGGGTATTCGATGCTTACTCGTTTGTGGCTGTCTGGTGAGTGTAGCCTGCGTTCGGAACACCTTCGCATGGAGCGAAAAGGATTACAGTAAGCATGATTACCGGTCCTTTGAAAAGCTTTCTGCGCCGCGGCAGCGCATTCCTATGGACAATATAGATCATCAGCTGCTTAATGCTGCTATTTTCTATGAGACCAATCGGCAGAGGATCTTGCACGGGCTCAGCACACTGCGGTATTCTCCTCTTCTTGAAAGAGCGGCCGCGGGGCATTGCCGCGACATGGTACGTCATGAATTTTTCTTGCATGAAAGCCCTGTGAAGGGCAGGGAAACGCTTCGCGACAGAGTGGAACAGCTTGGGTTCGATATGCGTAACAGGATCATAGGGGAGAATATCGGGGATGTATTCGGTATAGAGTATGAAAGCGGAACAACGGTCTATCCTCCCGATGAAAAGAAGGACTATTTCAGCTACGAGCCTGGCGGCAAACCCATTCCCCGCCATACGTATAGAGGGCTCGCGAAAATTGCGGTAAGCAGTTGGATGGGATCGCCGAAGCACCGGGCGAACATTCTGGATAAACGGTTTACCGCGCTCGGGGCCGGTTCCGCTCACTATAAAGACGCTGGCTTCAATGATATTGACCGCTTCAAGCTGACACAGAACTTTTCGGGTGAATTACGCTGATTTCCTTTGGTAAACTCAGGAGCAAGGCCATCGGTGCGGGGTATGGTATGCCGCCTTTGTTTGCATCAGGTGAGGGAAAATAGTACAATCATCGAAGAACAGGGTTTCGATAATTTTATGCAAGGAGAAAGCTAATGCCAGGCTATTCAGTTATGCTCAAATTGCTGCGAGCGTTCGGGCATCAGGAATGGATACGTTTTATAATGAGGGATAAGATCATCAGATTGTTTGTTGATCCCGATGCGTGCGCGTCCTTTGAATTTGAAGCCGACTTTTTGGGGATGAAGTATAAAGGAAATCTCAATAAGTATCTTGATTGGTGTATCTATTTTTTCGGGGCCTACGAGAAGCAGGAGTTGCTGTTATTGAAGGACCTGATAAAAAAGAAGGAATACGGCCCCGTTTTTATTGATGTCGGC
>MGVN01000175.1:7840-13680 GCA_001800515.1 Elusimicrobia bacterium RIFOXYB2_FULL_49_7 | reverse complement strand
ACCCAGTTTAACTGGTTCAGCGGTTCGATTCCAACCGGTTGTAATATTGCCGGGAAGCGCCTCATGAACCGTAATGGGAATATCAAACGAAAAAGCCGTTGCAATGAAGAGACACGAAACAACCAGCAAGTGTAACATGGCATCCCCCAATTTCATTATAGCGTTTAAATAGTGTTATTATACGCTTAAATATAATTCTTATTAACTCTAAATCACTGGAAAATAATCTTCAATCGGAAAGATATATTCTTTGAATATATCTTTCCAGCACAGGCTTTAATGCATGAGAACCAGCTTCTTAATATATAACTGATCCGCTGTTTTTAATCGGGCAAAATAAATACCTGGTGAAAGGGACTTTTCAGGTGCCCAGGCTGCCGTATATTTCCCATTCGCTTGTTTGCCCTTTACCAATTCCTTAATAAGCTGCCCGGTTGCCGAAAATATTTTCAAAGAGACCGGACCCGGGGTTATTACCCGATATTGAAAGAGCGTGGAATGGTTGAAGGGGTTAGGTTGATTCTGAAAAATCCTCTTTTCCATTGAGATCGCTGAAGTGAAATTTTTATCCGCTTTCACGATTTGGCTCATGTCATAAGCGCGTACATAGAGACCGCCGGAATCCGACGTACTCCATGTTACCGGGATAAAGGCGTCCGGCGAATGCTGGGGAACCGCAAGCCCTTCATGCGTACTCCTCATCGAAGCCATCTGGAGCGGTCCGTTCCAATCCTCTGTGGCGGAAATCGTTCCCATTAACACGGTATTGTTGCTTTTCCAAATAGCTGCAATATGATCCGAACAACGTGTTAGCAAGGGTGCATTGGATAAAAAAGTCGGCGTGATGTTAATCCAGGCGCTGCCATCATAACGGAGAATTCGATTAGGATTTTGCATGGACAGGTAAATGACGCCTTCCAGAGAAGTAACAACAGAATAAGCGGTTGCCCCACTCAAGGTGGTGGCAGGTGTTGACCATGTTGTGCCGTTGAAACAAGACCATTTGTCTCCGAAAAAACAGGCGACTTGGCCATTCCAATCCGTCAGAAAAGGGGCTGAGCCGGAAACCGCGATGTATCCGTTCTGGCCGCCGTCGAGCCAGGAGACACCGCCATCATCCGAATACTTGGCATGAATTTCACCGGAATCCCAGGACCATCTCGGGGCATGTCCCCAGGTCACCCAAATTCGCCCTTCCACGGTTTTAAAAAGGCGATGAGCGTCTGTGCAATGCCAGATCCCTGTTTCAAAGGCGTTTTCTGGTCTGTAGCTAAAATGACCATTCGCATAATCCGCTTTGATAAAAAGGAGGTCTGTTCGTCCGCCGCCACCTGCACAGGTGTATGGAACATAGGCGCCCATGATATCTGTTCCGTCAATCAAAACGGTTGCTCGTTGCTGACGTATGTTAGAACTGAGAATCGTATTGGTGCCCAGTCCATTCAATCCGGTCCATGTCCGTCCGGCATTCAGCGAAAGATAGACGCCCATCTTGGCATAAATAATCAGACCGCTTGTGCCGAATCCGCCAATTGCCCGTTCGCGTGCCGCCAATACCCCATAAGAGGCTCGGGTTACATTAATATATTGTATCGTATCCGTTACGGTTCCGTCAGCGGATAAGGCATAATCAGCTAAATTGGTTGTCGGACGTGCAACGGAAGAGGTCACTGCCATGCTGCTGGTATCTTTCAATAATACAGGGGTACTGTTGGGTTCCGCATCCGCCCCGGCTAAACGAATATTATCAACTAAAGTTCGAAAAGAAACGGAACTGGCCATAGAGGATAAGAGTTCCGGAATCATCATTTGCATGGCAGACATCTGGGTCAAATCCATCCCGCGTTCCGAGACCGCTTTCTGAAGATCTACTTCCAAAGTGACCCATTGGTCAGCAGGGACCTGATAGTTTCTGACAATGGGCGTGCTGAGGTATTTATCCTCCAGCTCCAAACGAAGCTTGACACCAACGCTTCCCGGCACCTTGAAATCAATCCAAAGTTTGGCATAGCTGGACCAGTTCGTGGGTAATGCTCTGGAAAAGAATCCGTGGAAATTAAATACTTTTCCTATTCGTTGAATATCGTAATAACTGGTTTGATTGCCGGGATTAAGGAAACTGTAACTATTCGTCACTTTATTGGCAAGTGCAAAACTATCCTGCGTGACATCCCCTTTCATCGCTGTGCCCAGGCTTTTATAATAACCGAATTGGTTTGGTCTGAACAAAGTATCTTGATTAAGAGAATCCGGGATCACGGCTCCCCATCCCAATACTTCCGATCGTTCGAACCCGCAAATTAAGTGCGAATTCTCCTGTCCGAAACTCGATGAAGAAATGATGACAAACAGAAAAATCAACACGCTTAATCTTTTCATTTTTACGCCCCTTTTTTTATCATATATATTAATATGCAACTTCTACGCCAAAAATAGAAGTGCAAATATAAGCATCCTATCTATTTGTAAGACAAGCAAATATAAATAAAATAAAAAAGAGACAACGATTAAAATTTCTTCGTTGATGATACTGAAAGAGATTTTATGAAACCGTATGAGACTATTAATGTTCTGGTGTTAAAGGCCCCTTCTTTTACAATTTAAGCAGTTTTTTTATGTATTGCTGTTTGCCCATTGATAATCTTGCGTAATAAACGCCGGACGCTGCTTTATCCGCATTCCAGGCAACCTGATATGTACCGGGTTCCTGTGTGCCGTTTGCAAGGGATGCCCTCTTTTTCCCTTCCGCGTTATAGACGGCCAGATGAATGTCGCTCTTATCAGAGAGACGATAGGTCAGAGTGGTTGAGCGGCCGAATGGATTGGGCCGGTTGTTTAATACGGACAGGGTAGCCTTTGCTTTGGCTGATAATTTTATGGCCGGTGTAAAATCTTCCACCAGAAACTCCAATGGGATCTTACAGAACTTGATTTGGGATGTGGTGCTCATCCCGTTGCACCAGGCGAAAGGAACAAAGCCTTCCGGACTGGTATAGGGAGCGACCAGATTGCGGTTGCCCATGCCGTCTGCAATGACGGTGACCGGTGTGGCGGCAAAAGTGCCGGTACGTCGATCGTAGGGGAGGCAGAAGATATTGGTTCCTGTGGTGCTTATCTGCGTCCAGAAATTCAATACATAATCCCCGCAAACCGTATTCACGGCATAATAAATTTTATAGCCTTGATTCAGAACCAGCGCTTGTTTGGACCACTCGGAGCCATTGTAAATGAAGGAAATGAGATTTTGGTTGCCATCGTTACTTGGAGTAAGGAGGTAAACGTTATTGTCATCCGAATTCAAACGAAATGCGGCTGCCGCCGTGCTGGACGAAGGTGAACCGGGAATACTGCCCACAGGTCCCCAGCTTGTTCCATCAAAATAACGGTATTTAAAGTAATAACCGACCGTCCAGACGGCCATGATGCCGCCTTTGTATTTGACAACCTGGGGTGCGTGATTCATACCCCAACTGGCAGCATTGGCTATTGATATTCCTTCTCCGATGGTAATCAGGCCGCCAAGACCTTCAAAAGAAGCGCCGCCATCATGGGTTATCAGAACGTGGGGTTCTTCGTAGCCAAGTTGGCTGGTCCATTGATAGGCAATCAGCATGGTGTCTTCTCCGAGCGGGTATCCACCAAAACCGGTATAGCTGCAAAAATAATTTGGCATGTGATCCACGCTATCCCGGATCATTTGTGCTGTTGCAACATTGAGCGTTCCGTTTCGGTAGCTGGCTTTCATAAAATAGCGCGGAACCGGGGCGCCCAAGCGGCCATTACAGCCCCAGACATAGTCCCAGTAAATATTCCCGTTAAGGTCGCCATAGATTCCGTGGTGATTGTTGGGCGATCCGCCGGCATTATAGGTTTTTATTAAAGTGACGGTTTGACCGTTCCACACGGTTCCGTTCGATGATGTGAGGAGGTATTTTCCGCCGCTAATGACCATGATGTATTCGCTGTCATTGTGAATCCCGATATTTCTTGAATATTCATGGCCAATGGGAGGATACATATTATAGGTCCCCATGGTCATGACATCGACCGGAGAAAGCGTGATTTGTGAAAGGGCCGCTTGAAAAAGGGAGGCAAGCATAATTAGAATTATTGGGGTGTGCATTATGTCTCCTTTTTGTAGGGTGTATATGAAAATAATATGCAACAAATATGCCAAAATTTTCTTATAAATAACATTTTAATATAAAATAAGATAGGGAGGAAAGGCAAAAATGTGTATTTGTTCAACAAGGATTTGTGATGCTAAATTGATACTATAATGGTGCATTAGTAAAAATATATGTCAATAACTGTAATGGATGGTCATAATTTTTGGAAACATTTTTTGTTTCAAGAAAGAACAGTTTGTTTTTAATTTGTTTTCCGAATCTTTATAATCCCTTCTATTTCAAAGTATTGTTCTTTTCGGCATTGCATTTGTTATTTCTATTTAAAATGGCGTCTGTGTTTCTAACAGAGACTCGAAAAGGAGGAGGATGGTGTGGATTTTAATAAAATGACCGAAATGGCAGCCCAGGCAATTAATGATGCCAGGGAATCAGCCTTGAAGCGAAACCACCCGGAAATCCAAGTGGAGCATATTTTATATGCGCTGACAGCCCAGAAAGAGGGGATTGTTCCCCAATTATTATTCCAATGTGCTATAGAACCGGGAAAATTACTCGGTTTAGCGGATAATCTGCTCAAACGTAAACCTTCCGTACAAGGTGAGGCCACATTGGCCCTTTCCCGTTCCGCACAAAAGGCAGTTCAAAAAGCATTTGACCTGGCCCAAGAGATGGGTGATGGGTTTGTTTCTACGGAAATTCTTTTTCTTGGAATCCTGGAAACCGCGGAATCTGATCTCAAGGAAATTTTCCTCGGCCTTGGGCTGACGAGTCGGAAAATCAGAGAAGAAATCGGCACGTTACGAAAAGGAAGGAAGGTCGATTCCCCGACCCCGGAAAATCAGATGAAGGCCCTGGAGCGGTTCTCCGTTGATTTTACGGAATTGGCCCGGAAACGAAAGCTGGATCCGGTTATCGGACGGGATGCGGAAATCCGACGTGTCATTCAGGTGCTGATGCGCCGCACCAAAAATAATCCGGTTCTCATCGGTGAGCCGGGTGTGGGCAAGACTGCCATTGTGGAAGGGCTGGCCCAGCGCATGGTGGATGAGGATGTGCCGGAAGGGCTTCGGAACAAGCGGCTCGTGGGTTTAGATATGGCTTCTCTCTTGGCAGGGGCCAAGTTTCGGGGTGAGTTTGAGGAGCGACTGAAAGGGGTATTGAAGGAGGTAACGGATTCCGAAGGAGGCGTCATTCTCTTCATCGACGAACTTCATACCATCATGGGGGCGGGTGCGGCCGAGGGGGCGGTGGATGCGGCAAATATGCTCAAGCCTGCCCTGGCACGAGGCCAGCTTCGTTGCATCGGTGCAACCACGCTGAACGAATATCAGAAACATATTGAGAAAGATGCCGCCTTGGAACGTCGTTTTCAGAAAGTCATTATTGGAGAACCGTCCCAGCTTGAAACACTCTCCATTCTACGGGGATTGAAGGAGAAATACGATGTGCATCATGGCGTCCGTATTCAGGACAATGCCATTGTGGCAGCCGTGACTCTCTCCTCGCGATATATCACGGATCGCTTCCTGCCGGATAAGGCCATTGATTTAATTGACGAGGCGGCCAGCCGACTCAAGATGCAGATTGATTCCAGACCTGCGGTTATCGATGAAAAAGAGCGCTGTCTGATGCGGCTCAAGATTGAAGCGCAAGCCTTAAAAAAAGAAACCGACGAAGCCTCCCGGAAACGGCTTGCGGAAAATCAGCGCG
>MGVN01000175.1:5979-7827 GCA_001800515.1 Elusimicrobia bacterium RIFOXYB2_FULL_49_7 | reverse complement strand
TGACGCTTCGGTGGAACCGGGAAAAGGAGATTATCCGGAGCATTCAGGAGACGAAGGGGGCTGTTGAGACCTTGAAGAATGAGGAAAGCCGATTGGAAAAGCAGGGAGATTATTCCAAAGTGTCTGAAATCCGGTTTGGCCGTATTCCGGAGGAGGAAAAGAAGCTTCAGTTGCTCAAAACCGAGTATGAGACCATTGCCAGTGAAGAGCGGCTTCTTAAAGAAGAGGTGGATGAAGAGGATATTGCCGCGGTGGTCTCTTCCTGGACTCATATTCCGGTTTCCAAAATGCTGGAAGGTGAAAAGGAAAAGCTTCTGCGCACGGAAAGCGTTCTCCTGAAAAGAGTGGTGGGCCAGGATTCGGCCTTGTCCGCTGTAGCAGACGCCATCCGGCGCTCCCGTGCCGGTATCACGGATGAGGATCGACCCATCGGTTCATTTCTTTTTCTGGGGCCGACCGGGGTGGGCAAAACCGAACTGGCTCGCGCTTTGTCGGAATTTCTGTTTAATGATGAAAAGGCGCTGATCCGAATTGATATGTCCGAGTATATGGAAAAGCATTCCGTCTCACGGCTTATCGGTGCGCCGCCGGGTTATGTGGGTTATGAAGAGGGCGGTCAATTGACCGAAGCGGTGCGCCGCCGTCCGTATAGTGTGGTGTTGTTTGATGAGATTGAAAAGGCGCATCCGGAGGTCTTGAATGCACTGCTTCAGGTATTCGACGATGGCCGGTTGACGGATGGAAAGGGTCGCCATGTGGATTTTAAGAATACCCTGCTTATTATGACCAGTAATTTGTTTAGCGATAAAGGGGCTGAGCTTAAGAAGGGAGAGACGGATGATGCTCATTTTCGGGAAGCCCTGAAAGTGCATTTGCGCCCCGAATTCATCAACCGGATTGATGAAATCATTCTTTTTAACAGGTTGACGAAAGAGAATATCCACGGCATTGTGCGGATTCAACTGGGTAAACTCCAGGAGCGGCTGAATCGAAAAGGGATTGTCTTGAAGTTTGATGATAGTGCCATCAATCGCCTGGCTGAAACCGGGTTTGATCCCCATTTCGGAGCGCGGCCTTTAAAGCGGCTTATTCAGCAGGAGATAGAAAATCTCCTCTCACACGATATGCTCAAGGGAATTCTGCAGTCGGGCAGCGAACGGACCCTGATTTTTAAAGAAGGAAGGTACTGTTTTGTTTAGCGGTGTGTAAGAGCCAGGAGCGAAAACATCAGTATGCCGTTTTCAATGCTTTGGTCATTGAAATCGAAAGAAGGATTGTGCAGGGACGCGCATGTTTCGCCCTGCCCCAACAGGAAAAGCGCCCCTTGTCGGCCGGCCAGATAAAAGGCAAAATCCTCCATGCCTAAGGAGGCTTTGGCTGCTTCAATATAAGGTGCAGTTTTTAAGTATCCTTCTGCCAGAGTGCGGATGCGTTCGTTGGAATCCGGATCATTATTCACCGGAATGATCCCTTGCGTATCAAAATGGGTGTGGACGACCAAGCCGGAGCCGTTTGTTTCTTCAGAAATAATATCCAGAATGGCACGCTCAATCATTGTGCTATGCGTTGTTTCTAAAAAACGGGCGGTACCGCTGATGAACGCAGAGTCGGGAATAATATTGTCGCATTGTCCGGATTTCAACGTACAAACCGAAAGTATGTTTCCTGCTTCGCGGAAGAGTTTTTCATGTAACTCATAAAGGCGCTGGGTGATGCGGGCAGCACAGGGAATGGGGTTTAGGCCCTTTTCCGGTTCCGAACCATGGCATCCTTTTCCAAAAAGGGCGATTCGGATATGGGCACCCACCCCGAAAATGGGGCCGCTTTTGCAGGAAATCGCACCGACCG
>MGVN01000175.1:0-5965 GCA_001800515.1 Elusimicrobia bacterium RIFOXYB2_FULL_49_7 | reverse complement strand
GTAAGCCCGGCCAGCCATGCAAGGCATAGGCTGTTTCCACATTCTTGCAGGCCCCTCTTTTGATAAGCCGTTTTCCGCCGACCAAGCCTTCCTCGCAAGGCTGAAAAACAAAACGGACGTTGATGGGCAGATGAGAGGCTAAGGTTGCTAAGACGCGGACAGTGCCGGCCAGGATCGCGGTGTGGCCGTCATGGCCGCAGGCATGCATGACTCCCTCCTGAACGGAGCGGTAGGTCATCAGATTCGGTCTTTCCTGTAGAGGAAGCGCATCCATGTCCGCACGAAGGCAGAGCGTACGGGAAGGGTCTTTGCCTTTTAATTCTCCGATAAAATCTGTCTTGTCAAGCGGTGACCACTTTTCCAGGCAGGTTTGAGCCAAAAAAGCGGCAACCTTTTCGCGGGTCTTGAATTCCTGGGAGCCGAGCTCGGGCTCGCGGTGGATGGCTTGTCGTAGGGCGATGGTTTCAGGAAGAATTTCCCGGATAGTTGCCTTGAGTTGTTCGAGAAGTGTTATGTCAATCATTTGTTCTCTTTGCAGGTAACCAAGCCGTCTGTGCAGGTATTCTTTATCCCTTGTAAAATAAAAGACCGGACTTGAAAATACAAGACGTATGATTTATCGCACATAGACTCGTCTCCATAATATGGGGTAAGGTGAAAAGATGGCATAAAACGAAAAGGAAAGGCTATTTTTAATTTCTATTATGAGTCAATGTGCCCCACTTTGTCCCCATTTCGGTGAATGCGGCGGCTGTTTATATCAGGATAAATCCTATCCGGAGGAACAGATTGGCCTGAAACTCAACGCATTGCAACAGCTTTTCAATCGCGAAGTTCCCATTACCCCATCACCGGAGGCTTATGGTTATCGTAACCGGATGGATTTTGTCTGTGCATTCGGCAAAATAGGATTCCGCAAGCGGGGTACCCACAATCAAGTGGTGGAAGTGGAACAGTGCTATTTATTGCCCAAGCGTGTTGCTCACCTTTTCCAAATCCTCAAAGAAACGGTTCGAGAATACGGAATCCCGGATTTCAATTACCTGAACCATCAGGGTTATCTCCGCTATATCACATTGCGTGTTGCCTGTTATTCCGAGGATGTGATGGTCTCGTTTGTAACAGCCAATGACGATCCGCTCCTCATGCCATTGGTTGAAGCGGCCAAGCCTTATGCCACTTCCATCAACTGGATAGTGCAGAGCGGATTGGCGGATGTGAATTATGGGCCGGTTAAAACCCACTTCGGACAACCCTATTTTGTGGAAAAGGCGGGCGATAAAACCTATCATGCGGGCCCCAATACCTTTGCTCAAAACAATGCCATGCTGACCCGGCCTCTTTTTGATCAGATACGCGATAAGGTGTCGGGTCGGACTCTTGATCTATACTGTGGCATGGGTGCTATTTCTCTTTATGTGGCGGAACGGGCTTCTGAGGTTTTAGGTGTGGAGTTGGAAGGGGAGGCCATCCGTTTTGCAGCCGAGAATCAAACGCTCAATCGGGTTCAGAATATTCGCTTTCTTGCCCATGATGTGCGCAAATGGCTCATTGAAAATGAAAAAAAGGAGTGGTTTGAAACCATCATTCTTGACCCGCCCCGTTCCGGCATGAGTCAGAAGCTTTGCCGGAAAGTATTGCGTATGGCGCCAACGCGGATTATCTATGTTTCCTGCAATCCAAAGATGCTGGCTGAGGATATGAAAGCCTTTGAACCGGCTTTTACTCTGGATTCTCTGGTTGCCTTTGATATGTTCCCTCAGACCCCTCATGTTGAGACTGTGGCGGTCTTCTCCAAGAAGATGTAGAAGTTGAATTAAATCGCCCCTATTTATTAGATTACTCTCAATGCGTTTCATCTTACTTCTTGCCGTTTCAATGGTGTGGTCAATCAATTCCGGTTTATTCGACGACTCGATGGATAAAGCCGCCCTACTTTCCGTTCCCTCTAAAAAGAGCGCTCTTTCTGAAAACCTTCCGGTTTATGGCCCCATTGCAGACTCGGTTTATCTGGTCGGTCCGGGTGATGTCATCACTATAAGCCTCTGGGGAAATGTTCTTGAAGAGGAATATGAAATGACCGTAGATGCAGAAGGTAAACTTCTGATTCCAAAATTCGGCCTGATTGACGCTGCCACCACACTCAAAGAAGTACGTACCCGAATTGAAAAAATCATCCAGTCTAAAAGCCGTAATGTTCAGATTATCTGCCGGATCACGCGGGTAAAAACTTCTCTGATTTCGATTTGTGGCGAGGTGGTGGTTCCAGGGACCTATGAATTCAACTCTACCGTTCGTTTGGATGATGTGATTGCATGTGCTTCCACGCGTGAGCAACGGGTGGAGTGGCCTCGTTCTGCATCCATGCGCAATGTGAAAATTCGTCGTTCTTCCGGCGAAACCTTAAGCGTGGATTTTGAAGATTACTACAGAAACGGGACAGAAGCAAACAATCCGCCCGTTTTTGCGGGCGACCAGGTTATTGTGCCGGTTAAATCCTGTTCCGTGTCTGTTAGCGGTTCCGTACTCCGTTCCGGCACCTTTGATTACCGTTTTCAATCCGCACTTGATTTGATTCATTTTGCCGGCGGCTTGTCGCCGGATGCAGACAGTCAGAATATCGTTGTTTACGGTTTTGGCAACCGCGAAAAAGGGGTGCAAAGCCTTACTCTTAATTCAATCGAGGCTTGCAGGGACTATCAATTAAAAAAGGATGATTGCCTGGTGGTAGGTAGAAAACCGTTCTATCATAAACGGCTTGCGGTTTCTCTTCAAGGACGGGTCAAGTTTCCAGGGCAGTATCAATTTGAAGAGGGCACTACGGTTCAGCAGGCTTTGGACGCGGCAGGGGGATTATTGTCGGATGCGGACAGCAATACGGCTTCTCTGACGAGGTGTCAGTTTCTGAAGAATTATATTAATCCTGATTTCAGGAACGGTCTTCGGGAGAATATACCGTTTAATCCATTGATGGTTGCTTTGAATCTGGGAAGTGGAAACAGCGGAAATCGGGGGAATACGCATCTGTTAGATATGGATGTCATTCTGGTACCCCAGAAGATGGCGGTGATTAACGTGTCCGGTAGGGTGACTCGTCCCGGGGTTTATGCTTATGTCTCTGGAAAGAATTGGAAGGATTATGTCTCTGAAGCGGGTGGTTTTGACAAGAATGCCTATAAGGGACGGACAAAGATATACAAGAAAGCTCGGGATGCCTGGATTTATGCCTCTGGCGATGTTTGTATTGATGCGGGCGATGTGATTTTAGTACCTGAGACCCCGCAGGAGTATTATTGGGATAAAATTAAAGATACGATTACGATTACAAGCGGATTATTGTCGGTGATGGTGACGTTTTTGGTATTGTCTCAGTGAAGATTAGTTCTTCTTTTCATGTTTAATAAATAGTACCCCGTCTGCATCAATCCGACTTATCAAGTTGTTCTGATTTAATTCTCCCTTATTCCAGATGTCAAAGAGTTTGTATTGTTTGTTTTCTTGAAGTCCCATGTCGGCGTGGATTAGCTCGATGTTAACCGGAGAAACACTTCGATTGAAAATTCCAATCCAGCCGGTATCTGGGGATGTAGAGAGGGGTGTCTTCCAAATATCAATATTGCCAATGCGTTTGATTAAGGTACCGCAAATAGCATTTTGATTGCAAGCATGGGTCGCCCGCAATTGTTTAACGCTTTTGATACGGCCTCGATATCGTTCGGTGAGGTAGTCATAAAATCATATTTAACGAAATCAATACCCCACTCAACAAACAGCTCGAAAATTGAATTGTAGTATGCCTCACATGCTTGGGAGTTTAAAAAACCATAACTTGCATGATAGGATTTGGAACAGTCGTTTAAGTCTAATACTTGCTCGGACGATGGAGTCATTGATATCCCATCCATAGCAATCGTAACTATTCCAGCCAAGGGGGGGGGGGCTTGAGTCGATTTAGATTGATCGACTGAAGATGGATTTGAATTATTTGTACAGAAAGTAAGAAATAATAAAGACAATATTGATAGGGAAAGTAGCTTGATAGGCATCTGGGTATCCTTTATCTAATAACAAGTTATCCTAAAATATAGAAAAATATCCTGTGGCGGAAAATATTTTTGAAGGAGGCAATATTGAGAAGAAAAATGCTATTTTATCATAATGGCAATAAAAATCCTTCACTTAATTGATCCCGTTATCGACGGTGGCGCGGCGGAACACGCAAGGCGATTGGCTCGGGAACAGTCAAGGAGCGGATATCAAGTCTATTTTGCTTATTCTCTGGATGCTCCCCCGGAAAAATATGTTGTTTTAAACGATATGGGCGTGAGAACCATTGGAATTCGATTCGGTAGGAACATGTTGAAGATCATTTTTTTACTCCGACGTATTCTTAAGGAAAAAGAAATTGACGTTATTCATACACATCATTTTCGTTCCGACTTCTATATGGCTCTTGCTGCAATCGGTTTGCCATGTAAGCATGTGATCACGGTTCACTGCCTATACCGACATTGGGTTTCTAATGTATCATTCTTAAAAAAAATGATGGTCTATATGTATTTGTATTTTGCATATCATCGATCAGGGCGAATTATTGTATTGTCTCCATTTGTCCAACGATTGACTGTTGCTACTTTCAAATTAAAAGAACAATCTGTAAAACAGCTTTTCAATGGATTGGATTTGGAGCAAATGAGGATAAGTAGAAATTCTGTAAAAGAAATACGAAAGAAATATAACGATTCCGATAAGAACACGATTATTCTTTGTGTGGGAGTGCTTGCTAAACACAAAGGACAGCATATTCTATTAGAAGCCATTCAAGAAGTATTGCAGTCAAAAATGATAACATTATTGATAGTCGGCCCGGATAGTGGTTATGAACATGTTTTAAAAAGAATACATCAGGAGTATCATTTGCTCAAAAGTGTCCATTTTATCGAACGGCAGCTTGATATCAATAATTGGTATATGGCGGCCGATATGGTTATTCAGCCGTCATTGGAAGATAATATGCCTAATACGATTCTGGAAGCTATGTTTTACGCAAAACCTGTGATTGCATCTGCTTTGGATACCATTGAGTCTAATTTAACGGGAAAGAATATTGCGTACCTTGTCCCGCCTTCTGAGCCAAAGGCGCTGGCTAAGGCGATAGTGGAGTTATTAGAAAATCCACGAGAAGCAAAAGCAATGGGTAGGAGAGGGAGAAAATATCTTTTGCAACATTGGACAATGGATAGGTTGGTTGATGAAATGAGATGCTGGATTGCGTAATGATCTGCCTTGTAGCCAGTGACCACAAGTTATATTCTTTCACGAACCCAATATGAATAGATTTGCACGGACGGCGCTTATTGTGTTTTTGTTGTCTTTGTTTGGCAAGGGTATTGGTTTTTTGCGGGATATGGTTTTAGTTGCTCGGATGGGGGTTGGGGCACAGACGGATTTGTATTACAGCATTATCAATTTGATCGAAGCTTTGGTTGTATTCTCGGGCCTGTCAACGTTACATAGTTTATCCAATGTCATTACCGCCAAACATCTTCACGATAAACCGGCGATAAGAAATCGGTTTTATACCAGTTTTTTGCTGTTTGCCCTAACGGCTGGAATTATGTTTATGATGCTCCCTTTAGTTTTTCCTAAACGGTGCCTTTTGTTTGTGCTGCCGGGATATCAGCCGGAGTGGATCGAGCGTGCGGCGAGTTGGCTCTTTTGGGCTGCACCATCCGTAGTTTTTTTAGCCTTGTTTCGTATATTTCATGCGCAATTCGGGGTGCATGGGAAATTCTTTTATCAAAACATATTTTTAGTTATTGTTAACGCGGTGCTTCTGATGGTTACGCTTACGGCTTCCCCCAATAGCTTGGTTCCATCATTGTGCCTGTTTTTCAGCCTGGCTTATGGCGCGGCGGTGGTAGGGCAATATCTGATGCTTCGAAGCATGGATGTCCGTCTGACA
>MGVN01000174.1:3751-5990 GCA_001800515.1 Elusimicrobia bacterium RIFOXYB2_FULL_49_7 | reverse complement strand
CAATGTCGCTTCCCGTCAAGAGCAGGAATATATTTCGGTCGCCAGTATCGCTGCTCAGGAAAACATTCCGGTCGCGTATCTGCGCAGGATCGCGGCTACGCTTATCAAAAAAGGGTACTTCATGACAAAGGAAGGGAAAACAGGCGGCGTGAAACTTGTGCGCGAGCCGGACACTATACATCTTATCGATGTTATAAGATCGTTCCAGGGGGAGCTGGAACTTTCAACGTGCATGTTCAGAAAGAAGCTCTGCGATAACAGGAGCACGTGCGTCCTGCGATGCAGGCTTAAAAGCATAGAGCGCAAGCTCATACAGGAATTTGAAGAGATCACCATACAATGCCTGCTGGACGACGCGGGCACAAAACGGAGGCTGACATGAGTATGTTTTGCAGGCAGTGTGAACAAACGGGCGGCGGCATTGGATGCACGCACGCACAGGGAGTATGCGGGAAACCCGCGGAGGTAGCGTTACTTCAGGACGCGCTCATCCATAATCTGAAAGGCATTTCATTTTACGGCAACAAGCTGCGGGAACTCGGAGTGACTGAACGCGCAATGGACGGACTGGTCATCGAGGGGTTGTTCGTTACTCTCACCAACGTCAATTTTGACGCGGCGGTCATAGAAAAAAAGATAGCACAGTCGCAGGCAATGAAAGAGAAAGCCGAAAAACTATTCTTTGCTGAGTATGCAAAGAAACAGGGAAAGGAATACGATAAAAGCGCTCTCCCCGCTTATGCGCTCTGGAAACCTGCAGCAACGCGGCAAGAACTGCTCATTCAGGCTGAAAAAGTCGGCATTATGGCGGATCCGGGACTGAATGAAGACATAAGAAGCCTGCACGAGCTGATACTTTACGGCCTTAAAGGAATGGCAGCGTATGCGGATCATGCTATGATCCTTGGCGAGAGCGATGAAAGTATCCCAGCTTTCATATACAAAGGGCTTGCTGCAATAGCGGAGAATAAGCTCACTGCTGATGAACTGCTCGGACTGGTCATGGAACTCGGGAAGGTCAATCTTACGACTATGGAGATCCTCGACAGGGCGCACAACAGGCACTTCGGCGCGCCCGTTCCCGCACAGGTACCGCTTTCTATTAATAAAGGCCCCGCGATCATTGTTTCCGGTCATGACCTTCTTGATCTAAAACAACTCCTGGAGCAAACTGAGGGCAAAGGGATCAGCATCTACACTCACGGCGAAATGCTTCCTGCGCACGGCTACCCTGAGTTACATAAGCACAAGCACCTTGCCGGACACTATGGTACTGCATGGCAGAACCAGCAGAAAGAGTTCGAGAATGTGCCTGCTGCTATCCTTATGACGACGAACTGCATCAGAGAACCCAAATCAGGTTATAAGGACCGGATATTTACGACCGGAGTCGTAGGCTGGCCGGGAACCGAACATATTGTCGCTGTGAACGGAAAAAAGGATTTCAGCGGCGTCATAAGCAAGGCGATCTCTCTCGGCGGGTTCAAAGAGGAGATAAAGGAAACCAAGACCCTGATGACGGGTTTCGGGCATAAAACAGTGCTCGGAGTGGCGGATAAAGTGGTTGGCGCGGTCAAGTCAGGCGCGCTCAAGCATATCTTCCTCATCGGCGGCTGTGACGGCATGAAACCGGGCAGGAATTATTTCACTGAGCTTGCGGAGAAGGTGCCGCAGGACTCTATCATTCTTACGCTTGCATGCGGGAAATACCGTTTCAACAGGCTTGAATTCGGGACGCTCGGCGGGCTGCCCAGATTGCTCGATATGGGCCAGTGCAATGACGCCTATTCCGCGATCAAGGTAGCGTCAGCTCTTGCCGATGTATTTAAGGTTTCGGTAAACGAGCTGCCGCTTTCCCTTGTGCTCTCGTGGTATGAGCAGAAAGCGGTCTGTATACTTATCACGCTCCTTTCGCTTGGTATTAAGAACATCCGGCTCGGGCCGTCGCTGCCCGCTTTCGTATCACCGAATGTGCTCAAGATCCTCGTGGACAAATTCGACATTAAGCCTATAACAACGGCTGACAAGGACCTCGCTGATATACTGGCGGCAAAGCCGGTATAGTGAACCTGTAAAATATTAGAAAAAGGTGAGACGCGCCCCGCAGAGTGATCTGCAGGGCGCGTTTTATTGTTGACGTAGAGCGCGGCAAAGTGTTACGATATGATCAAAGGGGGATGGAAATCACGCACCGCCGTCCTCTGGGAGGCGGTTTTTTATTATGGGGGAACTATGAAAA
>MGVN01000174.1:3564-3706 GCA_001800515.1 Elusimicrobia bacterium RIFOXYB2_FULL_49_7 | reverse complement strand
AACTGAAAAAGCACCATGATGTCGAGTTCGTGCAGGAGCCGCTCAGGATGGATAATTTCAATTTTTACAAAGACGCGGACATCCTTTCGGTATTTATCTATTCAAAAATCACTGCCGATCTGCTTCAAAACTTCAATCATTT
>MGVN01000174.1:0-3498 GCA_001800515.1 Elusimicrobia bacterium RIFOXYB2_FULL_49_7 | reverse complement strand
GATTCCCCGAAGCACCGTTGAGCTTATCTATTATCAGCTCGATAGCGGCGAAACAAAGCGGTTTTCCAAAGACTGTCCCTTTACCGAGCTTGAAGCGTTCTTTAATACCATTCTCGAAAAGCACATGCTCTGGGCGAAGACGCTGCAGCACTGGGCGGAAGTACGAAATACCTCCATCAAAGAGCTCTCTTTTCCTTTCAGCGCCTATCGCAGGGGACAGCGGGAACTGGCAGTAAGCGTTTACAAAACAGCGCGGGACGGGGGAATGGTGTTCGCTCAGGCACCGACGGGCATTGGTAAAACCATGGCGACCTTGTTCCCTTCAGTAAAGTCGGTAGGCGAAGAACTTTGCCAAAAACTATTCTACCTTACCGCAAAAACCATCACCAAAACGATAGCAGAACAGGCATTTGAAACGATGCGGAGCCAGGGGCTGCGTATTAAGACCGTCACTATCACCGCAAAGGAAAAGATATGCTTCAAGCCTGACGTTGAATGCGACCCGGAGGTGTGCGAGTTCGCCCGCGGCTATTATGACCGCCTGGGTGACGCGCTGCAGGACATGTTCTCCGAAGATTCATTCGACCGCGCGCGCATAGAAGCGTATGCCCGCACGTATACCCTTTGTCCGTTCGAACTCTCGCTCGATATGTCACTCTGGGTCGATGCCGTGATCGCGGATTACAACTATGCTTTCGACCCCCGTGCGCACCTGCGCCGGTATTTTGACGAGAGCAACGGGAAATACCTTTTTGAAAAGTATGTGTTTCTCGTAGACGAAGCGCACAATCTCGTGGACCGAGCCCGCGAGATGTTCTCCGCGGAGCTGTCAAAGGATCACTTTCTCGCGGTAAAACAGGCGTGCGGGCGCTCGAAGAAGAGAGTACCGCCGCGTCTGAGAAGGCTTCATTCCTCTCTTTCCGAACTCGTCAGCTGTTTTAAAGAAGTGCATGCCCAGTGCCAGGAGAATTGCTTCTACCGGTCTGCGGAAGTGCCGGAAACCCTTTCAGGGCTTCTCTGGAAATTCGTGCGCCATGCGGATGAAGCATTGTCCGTACAAGAGAAGCTTTCCTTTCACCAAGAACTGCTTGATCTGTACCTTGAGGCGCAGCGATTCATCAGGACCGCTGAAACTGCAGGCGAATGTTATACCTTCTACGCCGAGCGTAGTGAGCGCGGCGATCAGGGTAAACAAGACGGAAAGCGCGGGCGTTCTTCAGGCGAGGTGAAGGTAAAGCTGTTTTGTATTGATCCTGCTCCTCAGCTCAAAGCGATGTTTCGGCGTGCTTATGCCTCTGTCCTTTTTTCAGCCACCTTGTCTCCCATGGAATATTTTATAAAAGTGGTGGGCGGTGATGAGGGAGCGGTCACCATGTCCCTGACGTCTCCTTTCCCAAAAGAAAACCTTCTTGTGCTTTTTCATGACAGGATTTCGACAAGATACAAGATGCGGTCATTGAGCTATGATGCCGTGGCAGAAGCTATCGCAGCGGTGGCGCGCGCTAAAGCAGGCAATTACCTTGTATATTTTCCTTCCTATCGATACATGAACGAAGTGTACGAGCGGTTCTGTCTCATGAAGGGCGATATTCATGCTCTTTGCCAGCGCAGCTCCATGACAGAGCAGGAACGACAGGTCTTCCTTAACGAGTTTTCGTCGTTCGGCGAGAGAACCCTTGCCGGGTTTGCGGTGATGGGCGGAGTGTTCGGCGAAGGTATCGACCTTGTGGGAGAACGCCTGTCAGGAGTTGTTGTTGTCGGCGTAGGGTTGCCGCAGGTGTGCCTTGAGCGCGAGATCGTAAAAGAGTATTATCAGAACGCGGACGAGGCGGGTTTTGAATTCGCGTACACCTATCCCGGCATGAATAAAGTGCTCCAGGCAGTGGGCCGCGTCATAAGAACAGAAACAGACAAGGGAGTTGTCCTGCTTATTGACGACCGCTTCACAACGCCGCTGTACCGAAAACTGAGCCCGCCGGGGTGGCTTCCGTTTCGCAGGGCGGGCGATCCTGCGGCTATAGAATCGCGCATCACGAAGTTTTGGAATGGGGACACCGATGCAGGGGGGGATGATGAAGGCCTGGAACGAGAGAGTTTCTTCGACGAATAACAGTCTTTGCTTGCTGTATTCTTTGAGATCCCTGAAAGATACTATTTTCTTTCTGATCGGATGTTGTATAATAGAGACTACAGGTCACAATAATAAAGGATAGGAAACTATATGAATATGTTCTGTTATCAGTGCCAGGAAACAGGGAACGGGAAGGGATGTACCACGCAGGGCATCTGCGGCAAAACAGATGAAACGGCGAACCTGCAGGACCTTCTGATATACTTGCTGCAGGGGATGTCTTTCTACGCTTTACCCTTGTTCCATGATAAGAAAACTACAGACACGGAGTTCTTGAGAAAGACGGGAGTGTTCGTGGCTGAGTGCCTTTTTACCACCATCACGAATACTAATTTTGACGCAGAACGCATCATCGCCCTTATAGAGAAGGCGCTCGTTCAGCGCGAGATGCTGCGCGGGCTTTATCTTGCCAACGCTCCTGCCGGAACAAAACTGCCGGACAATGCCTCCTGGATGCCTGCGGACAGGGACGAAATATTTCGCAAGAGCCTGAAGGTTGGAGTTCTCGATGAACAGGACGCGGATATCCGCTCCGTGAAGGAGACGATCACCTATGGATTGAAGGGACTTTCCGCCTATGCCTATCACGCGGCAACCCTTGGTTTCTATGACGATGAGATCTTCCATTTTACTTTCGGTGCTCTCAATAAGGTCGGGTTGAATACTCCCATGGACGAGCTTTTAGAGCTACTGGTCGAGACTGGCGCATTCAATGTCGCTGCCATGGCTGTTCTCGACCAGGCCAATAGCGCGACCTATGGCAACCCGGAACCGACCAAAGTAAGCACCGGCATAAGAAATCGCCCGGGAATACTGGTGAGCGGACACGATCTGAAAGACCTGGAACTGCTGCTGAAACAGAGTGAAGGCAAAGACATTGATATCTACACGAACGGCGAGATGATCCTCGCGCAAAGCCTTCCCTATTTCAAAAAGTTCGCACATTTCGCAGGGAACTACGGCAATGCCTGGTGGCAGCAACCTGAGGAGTTCACAAAATTCAACGGGCCAGTCCTTCTCACCTCCAACTGTATCGTGCCCGTGGAAAAAGGGTATGCGGAAAGGATCTTCACGACGAGCGTTGCCGGCTATCCCGGGGTGCCTCATATCGAAGAAGACGGAGGCACGAAGGATTTCTCTGCGCTTATTTCACTTGCCCTGCGCTGCCTGCCGCCAACACCTCTCAATGAACCTGATTTTATGAGCGGTTTCGGCCATCACTTCCTCCATACGGCCAAAGACAAAGTCATTGACCTTATTAAAAAGGGGAAAATAAAACGATTCGTCGCCATGGGCGGCTGCGACGGCCGGGACCGCGCGCGCGCGTACTACACGGAGAGAGCGCTCAGCCTTCCCGAAGACACAAT
>MGVN01000173.1:1949-7105 GCA_001800515.1 Elusimicrobia bacterium RIFOXYB2_FULL_49_7 | reverse complement strand
ATGAGATGAATTCAACAGAATTCAACATGTTCTGTAATCTCGCCGGGCTTGACCGGCGGTATTGAATTGTATAAAATGGAAAGTATATAGCGCAAAAACTGAAAATCGCCTTAACCCGCGCGGAAGCGCGGGTGCGACCAGGAATAAAGGTTGTTGAACCATTCGGAAAGGGGTAACAGTCCCGCCAGTTTGGCGGGACGCCATAGGGGGAACAGGATGTTCCCCCTTGGGGAGCACTCCGGCGCGCGATTCACCTATCGCGCCGGAGCGGCTTGAGCGGAGCGAAAGCTAGCCCGCGCTTCCGCGCGGGTGCGACCATAGGAGGGGATAATGGACAAAGTAACGCATTTTGAAATACCTGCCGATAATCTTAAAAGAGCGCAAAAATTCTTAAAAAGTGTTTTCGGGTGGAAGTTTGAGGATTGGAATGGCGGTGATTATGTTTACGCCAAGACCGTTGACATGGATAAAAATTGGAAGCCGAAGGAAAAGGGCGCCATAAACGGGGCGTTGTTTAAAAGGGAAAGAAAAAGCGACCGGCCTCTGATTGTAATCAGCGTTGCGTCGGTTTCAAGGTATCTCGATAAAGTTAAGAAAGCCGGGGGTAAGATTGTTACCCCGAAACAGGAAGCCGGGGAATGGGGATACTGGGCCGAGATAATGGATACGGAAGGCAACGTATTCGAGCTTTGGGAAGAAAAGTGAACCGATTTGCAATAGTCGGTAATTTGGCCATTGCGGCGCTTATTTTTATTTACCCTGTCATATCCCCCGCTTCCGGCCCGCCGATAAACAGGATAAAACTGCCTCCCGGCTTTACCATTGATGTTTACGCCGTCAACGTTAAGGGGGCGCGTTCGATGGCTTTGGGGAGCAACGGAACTGTTTTCGTCGGTACCCGCGGCGAAGGAAAGGTGTACGCTCTGCTCAGCCGGGATGGTAAAAAGGCTGAAGAAATCGTCACAATAGCAAGCGGGCTTGGCCTTCCCAACGGTGTCGCGTTTCATAACGGCTCGCTTTACGTTGCGGAAATTACCCGCGTGATAAGGTACGATAACATCGAAAACAGGCTTGATAATCCGCCCGCCCCGGTTGTAATAAACGACAATATTCCGGATAGTTTACATCACAATTGGAGATACATTGCTTTTGCCCCGGACGGCAGGCTTTATATATCCATAGGGGCGCCGTGCAACGTCTGCCTGTCTCCGGAAAAACTTTTCGCAACAATAGCCCGAATGAACCCGGACGGTACGGGGCTTGAAATTTTCGCTTCAGGCGTACGCAACAGCATGGGGTTCGACTGGGACCCTTCGACGGGAAAATTATGGTTCACGGACAACGGCAGGGATTTGCTGGGCGACAACGTGCCCGCCGATGAGCTTAACTATGCTTCCTCGGAAGGATTGCATTTCGGTTTTCCATACTGTCACGGAAAAAACGTCGCCGATCCGCAATACGGAAAGGGGCGTTCCTGCGGCGATTATGTTTCTCCCGCGGTTGAACTCCCCGCCCACGTAGCGGCGCTGGGTATGAGGTTTTACTCTGGCAGGATGTTCCCTCAGGAATATCGTAACGGGATATTTATTGCGGAACACGGCTCATGGAACCGTACGTCGCCGACAGGATACCGCGTGTCCGTTGTGCGCTTCAATGCCGATGGTGCGGCTTCCTACGAAACGTTCGCCGAAGGCTGGCTTGACAGGGGCAGGGCATGGGGCAGGCCCGTGGACATTTTACCAATGCCGGACGGTTCCATCCTGATTTCCGATGATAAAGTGGGAGCCGTTTACAGGATAAGTTACGAGTAGACGGGTACAAATTTGAGCTGAAATGTGCTATAATCACTTTTGCCGGATGGAGAAAATACTTTTTGAGCTTTAACTACGCCGCACGCAGAAATTATTGACAAATTCTGCCGCAGATGCCGTGCCGGATTCAACCCTGAATTTGCTTCTCTGTAATATGAAAGATTACAAGATATTTTTGTGTTCCTCCGCAGTTTGTGTGTTTGCCGCAGTTTTTGTTGCCGCGCAGGAAATTCCCGCCCCGCTTACGCTGAGACGATGCATGTCTCTGGCCGAAGCAAACAGCAGCGAACTTAAAATACAATCCGAAAAACTAAAACAAGCAGGGTATGCCTATGCGCAGGCATGGTCCGGCGTGTGGCCTGCGGCCGGCTACGAATACGCAAAACTTTACCGCGATACGGCGGGCGGCGCGTATCAAACCGGGCTTTCCGATTCTAAATTCACGTTCCGCCAGCCGATTTTCTACGGTTTCAGAAATACTTCGGCGATCTCATACGCAAAAGCGCTTGTAAGGAAAGAAGAACTGCAATACAAAACCTTACACCGCAACCTTGAAGCCGTACTCACCTCCGCGTTCTATGATTTAGCGCTGGCCGATGCGGACATGGCAAACGTTAAAAACTCCTTTAAACTCTTAAATGAAAGGCTTGGCGAACTTAAAGACAGGGTCCGGCTTGGAAAATCCCGGCGGAGCGAGGCGCTGGCGGTTGAATCACAGCTTGCTACGCTTGAAGCCAACGAGCAGAAGTCGTATTATGACCGCTCAAAGGCCGTTGAAGCTCTTGCTTTTCTGACGGGATTAAGCCCTGATTCGATTGCCATAATTGATGACGCGCCGTTGCCGCCCGGGCCGGGTGATTTGAGAAAATATATCGAAGCGGTAAGGGATCGCTCCGACATTGAGGCGGCAAGGCAGGATATTGTGGCGCAATCGTACAGGCTGAAAGCCGCAAAAGGAGCCTTTCTTCCGACGGTTAACCTCGACGGTTCATTTTATCACATAAGAAGCGGCAGCATGGCCGACAGCAGGTGGGAAACGCTTTTGTCGGTGGAACTGCCGCTGTTCCAGGGTGGGGCGCGCCGTTCGGTTGTAAAGCAGGAGGCTTCCCGTTTAATGCAGTTTGAGGAGAGCGTTTTATTTTTGGAGCGCAGGACGGAAACGGAAGTCCGCGGTTATTACAGGCTGCTTGATTCGTCGCTCAAGCAGGCGGCGGCTTACGGGAAGGCTTATGATAAGGCCGGGGAAAGCTACCGCATACAAATCAAAGACTACCGTTACGGCCTCGTCAATAATCTTGACGTGATACAGGCAATGACCGGTATGCTCGAGGCGAAAAAAAATCTTGACCGCGCGCTTATCGAAGTAAAAAGCGCAAAAGCGCTTCTGGATATAACGGCGGAGTAAGGAATTTATGTCACTTTCTGATACGTCGATTAAAAACCCGGTGTTCGCGTGGATGCTTATGATAGGGCTGATCCTGTTCGGCCTTATGGCTTTCCTGCGCCTTGGGGTCAGCCAGCTGCCGGACGTGGATAACCCCGTGCTTTCAATTTCCACTTCATGGGAAGGCGCGGCTCCGGAAGTTATGGAAACGGAAGTAACCGATACCATCGAAGGCGCCATCATGGGCGTGCAGGGAATCCAGGAAATCGTGTCCACCTCGCGGCAGGGCAGTTGCGATATCTCGGTACAGTTTGACCTGAGTACAAATATTGACGTGGCGCTGCAGGAAGTTCAAAGCAGCATTTCAAGAGCGCAGCACAATCTGCCGCGGGACCTGGAGCCGCCGATTATCCGTAAAAGCAATCCCGAAGACCAGCCGATTATCTGGCTGACGTTATCCGGCGACAGGCCGCTTAAATTTTTAATGCAATACGTGCGTGATAACGTGAAGGACCAGTTGACTACCATTGCCGGCGTAGGCGATGTATTCATGGGCGGGTACGTGGACCCGAACCTGAGGGTCTGGCTGAACGCCGATAAAATGAGGGACAGCGAACTGACCGTTGACGATATAACGTCCGCCATTTTATCGGAACACGCCGAGGTGCCGGCGGGCTACATAGACACGGGCGCAAGCGAAATGAACATACGCGTTACCGGCGAGGCCGGCACCGTAAAAGAGTTCAGTTCGATAATCATACCGGGCAGGAAAGGCTCACCTCTCTGGAAAAAGATAATGATAGGCGACATAGCCGCGGTGGAGGACGGCCTGGCCGACATAAGGCGGATATCGCGCACTAACGGCGTGCCTACGGTTGGCCTGGGCATCCGCAAGCAGCGCGGCACCAATGCCGTCGAGGTGGCCAATGCGGTAAAGGCACGCCTGGCCGTTATGCAGAAATACCTTCCCGACGGCATGACGCTTGAAATCCGTTTCGACACGACGAAATTTATCAGCGACTCCATCGGCGAAATGAATTTCCTGATGTTGCTGTCGGTTCTTCTTACCGCGATCGTATGCTGGCTGTTCCTGGGGTCTTTCAGCTCGGCGCTCAACGTTTTTCTCACCATACCGCTTTCAATATGCGGCACGTTCTTCGTCATTTATATGCTGGGATACACGCTTAACACGTTTACGCTGCTTGGGTTGTCGCTTGTTATCGGCATAGTGGTGGACGACGCCATAATGATGCTTGAAAATATTGCGCGCCACCGCGAGGAGGGGGAATCGAAAATACGCGCGGCTATAAAGGGTGCCCGCCAGATTACGTTTGCGGCCATCGCCGCGACGATAGCGATACTTGCGATATTCGTGCCGGTAATATTCATGCGCGGCATAATAGGTAAATATTTCATGCAGTTCGGCGTTACGATTTCCGTGGCGGTGATGATATCCCTTTTAGGGGCGCTGACGCTTACCCCCATGTTCTGCGCGCAATTCCTGGCCATCGGGCATACAACGGCGACAGGCAAAGCGATGGATAATTTTATGGCGTGGCTTAAAGAAACGTATACTGTTATTCTCAGGTGGTGCCTTAACCATAGATGGACGGTAATATTAGTGTCTTTTTCGATGTTCGCCGGCTCGCTGGCGCTGTTCTCAATTGTAAGGAAGGAGTTCGTCCCGCCGCAGGATATGAGTATGCTGACGGCGCGAATAAATACGGAAGTGGGTTCGTCAATAGAGTTCACGAACGCCGTATTTAAAGAAGCGGAAAAGGTTATCATCCGGCACCCTGAAATAAACAGCTATTTCAGCAATATCGGCGGCGACATGGCCAACAGCGGCCATATCATGATGACATTGAAAGGTTTGCGCGAGCGCCCGGTTGACAAAAAGAAAGGGCGGCCGCTAACCCAGCAGGAACTTATGCCGATCTTAAGAAAAGAGCTTAAGAGCA
>MGVN01000173.1:1750-1872 GCA_001800515.1 Elusimicrobia bacterium RIFOXYB2_FULL_49_7 | reverse complement strand
TTTACGTTGAACGGTTCCGAGTGGGATAAGCTGGCCGGGCTGAGCGGCAGGATGTCGGACGAAATGGAAAAAACGGGGATGCTTGTGGATGTCAACACCGACTACCAGATAGGAATGCCCGA
>MGVN01000173.1:1271-1744 GCA_001800515.1 Elusimicrobia bacterium RIFOXYB2_FULL_49_7 | reverse complement strand
CGTTGTGCCGGACCGCAAAAAAGCCGCCGAGCGCGGCGTAAGCATTTCCGTCATAGGTAACACGATAAATTCAATGATAGGCGGCGTGCGCGTCGGTAAATACACGCAGGGCGGCCGGCGTTACGATATACGGGTGCAACTGCTTGCCTCCGACCGCAACAGGGTTTCAGACATCAGCAAGATATGGGTGCGCAATAACCGCGGCGAGGTAATAAGGCTTTCGGAAGTCGTCGGCATACTGCAAAGGCCGTCGCTGTTATCCATAACGCGCAAGAACCGCGAACGCGCTATACGGATGTACGCAAACGTTGCGCCCGGGAAATCGCAGGGGGAGGCGCTGAAGAAAGTCGAGCAACTGGGCAGGCAGCTGCTTCCCGAGGGATATAAACTCGTTTTTACAGGCAGCGCGCAGGCTTATAAAGATTCTTTCGGCAGCCTTTACCTTGCGCTTATACTCGGTATTTTTGTGGCCT
>MGVN01000173.1:448-1239 GCA_001800515.1 Elusimicrobia bacterium RIFOXYB2_FULL_49_7 | reverse complement strand
AATATGTACAGCGCGATAGGCATAATACTTCTCATGGGTATCGTAAAAAAGAATTCGATACTCCTGGTTGATTTTACAAACCGCAAAAGAGACGACGGCATGAACGTTTTTAACGCCCTGATGCACGCCTGCCCGATACGCTTAAGGCCGATAATAATGACTTCAGTTGCGACGATAGCCGCCGCCGTGCCTTCCGCGTTGGCGCTTGGCCCCGGCGCTGAAACCAGGATTCCGATGGCCGTGGTTGTAATCGGCGGCGTCATGGTTTCCACCCTTTTGACGCTCTTTGTGGTGCCGTGCGCCTACAGCCTGCTCTCAGGAATCGAGAGCAAGCAGCACAGGCACGAAGTGCATGAAGCCATGAAAGAATTATCCGGCAAACATCAATAACTCCCGCGGCGACTTCCCGATCACCTGAACTTCCCCGACTATTATTTGCAATAAGTTGCAGTAATTGGCTGCCTGACGAACAGGCGGTTCATAACATTGGAGGTTGCATGAAGAGTTGTTTGGCAGGTTGTTTAGTATGTTTTATGGTGTTGTTTTTTGTCGGTGGCTCTCCGGCCGTTGCGGCGCAGAAAACCGTGAAAAATAAACCTTTCACGTTCGGGTTTTCCGGTTTTGCCGGAAGCGGATTAGTCGCTCCGCCCATTTCTCCGAAGTATGAGGGTTTTTCCGGCATGGTGCCGATGGAGAGCCCTTTTGGTTTCAGCATAATTCTTGATTATGCCACTTCCCCGGAATTTCACTTGTTTCTTGACGGCACGGTTTCCACTTATCAGAAGCTTGTA
>MGVN01000173.1:0-401 GCA_001800515.1 Elusimicrobia bacterium RIFOXYB2_FULL_49_7 | reverse complement strand
CGGAGACGAAGCATTTTTATTTGGTCAACATAAAAAATGATCAAAAACAATAAAAAGAAGATTGTCCACGGGGTGGTGCATAGAGTACCAGAAGACTTACAAAAAGCACTTGTCTCTAACTCAGTTGCACAGAAAGCGTGGGAAGATATAACACCGCTTGCACGAAACGAGTGGATTTGTTGGGTCACATCTGGAAAAAAGGCAGAGACGCGGAGTATTAGAATTGAAAAAACACTCTCCAAACTCAAAAGTGGAATGCGCAGACCTTGTTGTTGGGCTGGTTGTCCTCATCGCTCTAGTTAATTAAACTGAGTGATGATTTGTGATATTATTAAATAAATAAAAACCATGAAAGAGTTTCTTGTGCACAAAACAGAAGACACAATAGTTGATGCGGGTTT
>MGVN01000172.1:30630-32973 GCA_001800515.1 Elusimicrobia bacterium RIFOXYB2_FULL_49_7 | reverse complement strand
TCTCCCCGAGCGGCATGAGCAGTGTTTTTTCTCCCCGAAAGCCGACCACTTCCGCCAGTCCGACTGCGCGCCCTTCGTGTTCCATCCGGCAGATTTCGCCGATGGCGGCGGTTGGGCCGTCGGATTCGATGACCAGTCCGATGACCTGGCTCACCCGGCCGTTCACACGGAAAAGACGGGTATGCGGGTTCAGCGCTTGCGTATATTTATCCAGAGAGGATTCCATGTCAGGTAATGGCCCCCGCGCCTTGTTCCCAGCACTTGAGAAAAATCTCCCTGAGATTTTCAAGCTGGGTCTCCAGACGGCCGTCCACGGTACCGCCCAGGGATTCGATGACCACGCCGCCGCACGTAACGCGCGGATCCTCTTCGATCGTGATACCGGACAGGGTGTTGTTGACAGGTTGCCAGAAGTCCTTTCCCGCATTGACGGCCTCGACCTCTTTGGGATTGACCCGTAGCGTGATGCGGTCCGATTGGCCCGCTTCGGCCAGCGCGGCACGGATGACGTTCAGGACGATTTTATTATCCAAGCTGCATTCCCGGCGGAGGATATGCTCCACAGCGGAAAAGACGATTTCCAGGGTTTTGCGCTCGCTTTTTTCCAGTACGGCCTCTTTTTTAACGGCAAAATCCTTGAGTACTGCGGTCAGGTTCGCCTGCACCTTGGCGGCAGCAGAGGTACTTTCCGCTTTGCCCTGTTTCAGACCCGCTTCAAAACCTGCTTTGCGTCCTTCTTCAAGGGCGGCTTGCCGGGCTTTGTCTCGCTCGCTTGGGACAAGTGCGCGTAAACGATTATTCTCATCTTGGAGTGTCTTGACATACGCCTTGAGTCCGAGAACCATTTTTTGTTCTTCGGAAGGTTCTTCCCGGCGCGTACGGCCCGGGATGTAGAATTCCCCGAGGGTGAGATCGTAAGGGGCGTATTCTTTTTTCGGATCAAGCTTGCGCACCGCACTCTTGGGCATCATATCTGAAAGGTTTCCACGGAGCTCTTTGGCCGCCGCTTCCATCAGAACCTGATTCAAGGCTGCATTCATACTTGCCTTCCTTTCAGCGGGTGGCCGAGCACATCCCCCGAGCGGTATCGGGGCGTGCCGAAACGACCGTTACACCACGATTTCGTCGTCACCGCCGCGACCGGAGATGATGATCTCGCCGTCGTCTTCGAGGCGACGGATGATGTCCACAATGCGCTGCTGGCACTCTTCCACGTCCTTTAAACGGACCGGGCCCATGAATTCCATTTCCTCGCGGATCATCTCGGCCGCACGTTGCGACATATTCTTGAAGAACTTGGCCTGCACCTCTTCGTTGGCGCCCTTCAGGGCCAACCCGAGCTCTTTGGTATCCACTTCTTTGAGCACGCGCTGCATGGAGCGGTCGTCGATAAGCATGACGTCCTCGAAAACGAACATGAGGTTCTTGATTTCTGCGGCCAGTTCCGGGTTTTCGCGTTCCAGATTGCCGAGAATGTTCTTCTCTGCCGCACGGTCCACCATGTTGAGCATTTCGGCAATGGCCTTGACGCCGCCGATTTCCGACACATTGCCGCCGAAAAGAACCTTCACCTGTTCAGAAAGCACTTGTTCCACCTGCTGCAGCACCTCCGGCGAGATGGATTCCATTGTCGCAATACGGGTGGATACCTCGACCTGAAGTTCCGTGGGTAATGCGGACATGATGGTCGCCGCATGGGCGGCACTCATGTGAGCAAGCAGAAGCGCAATGGTCTGCGGATGTTCCTTTTGAATAAAGTTGACCAACTGTTGCGGGTCAACGGATTCGAGCAGATTAAAACCGGTGGTACGGATGGCCTCCTGCACTTTGTCCAGAATTTCGCGCGCCCGGTTGGGGCCGAGGGCCGCTTCGAGCACCTCACGCGCATAATCAATGCCGCCCTGATTGATGAACTGTTGTGCCATGCTGAGGTGGTGGAATTCCTCCAGCACCTTCTCGCGGATATCCGGGGTCACCCCTTCCAGTCGGGCAATTTCGGTGGTCAGTTTTTCCACCTCATCGTTGCCGAGCTTCTGGAATATTTTGGCTGAGGTGTCGGTCCCCAGCGCCACAAGAACAATGGCCGCCTTCCGCAGCCCGGGGATGTTCAGCGCCTTACCTGTGACCTGGCTCTGACCGTCCTCTTTTTCGAATTCGCTTTTCATGAAACCTGCCATACCGCTCCCCTTTCTTCCTTGATGAGAGTCTGTGTCTCTAAACCTGCTGCGGGTTGCTGGCCGCGCTCTGAGCAAGCCATCCGCGGATGATGTTCACCACGGAATCCGGATCGCTCTTGGAGAGAAGTTCCAGCTTCTCTACAATCTCACTGGTACGGCGCGCCAC
>MGVN01000172.1:15473-30501 GCA_001800515.1 Elusimicrobia bacterium RIFOXYB2_FULL_49_7 | reverse complement strand
ATCTGATCACCGCGCTGGAGATCATATCCGACCGCGCGCTTGACCAGCTCCTCCAATTTCAGGATCTCTTCGGCGGCCCGCGCCACATAATTGCGCTTGCCTTCCTTGTCGGTCTCATATATTCCGTCCACGGCCGCGGAAATGGAGATGCGCTTAATGGACCCCACCTCCCCGATGATGTTCTGTACGGTTTTGTTCATTTCATAGTTGGTGATGGAATTCTCCCGTTTCTCATCGCCCTGGGGCGAGTTGGCGGTCGATTCTTCATTGCGCTCTTCAGAACGCACCACCTTGCTGGTGGGATCGTAAATCTCCTGGGTCTTGGTAATTTGCTCGAAATTCAGATCAACGGAGACCTTGACCTGGGATTTGTTGGGCCCCAGTACGCTTTCCAGCATCTCGAGCGCCTTTCTGGCCATGGCCTGTTCCACCTTCTGTTGAAGTTGGAGTTGACTGCTGGTCCGCTCCGCCAGTTCGGAATCACCGTACGCATCGGACAATAAATTGCCTTCGGTATCCATGATGGTAATGCTCTTGCGCTGCAGCCCTTCCACGGCATAGGCGACGAGATTGGCGATACCGGTCACCTGCTTCTCGTTGAGCTTGATGCCCGGCCTCAGTTTCAGCACGACCGAGGCTGTGGCATTCTTCTGTTTTTCAATGAAAATGGTCTCCTTGGGAATGACCACATGGACGCGGGCGCGGTCGACCTCGTCCAGACTTTCGATGGAACGGGCCAATTCACCTTCCAACGCTCTTTTGAAATTGAGGTTTTGGACGAAATCGGTCATGCCGAGGTTGGTCTTGTCAAAAAGCTCATACCCGATACCGCCGCTTTTGGGCAGTCCCATTTTGGCGAAGGTCATGCGCATCTCGTAAACACTCTTTTTGGGGACCAGAATGGAATGACCGTCGTTTTCAATCTGGTATTCGATCTTGCTTTCCTTGAGCTTCTCAACAATGGAAGCGGATTCCGACAACTCCAGATTGGAAAAGAGGGGAGTATAATTGCCGCTTTTGCCGTTGTAGCCGACCCAGACGATGAGCACGATAAGGCCGATAAAGGTCAATGTAATGACCGCAGCGGTGATGATTTTCTGGCCCCGGTTTAGACGGTTCCAGATATCATTGATTTGTTTGAGCAGTTGTTTGAAAAAATCAGACATGTCTATCTCCCTTGTGAGTTCCCAATCTCATTTTAATGGACAACAGGCGCCTCCCACAGCACCCGCCGGCCGACCGAATGCTACACCTGCATTCTCATGATTTCCTGATAAGCGTCCAACATTTTATTCCGCAATTCGGTCATAAGAGAAAAGGCGGTGTTCGCCTCTTCCACGGCCACCATGACCTGATGCACATCGGTAATCTCGCCGGCCACCATCTTTTCAATGGAACGGTCCGCATGGTTCTGCATGCTGTTCACGTCCTTGATGAAACCCTGAAGGGTGTCGGTAAAAGAGGGTGCGCTCGGATCGTTGATGACGGTTTTCTGTTTACCGGGTTCGGACAAACGGCTGAGTTTGTCGATGCCGAGAATGCTGTTATTGAGATCTGCCATACGTCGTGTCTCCTATCGATTAAGCGACCTTGTCGAACAAGGTCCCTAAATGTCTTGTGTTAGCCAGGGCGTCGACTTCCCCGATTTTATCCGTCGAAAGAACCTGCTTCGGGCCATAGGCATTCAACAGGCCGGAGACGCTGTCCGCCTTATCCGTACGCAACATCCGTTGCGGTGCTTGCGGCCGGTTCGGTCTTGAGACCGCCGGAGTGGCTTCGGTCCGCGTCTTGGCCGCCTTGAGCTGCTCGATGATCCGGGTGAAATCCACCACGCCATTCTCGGAAACAGCCGAGCTTCCGGACACGGAACCGGTTGTGCCGGTCTGAGTCATCCGCATCTGGGCCGCTTTACGGACTTCCATAAAGTGTTCCAAATTAAAAGAAGCGGTGTTTTGTATGTTCATTAAAAAAATCCGTTTCCTTGATGAATCCTATTAAATCTCCAATGCCTTCATCAGCATCCCTTTGGTTGCACCCATGGCGGTCACATTGGCTTCATAGGCGCGTGTGGCCGCAATCATATCGGTCATTTCCTGAACGACATTGACATTCGGCATGGCCACATACCCCTCGGCATTGGCATCCGGATGGGTGGGATCGTAAACCAATCGGGCGGGTTCTTTATCCTCTTCTATGGAATCCACTTGGACCCCACTGCCGATTTTTTCAGTGATAATGGGAAAATCCGGTTTTGGAATAGCCATATGATGACGGTGCGTGGTATTGCCTTCCATTCGTTTGGGTCCAAAAACCTGTCGGTAATCAAATTCATCCGGGTTTTCCTTTAATACCACGGACTGTCGTTTGTAGGGACCGCCGTCTTTGGTGCGCGTAGTCTCCGCATTGGCCAAATTGGTGGCAATGATGTTCTGCTTCACTCGTTGCGCGCGCAACCCGGAGGCACTGATGTTGATTCCGGAAAAAAGTCCTATAAGCGACATAATGGCATCCTCTGATTAGTAATTAATTCCGGCCTTTAATGGCCTGCTGAACGGCTTTAAACCGTTCGCCCCCTAATTTCACTTCATAATTGAACAGAATCTGGTTTTCCGCCAGTTTCGCATTCTCAATATCAATATCCACATTGTTAACGCCCGAAGAATTGGTCAGGTCTTGCGGCCGGTAGGAATCCGGATGTACTTTGCTGATGCTTTTGCGCCCGATATCCAGATGCTTATCACTGGTTTTCGTACCGCGAAGTTTTGATTTGTCAAGTGCACGCTGCAGATCGGATTCAAAAGTCACTTCGACCCGCTTGTAGCCCGGCACATCAATATTAGCAATGTTTTGAGCAATGGCTTTGCTCCGCAGCATCGACGCATCCAAGGCCTTTCCAACAGCCGGAAGAGAGGTTTTACGAAATAGTAGTTCTTTTGTAACCATGGCGTTTTTTCTATTCTTTCCGTAAGTCTATAACTTTCCTCAAGTAAGGTAAATGTACAATTTATGTGCCAAGAGATTTTTTGCTTACATACTCGCCGTATTCCATTGATAATAATGATATTATGAGAATACAAAGAAAATAAATTAGGAGAAAAATAAGGCAGATTTTTCCGTGAATTGAACGATTCTGCCAATAGGTTGCCAGGCAGCCCGGATTAAATCATGATATCTATATTAGAACGCAATCCCAAGAGTAAGATAGGGAATCGGATTACTTGTTTCCGTAAAGGCGGGGCGTTGAATGCAGAGAAGCGAGACCATTAAAATAAAAAACGGTTTTGTGAACGGCGACAAAATGATCTTGTCTGTATTTGCATTCATAACGTCCCTTTCTGCCGGATAAAATGAGATCATAAAAAAAGCCCCGGGAAAACTCCAAGGGCTTCGAAATTCGATTGTCGTCGCTAAAATGCGATTACACGGATTTCTTGTAGGCAGAACCGGCGCGGAAACGAACCACGCGGGAAGCCTTAATCGTAATCGTGGCACCGGTCTGCGGATTGCGACCTTTGCGGGCTTTGCGGTTGGAAACCGAGAAGCTTCCGAAACCGATCAGCTGAACACCTTTCTTGGTGTTGCGCCGAATGTTGTCCAGCACGGAATTCACCGCATGTTCGGCCTGTGCCTTGGAAGACTTCAGGTCCTTGGCCACTGAGGCCACGAGTTGGGCTTTGTTCATTGCATCCCTCCGAAAAATAAGTTGATGATTTTCCGGGCTGCTTGCATCTTTGTCAACCCGGCTTTTTACAATATAACATACATATTCCCGCTATGCAAGTAAAATCAGGCAAGAGCGGACAGCGTGAACCGGCAAGTCAGACAGGGGGCCTTTCTCCGGTTTCAGGTAACCTGTCAATCCTCCATGAGCAAAAAAAGACCGTTCAATTCTTCTTGATAATCGGCTTCTGAACCATGAGGCTGACATTGAAAACATGGAGACCCGGATAACTGAAGCGGATTTCCAGAACATTGCGCTGCGTCTTGCTCATCTGCACCGGCGTAATCTGGCACTCATAGTCATTGTCCGCGGTAGGCGCAGTAATGGTGAAGCGGCCTTCGTTCTTGAGTTCTTTTTTATTCAGCGTGATTTGATCGTACCAACGCTCGTCCGCCGCATTCTTAACGACCGCTTTCGGCAGCTTGATGTTGACGTCCCAGACCGGAAACTGCGCTTCGGTCGGGACATCCACATTGAGACGAATCATGTATTGGTTCTTTCCTTTTTCGCGGTTCGTGACCGGTAGGGCAAAAAGGCGGCGATAGTCGGCGGGTTTGACAATCCATTTGGCAGTGAGGGGGTCGCATTCGGCAAGCCGGATTTTGATCTCCTTGTCATCGCCTTTATAGTGGTTGCCGTGGGTCACAATGGCACGTGCTTTATAGACACCGGAATCCGACGGACTCTTGATGAATTCATCATACAACAGGCGAACCGCCTTGGCGGGAAACTCGTTTTCTTTGAGTTTGGCTAAGTGATCCGCCAGATCCGCCTTGCGCTGAACCAGGTCCGTGCGCGTACCGGAGGTAAAGGTGATGTCATGAACCGGCAGGAAAACGGAATCCGTATAGAGGGAATCCACATCGGTCAACGTATGAACCTTTTCTTCGAGGAAAACATCGACCCGGGCGCGGGTCGTCAGGTCTACCTTACGATAGAGCGTGTCTTCCAAATCCAAGACGGCCCGTTCCCGGACGGGCTTAATCTGAGCCAGGTTGATGAAATTCTTGTCCCGGTCAAGTTTGAACAGTCCCGCTTCTGCGGTCCCAAACAGTCCTGCACCGAGGGCAGCGCCGATTTCCCCTTTTTGTTGATCCACCGAGAGACGATCAAGGGTTTTATATTTCTCTTGGAGAAAGGCAAGCGACGGTTGAGACAAAAGTATTGTCAGCATGCCGGTGAAATCGTTTTTTTGCCGGCGCTGATTCAATTGCGCCACCAGAACTTCCGCCTCGCGGCAGAGTCCGGCCATCTTAACGACACCACTGCCGAACTGGAGAGAAGCGGCATTGAACGCCGTTACGCACCGCATGGACCCGTATTTATTGTATTGGGCCGCGGTCATCTGGGACGGAATGGCTTTTTCCAGGAGCATCAGCCTTTTTTCCATGGCACTAAAGAGGCCGTCTGTCGGCATCTCCGGAATTTCCCGCACTGCTTTTTTAATGGCTTCCAGCGAATCTTTGAGGGTATTGGTCTTAACGGCATTGGAATGATAATCCGTCAGGAATCTGAAGAGAAGATCCGTTTCCGCAGAAAGGGGAACCTCCGCGTTTCCGTATAATTCCGGGACTTTGGCCGTGGCCGTTGTGACAAACGCAACCGAATCCAAAGGCTCCCCATCCGTTTTGGCGGCAATCAGAGGATCAAAATAAGGTAGAAATTCAGCAAGCCGTTTTTTTAAGATATCTTTGCCTTCCTGAGTGACATTACTGGCCAAATGCTCCTTTTCGTTGAAAAAAACGGAGAGCTCACCTGCCGCTTTGATGAACTCGACAATTTTCCCTTGGGTTTCGTATTCCCTGCCGAAAAATCGGAGGGCTGTGAGGTAATCCTTCTGGAAACGAAGCTCATCCTCCAATACCTTGCGGAGAACCGTGTAGTTCTGATAGGCCGGATCATTGGAATTCAGAATGTTTGCGGGAAAAAGACTGTCCAGCGCAATGAATTCGTCCTGAATGCCCTTTAGCACGGTCTGATGGCGGGTGATGGTGTCAATGGCCAGTGCGTAGTTGAAATCCTCGAAATGGTTCTGTGAATTGATTTCCTTGTAATAGAGCCTATCCACGGCGTGCGTCTTGATGATATCGCGGTAATAGGCGTATTTATTCTCGAACTTAAAACGCCATTGCGGAACATACCGGTATTCCAGAGTCAATGTCCGCTCTTCACGGATGTTTTCAAAGAGAAGATAATAGCCGCTTTTGGCGTGCGTGATGGGATAAACGGCGATATCGGCGCTATCCTTGAATTCGTCGGCAATGCGGGGTCCGGGCACGCTCTGTTTGGCCAATGAATCCGTGAGCGAAAAAGAGACCGTCTTTTTATCCGGCGACTTGAGGACTAAATAAAAATGGTTTTCCGATGGAGCCGGAAAAGCGATGAAATATTGTTTTTCCTTTTTCAGATCGAATTGTTTGTCCTCTTTGCGCACAGGCAAATACTTGCCTTCAACCGACGCTGGGGGCGGCAGCGGTTTCAACTCTTTGTAGGCAGCGCAACCTCCGAGCAAGAAAACGGAGAGGAAAGAAAGCAGACATGTTTTCATAAAGGGCTCCTTATTGTCAAAAGGCTCATCCTTAATGAATATACTCCTGATCCTTTGCAGGGATCAATGAAATAGCCTTTATTTGATAATGAAGTAATGACTTGCCGGGCTAAGGACGGACCGTATCGGGTTCCGCTGTTTCGCTTGACACCGGGGCGGATTCTCCCTCGTCCACGGTTTCCGGAAGCAGGGTAAGCGAATCCTCGGCCGTGATAACGGTATCCGCAGTCGAATTGACGGATGAATCCGCCGCTGCCGGAGAGGAGAGGCTATCCGTTCGATTCTTGGGATGTTTGTGCATATAAAGATTATTCCAAATCATGGTCATTCGTTGTTGCAAAAAACGGCTTTCCGGATTCAAGGGCGAGAGCTTAGCCGGCATAGCCAGTACAGCGGCCAAACGGACGGCCTCTTGCTGGGTCAGTTGGGAAGCGGGTTTTTTATAATAAAACTGCGAGGCGGCTTCAACCCCGAAAAGCGTCTTGCCCCATTGTGCATAATTGAGGTAAAGTTCCAGAATGCGTTTTTTTCCGAGAAAGTGTTCCATTAATAGGGTATAAAACAATTCCTGATATTTTCGGGAAAATGTTTTTTCACTGCTGAGAAAAAGGTTTTTTGCCAATTGTTGGGTAAGGGTGCTGGCACCCCGGCGGATTTTCCGGACTGTGAGGTTGTATTCATAGGCTTGGACCATGGCCAGAACATCAAAGCCCGGATGAAGATAAAAATCATCATCCTCCGCAGCAATGACCGCTTCCTGGAGCAGGGGAGAAATGGAATCCAGGGGGACATAATGATGAAACAATGTGTCCGTGCGACCCGCTTTAAGAAGATTTTCCCGGTACACGGCCATAAAGACCGTTTCTTTGGGATTTTCCATTTGCAGTTTTTTAACGGCCAGCAGAGGCGCCAATACCGTTTTGGCCGCCATAAGGAGGGCAATTGTACCGATGAGGGAGAACAGGATCGCATAGGTTATCAGGAATCTTGATATCCAATGCAGGATAAACAGCGTCTTTTTTTTCATACGAAGGTCAGACCTGCAAAACGGCTCGGCACATGGAAATCAAGCCAATAGGTGGGAGAATAAGCCTGGTATTCTTTTCTTTTGCCCACGCGGTCGATGCGCAGGAAGTTGGCACGCCAGCGCTCTCCTTTTTTCGGCGGAACAGTCGGGGCCAGAAAAAGTTCGGCAAAGGCGATTTTCATGAAAACACGCCAGCGCTCTTTGGTTTTATCAACACGATGATAAAAGCGGACCGGGTTCCAATCCGGTAACCCTTTGAAAATAGGACCACGGCGATGGCGGCGCCCCGCATTATTCAGGATCAGGGCATCAAAAGCGGTGTTGAGCGGATTGACCTGAAATTCATAATAAGCTTTGCCCGTGCCGGCCGGATCAACGAAAAATTCCACCACCCGTTCTTTGTGCAGGGGTGCATCATGTCGGGTCAGGGTGGCCCGTTGACACCGTCCTTCGGCCGTGAAACAGACATAGAGAAATTTGCTGTCCCACACCAGCCTCGCCTCTGTTTTTAAATGAGCGGATTTGCCGGTGATGGTATCGCACAAACGGGCGATGTCGGCATGGGAAAAGTCTTCAAACCGGAGTCGCTGAAGGGTTTTACTTTTCAGGATAGTCCGGATTCGATATTCGGGAACCGGTCGATGCCGAAGCGGAGAGGCAAAACGGGGAAACATGATTTAAAAATAATCAAAGGACGTTGAAAGAAAAAAGGGTCTTGATTAACCTATTAAAATGATAGCAAATATTTTTTCTGAAAATTATATTTTTGAAAATATTCTTTTTAACCATTCTCCTTAACAGAAGGACAAACAAGATGACCGGCGACCCTAAAATTGCCAAAAACATGTACGGATCCCGGCTGAAACTGGGTGGATCCCTATTCCTTATCTTCTTCATATATTATATGGGTGTGGCCATATTGAACACCCCCACTTTTCAGGCGACCGCCGCCATTCCGGTGGTCGGCATGCCGCTTGGCATGTTTCTGACCCTCCTTGTTTTTCCGTTTTCCTGGCTGTTACTCACCGTTTACCTTATTCTGTGGAGATAACCATGGTTGAACAACCTCTTGTCCTCGCGTTTCTGATCTTTTTTGTGGCCGTGACCATTGTGGTGACGTATGTCAGTCAGAAATGGACGCAGAATACCAGTGATTTTTATGTGGCCGGTAAAAAGACGCCTTGGATTCAGACCGGCATCGCCATGATCGGCAGCTATCTTTCCGCAGCCAGCTTTCTGGGTGTGGCCGGCGACATTGCCATCAAAGGGGTGGATCGTATCTGGCTCGGGGTCGGTTTTTTCGGCGGTTACATGGCCGTGCTGCTGCTCATTGCCGGACCCCTGAGAAATGTGGGCAGCTATACCGTGGCGGATGCCATTCACGCGCGCTTCCCTTCCCGCTCCATCAAGCTGGTGGTGATGATTACCACGCTCGTCATTTCAACCTTTTATCTCGTTCCCCAGATGCTTTCCGCGGGCCTGCTCTTTGAGCTTATCCTCGGCTGGAAATTCCTGCCCGTGACTGTGGTCATCGGATCCTTAATGTGTATCTACATCGTTTTCGGCGGTATGAAGGCGACCATTTACAACCAGCTTATTCAGGCCTTATTCCTGTTTGCCGCCATGGTTTTTCTGGTCATCTTCGGGATGATCATGTTTTTCGACAGCAGTATCGTCAAATTGTTCGACACCGCTGCCGGCATCATCCCTCCTATTATTGCCAGCAAACATCCCGATGCCGCTGCTGCAGTGGCAGGCAAGACAGCGACCGAGGCCATTGCAGCCATGCGCTCTCTATTACCCGAAGCACCGACTGCCATGACCATCGGCGTTCAAACCCCTAACATTTTAGCCCAAATCAGCACGGTGTTGGCCCTGGTGTTCGGAACCGCAGGCCTTCCTCATATTCTGATCATGTTTTACACCGTTAAAAGCGCCAAAGCAGCCAAAAAAAGTGTGACCGTGGCCATTATCGGTCTTGGCATCTTTTATCTCTGCTCCATTTTCCTGGGTTTCATTGCATTGAGCCTGGTCTATCCGCAGCTCGTTGATTGGATGGCAGCCGGCAAGGTCGGCATGGCCGTGAACATGACTGTTTTAAAGGTAAGTCAGATATTAGGCGGAAAGGTTCTGGTCGCCATTGCCACCGCGGGTTCTGTGGCGGCAATCTTAAGTACTGCTGCCGGTTTGATGATTACCTCAGCCTCCACGATCAGCCATGATTTGTATAAAAACTATATCAACCCCAATGCCACGGAAAAGCAGGAACTTAGCATTGCCAAATTCACCACGGTTCTTATGTCGGCCATATCTATTGTATTTGCGGTCTTATTGAAAACCGAAAATGTCGCGTGGTTGGTGACCCTGGCCTTTGGTATTGCTGCAAGCGCCATCTTCCCGGTGATGATGGGTCTTCTTTGGTGGAAGCGTTTTACCCGACAGGCTGCCATGGCCGGTATGGTGACCGGTTTGGTGGTTTCCCTCTTTTTTATCATATTGCTGTTGACGGGTGTCAAATCTTTTATGGGTTTGTCCACCACCGGCGGTCCCGGGGTATTCGGCATTACCTTGTCCATTCTGGTCTGTATCGTGGTGAGTTATCTGACAAAAGATACGGGAGCCGATGTGGAAGCCTTCTTTGCCAAAGCGCATCAAGAAGAAACAGAAGATTGATTTCCTCCTCTTCCCCCTTCCCGTATCAGGGAGGGGGGAAGAGGACATGGGTTTTTTACCACTGTCTATATTTGTCTAACGCATATTGGATGCTTCCCCCTGTCCATTTTACGGCTTCTTCAACCATCTTACGTGTATATACAGCGGCAGAACCGGAACCTGTTCCGGCAGTAGTGGGAAAACCGGAGGCCTTGTAATAATACCAAGCCAGCTTGGCGTTGGCATTCAGGGTGGTATTGGCATTAATGGCTGCTTTTACAATAGCGGCTTTGGGATCCGTGAAGGTATAGTAAGAAGATGCCGGAACAGCCTCTGCTGTGGATTTGAACTTGAAACCAGCGCTCCAATTATTCTGTACCCAGGTTTCAAAATCAAAATGATGCATGGCCAGATCATAATCCGGAATGGTGGTATGAAGCAGGAGGCAAACATCAGCTATATAATGGCAGGCATAACCTACATACCAATCTCCCAAATCCCGTTTGAAGAGAGCATAATATTCTCCGGCGCATTTGCCGTTGTATCCTTCCGGGCTCTCGAATTCGCCGCTATCGCCGTTTAAATTATCATAAAAATCGTCATCCGCATCGCCCCAGACCCATTGCGGTCCCCACCACGTTTTTTTAATCATGAATGCATGTGACCATTGCTGATTGTAACCATGGTCAAATCCGCTTTGAAAGACATCGGGCATGTGCGCCGCTTTTTGCATCAGGGCAGCCCGTGTTTCCGATAGTCCGAGCTGTTTGGCACAGAGATACACGTAATTGTCGTGAATGGTTTCGGACCAGCTTGCTTTGCCAAGCCGGTCCGGAAAACAGGTTTCGGTATACGCAATAAGGTTGCTGTCCGGGATGAGGATCCCCGCATCTTCATTCACCGGATCCGGTTGCTCTTGGAAGGATGATAACGGATTCGGTTCGGTGATCGACGCGGAACGGTTGCAACCGTTAAACCCGAAAGCAACAACCAGGGGAAAAACCAGGGAGAAGGAGAAAAGACATTTCATAAAATGACCCCTTTTTGTGAAATAATTTTCTTGTTGCAGAGGCAGTCAGACCGGATTTCCGGATGATTTATCCGACTATGCCGAATTTATCTGCTGTTTAATGGGAATGCTTCCATTGAAACCTTCCGGGTATTATGTTATTTTTCAGTCATGACGGCTCCCCAGGAAAACAGCGATTTACAGGCACTAAAAGCGCAAAACGAGCAGCTTAAATCCCAGCTCAATGCCACCATGGTACTCTCCGAGCTGACCAAGGTGATGCTTTGGACCCCCACTCTGGACGCGGTTTTCCGGACAATGATGCTCGGCATCAAGGAAACCATGGGTTTCCGGCGGATGATTATTTTCCGCGTGGTGCCCGAGGAATTCTGCCTGAAACCCGTGGTCTGGATGGGCCTGGAGGATGACAACGCCAAAGCTCTCCTTCTTTCCCTTTCCTTTCTGGAGGGCGGAGAAATCGCAGACACCCTTTTTCTCAACCGTCCCATTATCGTGGATCCGGTCTCGCCGGACGATGATCCTCTTCGCCCTCTGGCCTCCACCGCTTATGTCGCATTACCCATTGTTTCGAAAACCTACCACCGTTGCCATGACCAGCACAAATGTAAACAAACCGAATGCCCGGCCTATGATGCCCCCAGCCCTTATTGCTGGACCATTCCCGGCAGCGGAGCCCGTTTTGCGGAAAAAAGCGAGGATGACCATCGGCGGGAATGTGTCAAGTGCTCTTTCTTCAAGGCCAACCATGTACTCTGGCTCGACAAGCCGGGAGCCGCCACTCTCGTGACCCCGGAGGATATGACCGTACTCAGTACCCTGGCCAACCAAGCCGGCATCATCATCGACAATTTTCAAATCTATGAGAACCTGGAACAAGCCAACGGAGAGTTGCGCCAAGTCAACATCGAGATCAATAAAATCAACCGTGATCTTAAACTGGCGCATGCCAAAATCAGCCGAGACCTCGAACAGGCTGAGGAAATCCAGAAGGGGTTGCTGCCGCAGCAGCTTCCAAGCACGCCGCTTTTTCAATGCGCCGCAGAATATGTGCCTGCCACCAAAGTGGGTGGGGATTATTATGATCTTTTTGAAGTGGGGCCGGATTGCTACTGTGTCCTGGTAGCCGATGTGTCGGGCCACGGTATCGCCGCGGCGCTGATCATGTCCATGGTCAAGATTTTAATCAAGTCACACGCCAATCCCGTGTCGGCCCGGAAGACACTTCGCAAAGTCAACCAGGTCATGACGCAGGATATCCGAAACGAAAACTTTGTCACCATGTTTTATGCACTCATCGATTTCAAGACACACACGCTCACCTATTCCTCGGCCGGCCATAATCCGGTCATCCTCATCGACCGGGAGACCCGCGAACTGAAGCCGCTCAAGGCGGAAGGAATCTTTTTGGGCGTCTTCGACGATGCCATGGTCAAGGACAATGTCCTGCCTTTCCATTCCGGGCAGCGGCTTCTGCTTTATACCGACGGCCTGACCGAAGCGGAGAACGTCACCGGCCAAATGTACTCTTTCGAACGCTTGTGCGATTTGGTCAAAAACACCGTCCGGCTTCCCGCGGAAGAGATACGTCTGGAAGTGATCAAAGACTTCAAAACACATATCGGCGCCGAACCTGTCGAAGACGATGTGACCCTGTTGATTCTGGATTTCAACTGAACGGTGTTTCTTTTGGCGGAAAAAGCCGTTGTCTGTCTGCTTTCCATTTTGCTTGTTGCTCCTCTCTCTGCACCGCTTTTCCGTTTCGAAAAAACATTGCCGAATACCCCGCCCGAAGGGTCTCCGCTTTGGCAGCTCTGTGCTCTTTCCGTAGGACCGGACAGTGCTTTATATGCAGCGGATGAGCGGGGCGGCCGCATACTGAAATTCTCCTTATCCGGGGAAACGCTGGCCGAACGGTCGGGCAATTCTCCCGGATCCGACCGCTTTTTCCGGCCTACAGGATTGGTCCGACGTCGCGGTTTTTCCTTCTATGTCTGCGATTCGGATCGCCGCCGTCTGTTGCAATTGGATGACAAGCTGGCTCTTTTGTCCGTTTTCTCCTTTGAGACACAGGGTGCCGATCCCCTCTTTTCGCCGCAAGGGGGATGTTCGGATCCGTCCGGCACGCTCTATCTTTTCGATGCAACGGACAACCGCATCATTCGACTCGACCAGACTGGACGAATCACCCCGTTTCCCCGAGAAGCGGGTCGCCTGTCGGGCCGGATGACGGCGCTCGCTTTCTGGCAAGGGCGTCTGGTGATGAATGATGATCGAACGGGTCTCCTCTTCACCCTGGATCGTTTCGGCAACTACCGGCGTCCTTTTACGGACAGCTGCTTTGTCCCGCACGGCGGCATGGCTCTTTTCAATGATTCTTTACTCTGCCTCTCGGATGTCGGTCAAGGCAGGATCCGCCTGGTCTTTCCGGACAACCGGATTCAATACATCACGCCGCCGGATTCGCTCGGTCCTTTTTCGCCCGGCGCATTGACAGCAGGATATGACCGGATATGGGGGGTTGATGCCCGAACACAACGGATTATGGTTTTTGTCCTGACCCCGGAATCGCCATGATGCCTTGGGTGGTTCTTGGCTGCCTGCTTCCCCTTTTTCTATGGGCCGAAGAAGGCTGTTGGACGGAACAAAAGATCGAACGGATTCTCCTGCCGCAACAAGACACCTTGTTTCTTCCGGTTTTGCGGATGGAAAAAGGGTCGCTGGAGATTGACAAAAAGGGGGTCCGTCTGTTTCGGGGCGAAAGTTATGTTGAGAATGAGGAGCAAGGTTCCATCCGTCTGCTCTATACCCGAAGTGAACCCGAAACGCTCCGTTTCTCCTTCCAGGTTCCGGCCCTGACCTTGGACAGCGTGTATACTCACCGCTCTTTTCAGGAAACCCCTCTATCCGGCGACACGACCGCATCGCCCCCGTCCGTTTCAGGCCGATCGCTGCCGGGCAACGATGATGTCTACACGGATATGACCGTGGCGGGCAGCAAAACCCTCGGTGTGACCCTGGGATCAGGCGGCGCCTTTTCCATCGATCAAACGTTGGATCTCACTATTCACGGCCGACTTTCCGAAGACGTTACAGTTAATGCAATACTCACGGACCAGAATCTGCCCTTTCAACCTGAAGGCAATACCGAGTCCATCCGTGAACTGGATCGGGTCTACATGGAAGTCCAATCAACCCGGTTCACGGCCGCACTCGGTGACCGTGTACTGGATGAAAGAGGATTCCGCTTCGCCAACTTCAGCCGCAAGACCAAGGCCGTGCTGGGTGCCTTCCACAATCAAACGACCTTCCTTTTGGCCGCCGGGGCCATCAATGAAGGCCTTCGTCATACCATGACCTTTCCGGGTGAGGAGCGCAACCAGGGACCTTACCGGTTGCTCAGCCGGGAAGGGAGCAGCGCCGTTACCGTGGTGGCCGGTACCGAACGGGTGTTTGTGGACGGACAGTTGAAAAGAAGAGGGGCGGACAACGATTATATTATGGATTACGGAGCCGGTCAGCTCACTTTTACATCCCGTACGCTCATGACCGCAGACAAGATGATCACCGTGGAATATGAGTACACGGAACTGGCCTATTCCCGCACGACCTTGATAGGTCAAGCCGCTGTCACCGGCAGCCGGGGACATTGGCAGGCAAGCGGCGTCCTCTTCCGTGAAAGCGATGATCCCAACTTGGCGCTCTCAACACCGCTGTCCCGGGAGGATAAGGCGGCGCTTCGGCTGGCCGGCGACTCCGCGCAGGCCGAGGGTGCCGGTGCGCGTCTGCTGTCCCGGGATTCCGTCAACCGCTATCGCGGTTTTTACCTGTTTGATTGGGAACCCGGTTTTGCGGATTCCCACTATGTCTTTCATCCGCCTGCAGACACGGCACGCTACCGCAACCGTCCCTTTTATCAGGTCTCTTTCCTGCCTGCCCAACCCGGAGCCGGTACGTATGATCAGGATACACTGACCGTGAATATTGATCCTGCCCTGTCCGGTACCTATGAACGGCTCCGTACTCTTTATCGCTACCGAGGACCCGGCAACG
>MGVN01000172.1:0-15464 GCA_001800515.1 Elusimicrobia bacterium RIFOXYB2_FULL_49_7 | reverse complement strand
GGCCCGGACGGCGGCTGGACCTGCCGATAGGACGTACCGTAGGCGCCATTCGATTCGCTTATCAGAACAAGGAAACCCTGGAATGGAGCGGCGAAGTATCGGCCACTGAGGAAGATAAGAATCTGTTGTCCGAACAGGACGATGGCGACAACCGGGGCGCAGCGGTTTCCAATAGCATAACCTGGCGCTTCGGAGAATATTGGTCCAACAGCGGAGTGGGACGTTTTGTTCTGACAGGCCGGCACGAATACCTGGATCGCCGTTTCCGGCCCGAAGAAAGGGCGTATGACGGTTATCTTTTTGAAAAAAAATGGAACCTCTTTCTGCCCATTCAAGACGCTGCGCCCTCTTTAAATCTGGCCGAAGGAAGCGCCGTGTATACGCCCTATCGGGCGCTTGATTTCTCCCTTTCCGGCGGTCAGGTGAAAATGGGGAAAAATCGATCGCTTCTGACCGGCGGCGCATTGGCTTTTCGGCCGGTTGCCGACCGGGAGATTAAGACCCGATTTGACCATGTGGTGTCCAATGCCTCGGACACGGACAAGACCCTGAATCGTTTCACCTCCTCCGGTCGGTACCATCTTTTCCGGATAACGCCGCGCGCCTCCTTTCTGAACGAGCAGCGCGAGCAATGGCAGCAGAATCGTCTCATCAGACAGGGCCGGACGCAGGAAAGCGGAGTCGGAGCGAAAAGTGACCCCTTAGGGCCGCTTTCCCTGGAAAGCGATCTGCAGTACCGCACAGACCGTATCTCGCGTCCGGTAACACCGCAGACCCTAATAGACTCGGCCCTTTCCTGGACATGGACGAATCGTGTCACATTGGACGGACCCGGCTCCTTCTCCTCGGATCTCTCGGTCATCGATCGTCGCAGCAAGCGCCTCGAACGCGATCAATGGACCGCCTATGAAAGCGACCTGGTTTCCTGGAACACCTTTGTCCAGCCCTTGCAGGCTGCCTTGACACACCGGTTCCGGTATGATCTCTCCTCCACCCGATCAGAGGTCCGTCTCGACATTTATGAACCGGTGCAGCAGGGACTCGGCACCCATCGCCGTGATTCGCTGACCGGCGACTATATCCTCCAAGAGGGCGGTGATTATGTATACGCAGGTTCGCAGGTGGATACCAATGCCATGGCACAGAATATCAATGCTTCGGAAATCTCGACCCGGCTCACCTTTTCCCCCGGCCGTCTGGAAAGTGTTCGAAAACGGGGCGGTATCGCACGTGACCTGACCACGGAAAGTTATCTCCTGCTCCATACGGATAAACTGGCGGAGGTCTACCGGCGCGACCACATCGCTGCTTTTTACCGGGTGGTACCGGATCTTTTCCCTTCCGCCGTTGTACCGGAACGAGTAACGAATTACCGTTTTGAATTCCGGCAGGATGTGACCGTGGCGCCGCAAAACAACCTGTTTACCCTCCGTTTGCGCGCGTATCCGCGATTCCGGTACGATTATCGCCACACCCCTTCCGGTTCGGTCACTCGGGACGAGTGGGAAAGCCGCTATTATTCGGCGAACGTGAGATACCTGCCACAAAAAAAGCTTTCCCTCAGCCACGAACCTTCCATCGAATGGATTGAACGGCGTAAAGATGATGCGGCCCTCTCCTACCGGATTTTAGACCGTCGGCTGGTCAATGAGGTTCTGTTCATTGCCACCCCGCTCTTCTCTTTTCCTTTGACCGCGACCGCAGGCCGAAGTGATGGAGAACAGGGCGGCCGCATCACCATCGTCCCCTACTATCTGCTTCAGCCCGGTGTCACGCTGATTTTTTCGGACAAAGGAAGGCTGGAGTTCACCTATGAATGGGTGTACGTGGTCACAGAGCAGCCTTTCCTGTATTATGAAATGGCCCAAGGAAATGCGCCCGGTACCACCCATCGGTTGCGCACTACCGGACAGGTTGCATTGGGCAAAAACATGGAAGGGGAACTTCAATTCGTCAGTGAAAAAGAGGAGGCGTCCCTGCAATGGGTCCACCGGGGTAGGGCGCAATTGAAGGCCTTCTTTTAAGGGAACCATCATGAGAACCGCTATCCTTTCCGTTTTTCTGCTCGCTCTTCTGAACGGAAAGGTGCCTGCACGCCCGGTTCTGCTGGATTCCGTTTTTCTGGACGGCACCCTCAGTGTGACGGATGCCCCAAATCTTTTTCCCATTCCGGTTGGCACGACCTTTGACGATAACGATACCACCCGCCTTTTCGATCTTTTCAGAAGCCGTTATGAGACCGCAGCGGCCGCATCTTGCGGTTTTATTTTTACGCTGGAAACCTATCCGCCGGATCCGCACGCGCGCCTTCGCATCCGAATATGCGAAGGCCCTTTTGTCAACACCCTTCGTTTTGAAGGCATATCGCTCATTCAACCCGAAAGCATATCCGTCCTGCTTTTCCACCGGCCCGGCGGCCCGTTTAATCCGGACTCTTTGCCCGGCGATATTCTCCGGTTAACCGCCTATTATCAAGCACAGGGCTATTCCGCGCAGATTGAAGCGGAAAGCGAAGGTGCACGCCAAAAAAATCTCCTTTTCCGGGTGGTGGAAACCCTTTCGGCGCAACGGTATCATATTCAAGGAAACCGGGCGTTTTCGGAAAACGAGATACAGGCCCTGCTCCGGGGCGATGATACAGGGTTGAATCGTCTGAAGCAAGCGTATTGGGAGGCCGGGTATTTCTCGGCCGGTTTTGAGATAACCCAAGGGGAGGCTGGGATATTCCAGCTCAAAATAGACGAAGGCGGACAAGCCCGTTTCAAGGCCCTCCATCTGGACGGCCCTTCTCGCGTGCCCACGGATACGTTGCTGTATTACGCGGAATTCCGGGTCAATGCCCCCTTTTCCATGACCCGGCTCAAAACCATGATGGACGCCATGCTTCAATGTTATGCGGAGCGAGGTTTTCCGTTTGCGGAAATTCATCCTCACCCTTTCACCTGTTCCCCGGATATGGACGTGACCCTGACTCTCCAGGAGAACGGCCGCTATTTATTCGGGCAATTGATACCGGACGACCTGACTGTAACACGAAAGGAAAGCATGAGACGGTTATCCGGTTTTCGGGAAGGCGCACTCTTCAAAGAGTCGGAATTGCAGAGGATGGAGGACCAGCTGTTTCGGAGCGGCCTGTTTGAAAGCGTGCAGCCGCTTTGGGTTTCCCTGCGCGAAGGACGCCGGATATTGGATGTTCATACCACGGTTGTCGAAGGACCGGCCAACAGCGCCGAAGGCATTTTGGGTTATGCGTCTAAAAAGGAGGAGCACGGCGGTTTTTCCGGTTTTTTCAGCTTATCCATGAACAATCTCTACGGCACCTGCCGAAAATTAAAGCTGGATTATCTCAAGGAAAAACCTGTGACAGAAGGAAAAGTCGCTTATCAGGAACCCTGGCTCCTAAACACCCGCATTCAGGGCGATCTCTCCCTGGCGTTCCGTATTGAGGAGCCGGCCTATTCGCTTTGGGAGGCCGAAGCACGGATCACCCTTCCGTTCGGAGAGGACGAACGCGTTCGGTATTTTATGGGCGCCTCCCGTTCCTCCCACGCTTTTCCCTCCGACAAGGATTCCCTGGCCGTATCCGAACAAATCACCTCCACCCATGCGGGCGTGTCCGCAGATTTCCGCGATTTTCCGGACAATCCGCGGCGCGGTTTTTATGCGGATGTACCCGTCTATTACTGTTATAAGGAAGGGGGGGGGGGCGCTTGGAATGAAATCAAGCTCGAACCGTCCGGGGAAAAATACATTTACTTGACAGGCCGTCATATCTTATTTCTGGGCGGTCTTTGGCGCACGCTTTGGAGCGCGGACGATACGCTAAGTCGCGCGGAACTTTTTTCGCTGGGCGGCAGCCGGACTTTGCGCGGTTACCGGGAGGGACAGTTTACAGGCCGGAGCGTTTTGTCGGGCCGGATGGAATACCGTTTTATCACCGGTGTCCGCTCACGCGTCATCCTTTTCCTGGACGCAGGCGGGGTGTCGGACGATCCGTTTTTTCGGGACTTCCATTTCCCGGAAAAATTGCTTTTTGGATACGGATCCGGACTGACGCTGTCCAGCCGTACCGGACAAATAGGTGTGGAGATAGGCTTCGGACGGGGTGATCGTCTTGCGGATGGGAAAATCCATCTGCTCCTGAGAAATCGTTTTTAACCCGTGGGCTGACCGACTCTATCGGGGGCGGCGGCCGCCAACGGACAGGAAGACCGGAAACCAGGCGGCACTGAGTCCGACCACCGGTCGATTCTGCTGATCCAATGCCGCAAAAAAAGCGGGTTTTATCGTGGAACAGGCGAAATAGGGCAACGGAAAAAGGGATAACCGCATCCGATACAACCGCTGAGCAGATACCATGAAAGAGGCGAGAAGGGAGCGGTTGTAATCCAGGAAAAGCGCTCCATTCCAACGATATTGTACGGTCATGGTCCTTCCGTTAATCTTATCCGCGTCTGCCGGCACGATTTCCTTTATTGTCAACCCGCCGCCGCCGGAAAGATGGTAACCCTTTTCCAACCGCAGGGAAAGACCCGCCACTTCATTCATACCGAGATAAACAAAAAGAGAATAACGCCGGGTCTTGGGAAGCGGAATAAAAAAAGCGTAATTCTGAGAGACATTATCCAGCCGTTCATAAAAAGGATCATAGAGGGGAAATGTGGACCAATCGCGGCCGTTCAATGTCTCTCCAAAAAAACGTGCAACTCGATTGCTTTGGAACAACACAATGCCCAACGGGTCAAAAAACAAAAGGTCGGCAATAGGGTCTACATTTACCCCCGTATAATCACCGTTCTCCACCGCTTCGTTCAGGACATGATAACCAAGGCTGAAAGCTGCGGCAGTCAATCGGGGGAAAGGGATCTGATGAAACGTATTCCACTCCCAAAGCGTTCGATAGGTCATGCCGCCGCCGATAAGATGAAGGGTGTAATTGGGCAGATACTGGGCATGATCCGCATTCAAAGAAGCGGGAAGTATTTCATTTTTGATGAAACGGGACCATCCATATTGTTGAATATTGTCAAGAGGGGAAGCGATATTTCGAAAGACATTTCGGAAACCGGTGCCATATGCAATCGCCCAGGGATTGGTCTTTTGATAGCCGGTCTGAAAAATATCGAATCCGCCGTTGAGTAAAACGGTTGCCGGATTAAAGAATGCATTGGACCCGTATTCGGTCGGATGATAGAAAAAGACGGAATCCGGAACCGAGTCAGTCGGCAAAGCGGATAAGCCCCGGAACCAACAGAATACAAATAGGCTGAATGCAAATTTCATTTTTATTAGGAGGGAGGAAGAACCCGGAGAATACGACATTCGCCGGGTTCTTCCAAGAGAAGATATTATTTGTCAGACAGAATAATCATCCACACAGTGGTTGATGACCCAGGTGGCCAAAATCCGGTTGGAAATGGCCCGTCGCTTGTCCGGGTCCACAGGCATCACCACCGGATAGGTTTTCCCGTCCGCACTGCGCACAAAGGGAAAGGTGACATAAATCCCTTTCTTCCCTTCCTTAATTTTGATGCCCGCGACTTTCAGCGTTCCGTTGAAGGTGGCATGACAAAAAGCTTTTACCGGTGAATTTTCCTGTTTGCTTGGAAAGATTCTTAATTCCGTAATATCCATAGTTTCCGTACACATCGTGTTTGACTCCTGACATCGTTAATCGTGGTTTTACATTATTGTTCCCTGATATCCCTGATTCGGACACCTGCAGACGCTTATCCGGCTATGCCGGGTTAAGTGTTAAAGGACAGCCGCAATCGCTCTTTCATAATTTTCCAGGACCACATCCTGGATGATGTTTCGGCTTTCACGGGTAATGGGGTTGAAAAGCGAATGGTATTTGCCATCCTGTCCCTTTTCGCTGGGATAGCCGACAAAAAGACCGTTTTCCCCTTCAATCACCTTAAGACCGCTCAAGCGAAGTGCTTCGTTGAGTACGATATGAGCATAGGCCCGTATCTTATTTTTGCTGTCCTTGACAGGATAGACTTTGGCATCGGTTACATCAATATTGGTTTTCATCATATTTTCCTTTTTAGAATACATTTTTTATATCAGTTCGTTTAAATAGAATTTTGCCTGTTCAAGGTGTCCAAACTCAGGGATTTCAAAGAACCGTTCATCTTGAGTCCTGTTTTCACTTGACTCACCAAAAAGATAAGCGATCAACCATGACAAAAAATGCCATAGCTAAGTTAAAAATAGACTATTTGATTCGAAATCAGCGGCTTAAAGATGTTTTGGAGGGCTGATAAAAGGCTATGTTTTAAGTTTTTGGAAACTTCGTATGCCCATCAAAATAGACCAATACAATACTTCGGCAATACTTGCATAAATAAAACTACGCGTTAGGATGATGAAGCCGATAAAGACGATTATCGCCCACACGACCATCTTTAGGAAAGAGGGGGTTAGGTTTGTCACAGCCTAAAAATACATTTCCCAACACACCATCGCAAAAGGGAGTCATTATCCATTGATTTCAATTATCGTAACGGACCAGAATAATGTTGTCACGATCATGTGCGAAAAGGCATATCGGATAACCAAATACCGGTAAAGAAGGCCGTTATTTTCCACGGTATGATTTGTATTTATTTTACCTATTGGATGAAATAGAAGTTTTCTTTAATACCGGATTAGGAAAGTGTCTCCTAAAAATGTATTTTCTTTTCAGGAGATATCATCATGAAAAACAAAGACATTCCGGAAGTCCATTTCGCTGACATCGCTGTTTCTGCCATGGAAAGCGGCAAAACCCTGCCTGCAAAATTCCGCCGCTTATTAAAACAACAATTAGATAAGCAAATCATCGATAAGAAACGAATCGGTATCAAAATGCACTTCGGCAGTCAACTCGGTTTCTCTACCATTCATCCCTTATTCATCCGCATCCTTGTAGAAGAACTCAAAGAAGCTGGCGCTCGCCACATCAAAATCATGGACAACCATCCCGCAGACGGCATTCCCCGAGGCTACACACGTGAAGTCCTCGGTTGCGATGTGGTCTCCACTTTCGGGGCTACCCGCAAATACCTGAAAAAGGAAAAAATCGGTTTTAAATCACTCGATTTCGTCGAATTCGGCGGTGAAGCCCTGGATTCCGACTTTTTTATCTGCCTCTCCCATGTCAAAGGTCACGGCGACTGTGGATTCGGCGGAGCGATCAAGAATATCGCTATGGGCGTTGTTCCCGGTGAGTCCCGCTCCAAACTCCACCACCTGGAAGGCGGCATTGCCTATGACCCTAAAAAATGCACCCTCTGCATGAAATGCATTAAACATTGCCCCAATGGCGCCATCAGCAAAGTAAAAGACAAAAATGAAATCGCCATTTTTTTTCACCACTGTACCTATTGCCAACATTGCGTGATGGTTTGTCCGGAAAAGGCGCTCAAGATGGAAAATCGCCGGTTCGAAGATTTTTCCGAAGGCATGGCACTGGTCACTCGGAAATTTCTCAACCACTTCCAGCCGCAAAATCTTCTTTTCATCAATGTACTTTTGGACATTACCATGTTCTGCGACTGCTGGGGACTAACCACCCCCAATCTCGTCCCGGATATCGGCATCCTCCTATCCCATAACATCACCTCCATAGAACGAGCCTCTCTCGATCTCATTCAAAAGGAACCTTTCTTAAAAAAAGGGCTGCCAAAGGGTAGAAAACGACTCAAAGGCAAAGGTCACCTCTTTGAACGCATCCACGGCAAAGACCCTTATCGGATGATCACCGCTTTAGAAAAAGGACTGGGTCATTCGGCAAAATATCTTCTTAAACCCGCGGAATAAACGGCATTTTAAATTGTCCGTTCTATTTCATTTTATCCATAGGACTGACAACACCCAGTTTGTTTCGAGCCGAGACATGAGTATAGATCATCGTTGTACTGAGATGTGAATGGCCCAATAGTTCCTGAACCGTCCGGATATCATAACCTGCATCCAGTAAATGGGTGGCAAAACTATGGCGTAAGGTATGCACAGAAGCATGCTTTGAAATATCCGCTTTATTCAGTGCCGCCTTAAACTGTTTTTGAATGGTATTCTGATAAATATGATGCCGGCGCGTTATCTTGCTCTGCGGATCAACAGACAATCCCTTTGCCGGAAAAACCCAGAACCATCCCCACTCTTTTCCCGCATGAGGATATTTCTTTTCCAGTGCATCCGGAAGAAAAACACCAGGTAAATCGTCTTTTCTATCTTCACAATAAACTTCTTTTGCTTTACCGACTTGCTCTGTCAATAAATCTACGGCTGAAACCGGAAGCACGGTGACACGATCCTTATCTCCCTTTCCGGCTCGAACCGTTATGACATGCTGCTCAAAATCAATATCCTTGATACGAAGCTGTGCACATTCGGTAATTCTAAGCCCGCTACCATACAGCAATTTGCAAATGAGCAGGTATCCATCGTCTAAACATTTAAATATCCTGTCAATCTCATTTTTTGACAAGACCACTGGCAACCGTTTTCCCTTCCGCGCAATCACCGACTTTTCCGACAACTTGACCTCTTTATTTAACACATGGCGATACAGAAAAAGTAAGGCATTAAACGCCTGCGCTTGCGTTGATTTAGAGACATTTTCATTGACTGCAAGATGGGTTAAGAATCGTTCCAGTTCTGTTGTGTCAATATCCTTTACGCTCACTTTTCGAGTAAAATCAATAAACCGGGATGCCCAATTGACATAGCTTTTTTCTGTGGCTATTGACAGATGTTTCAGTCGGATAATTCGGATTAATTCCTCAATGTTCGATTTTTTATCTCCTTTAAATATTAAAGACAGCTGCTTGGTATCTGTTTTTGTCAGAAAAAAGGCATAGTATCGAATGGCATCTTTTGCCTGTTTCACTTGCCATGGTTCCCTGGTCTTGGAAAGTTGCCGTAAAAAGGCATCAATGTCTTCTTGAGCAATGGATTGGTAGTCTGTTATTTCCTTCGCAAGACCTTTCTTAAAAAGGTCTATCCATTGTTGATAAAATTTAGCTCTTGTATGATGTGCCAAATTCCGTGAAACCAAAAAATCAACAAAGTTCATTACTTTTCCACTTTACGCAAAATGTTAATCTTAAGCATCTTATACATAAGATACGACCAAAACAAGTCGATTTGACCTACTTTTCACGGTTTTTATCTTGAGAAAATATCTTTTGAGGATTATATTACATAAAAATGTTGAAAATGTAATGTTATAAGCAGCCGATTCGTGTCAAAGGCTAAGTTGGTTGCAGCCACCCATAAAAACCAGCACCGCCCCTCCATGGGCAGTGCAGAATTTGATATAGAAATATATGGATGAGGTAATTATCTGCAATAATCTCCAAGATTATCAGAATTTTAAATTTCTTGAACCAGGCATAATGTCTGACAATGAAATTCAATTATCTCTTTCAGAAGCTATGCCTACAAATATTGAGAAACAAACAGTACCAGAATATAAATTCAATATATTTAAGAATAATTCTGACATAAAAATAGGAGAGATCGGATTTCGGGTTTGTTTGACTCCTCAATTGTCCAAATTTGGAGGCCATATCGGGTATATGATTTATGAGTCATATCGTGGACATCATTATGCGGAAAAAGCATTTTCCCTGTTACTCAATTTCATTAAAAAGCATAGACTAACAAAACTTTTAATTACCTGTGGCACCAATAATTTGCCCTCAATCCGAACAATTGAAAGAATGGGTGCGAAGTTGTTAAAAATTGAAGAAGCGGAAACAGATCAAAAGATAATGCGACCAACATGCTATTACATTCTAAATCTATCGTAATGAATAAGATAAGAAAGCTCCTCGCCCGTCCATGGTCTCGTCGCTGTTTCGTATCCCATGGTGAGGGTGGCAGAGCAACCAACTTTAATTCGCCTTTGACACTGCTGCTTATAACATTGCTGTTCAACCAGACGGCCTTGACAGATTATATTATAGAGTGAACAAGGCCGCTGGTTAACAGCGGCGTTAGTAGGGTAAATACCATTGGCTAAGTTGATGGCTATTTAAGAAAAGACATTAACACAAGGAGACAGTTATGTTTAAAATATATCGATTTCTTTTAATTCAACTGTTATTTCTAGTTTCAACAGCTAATTCAATTCCAGATATTTTAAAACATAGAACCGTTTTAAACGGTCCATTATTTCTACAACTTAATGCGAAATATAGCAAACTTGTTGATTCAGATATGGAAAGCAACGCTATTTCAAAAGCAGACGCGGGCATTAATTTTAACTATGCTGCCGATCTGAAACTATTAGGAGGACAATCTTGGCAACCATCAGTAACAATCGGCTATTATTGGAATGAAAACATATCAATCTGGGGCATGTTTGAAATTGGCTCATATAAATATGGTAATTCAGATGAATGGATTGTTTCCGCAGATTCATCAGTCAACCTATTAGCTTATTCTTATTACGCAGGTTATCGATTGGAAATAAGTGATATTGATTTTATGGGTTATTTTCTTGGTATTCAATATTGTTTCTTGCCAAGAAATGAATATGTTTTACCATATTTTAAAACAGGTATTGGGATTAATCAATTCAGTTATACATATAATCTATTTTACGGAGAATTTGGAAGTTACAATACCATACATGACTATCTTAACTATAACACAATATCAGTAAGTGTTGATGCAAATGAATTCTTATTAGGCGGCTATTTTGGACTTGGTACGGATATTCTAATTTATAAATTTTTAAAATTAAATCTTGAGGCGAACTATAATATCAGTCAGAAAGCAAATAGCAAACCAGAGGATAATTATACGCTCGTATCAAAAAATGATCCGAAAGTCTATAAATTCAATGATGGCACCTTTAGTCTTAATAATTATGCAATAAAGATGGGGTTAAAGTTCCTTATGTTTTAATTCTGCCACCAACTTTGATTCGCCAATGGAATTTACCCTACTAACATTGCTGCTCAACCAGACGGCCGCAAAAATAGTATTTTGGAATACGCGGCCGCAGGTTAGCAGCTGCGTTAAAAGCCGAAAAATGCGTTATAGGCTAAGTTGGTGGCAATTATAAAAGGATTTACAATATAATACCGCGCGCGAAATCAATAACACTCAAAGGAGATTGCTATGGAATCAAATAAAAAAACCAAAAAGAAACCCAACAATAAGACATCTGGCATTCCAAAATTAAAAAGCGGAATGTGGTCATTTCCAAAAAACTCACTTGAAGATGCGATAAAAATTGCAAAAACAATTGAAGATAAAAATGGTGGAAATCCAATGGAAATTGCCATGCTAGTTAAAGGTGTTGGCTATAAAAGTCCTGTCGATTGGCGTTTCAGAGATTTGGTTCGTTCTGCAAACTTATACGGTCTTGTTTCTGGTGCTACAACAGTTGGTGCCAAAGTAGCGTTAGATAAGATTGGTGAAGATATAGTCGCTCCAAGCTCACCATCTCAAAGACAAAACGCCTTGCTCAATTCTTTTCGACATGTTGATGATTTTAAAAAAGTCGAAGAATATTATCGTGGAAAGCGCATACCAGAAGATGAGTATTTTGAAAATACTCTTATAAGAGAGTTTTCAATTCCAAGAGAACGAGTCAAAACATTTATTACTGTATTCTTAGCGAATATAAAATACCTTAACTTGTTCAATGTAAAACCAATTAGCCAAACAGATGATGATCAAAATGAAAAAGGTCAGCCATCCTCTAAGGGTAATTTTATTGAAACAATAGAGAAGGCTACACCAAATACTAAAATCAGAGAATTTCTTGACACTTGTTTTATAATGATGCCTTTTGGCGAGTGGTTCGATAGATATTATAAAGAAATTTATATACACTCAATAAAAGAAGCTGGATTTGAACCAATTAGAGGCGACGAATTGTTCTCAACGGGTTCTGTGGTCGAACAAATTTGGGAACAGATTTCAAAATCAACAGTTCTATTAGCTGATTTATCAGGACGTAATGCAAATGTATTTTATGAATTAGGTCTTGCCCATGCTGCTCGGAAACCTGTCATTCTAACGGCTGCTTCAATTGATGATGTTCCTTTTGATTTGAGACATCTTCGTGTTATTACTTATGATATTCGAGTTCCTAATTGGGCAGTCCTATTAGGCCAACATGTTACACAATTTCTAAAAAATGCCAAAACCGAGCCAGAAAAATCTATACCTCAACCTTTTCGAGATGAATTAGTAAACGAAGATAATGATGAAGAACAATCATAAAAAGAAAAGACGCGCGCGGAATGATAAATTGGCCAATAATAGCCACCAACTTTGATTCGCCTATAACGCATCGGCTTTTAACATTGCTGTTCAACCAGACGGCCTTGACAGATTATATTATGGAATGAACAAGGCCGCTGGTTAACAGCGGCGTTATAAAGGTGGGTGGCAAACCGCACTTCTGCATAGCGCGGCGGTGTCAATAAATTTAAACAACGAGATTATAGCGGTGGCGGGAAGACAGAAATCAGATTAAAAGCAAGAACAGCCCCCGAAGAAAAAAGAAATGCGGCGGCTAAATGCAAAGAAAAATTCAAAAACTTGCCCGTCTTGAATGCCCAATGTCCATGTTGGGCAGGAAGAAATGCGTACCAAGCATAGGAATCGTTGAAAATGATTAGAAGAGAATTTTCGCAATTTTTGCAAACGCTCAATAATGATGGTGTTTCGCCAGAGGTACGCAAAATTGCGAATCTTGTTCATGCGAACTTGGATGCACTGATACCACTTACCACTGGACACGGCCAGCGCATCAAGAAGGTGGCGGAACTTGCGCAAGCAAGCTGGACAACGATAAGCCCAAATATTCTACCATTGGAACAGCAGACAACGGAACAAACACGGCCCTTTTGTCGAATAAAAAGTCTATCCGTCGGGCCCTTTCGTGGCTTTTCGCAAAATGAAGATTTTGATTTATGTAGCGAATTGGTGCTTATTTATGGCCCCAATGGTACGGGTAAGTCAAGCTTCTGTGAGTCATTGGAATTTGGGTTACTCGGGAATGTAGTTGATGCAGAAAACAAGCGATTTCGCAATCCGGAAGATTATCTAAGGAACGCCCACACAAATAGACTAAGAAGGCCTGTGGTTGTTGGCATAGACATGCATGGCAATGATGTGGAGATAGTTCCGAATGAAGCGCTATATCGCTTCTGCTTTGTAGAGAAAAATCGCATCGACAGTTTCGCCCGAATTGCAGCTCAAGCACCAGCAAAACAAACTGAACTGATATCAACTCTGTTTGGCCTTGAAGCCTTCACGGAATTCGTGAGAAATTTCACCGAAGCTATGGACGGAAAACACCTTGACATTACCGGTGTCAAGGCAAAGGAATTGGGCGAAAAACGACAGGTTCTTGCTGGCCATCAGCAGCAAATCAGTACAACGGTGCCAGAGGAACTTAGGGATATTGATATAGCCGAAACAGATTTGGCGCAGCGCTATCGAGCGGGAATCACCTTTGCCGATATGGAAATCGAGTTGAACGGAGCTGGTGAAACCCCAGGGCTTATTCAGCAACTTAATGAAGAGCTGCAAAAACCATTGCCAACAAATAGCAACTTGACACGTGCGGCTTTGCAGGTGCATAAGAAAGAAATTGAGAAGTGCATATCAGAGTGCAATACAAAGCAGCAAGAATTGGCAAGTTTGAGCCAAGAACTGTCTTTCAAACAGCTATACGAAGCCATCACACAGGTTCAGGCAAGCAGCCCAGAAAACTGCCCTGCGTGCAAGACACCGCTAACTCAAGTCAAAGTCAATCCGTATGCACATGCGAACTCCGAATTGGAGAAACTGCAATACTTGGGTGGCCTGCAAGAAACGATTGGTATTTTAACAGAAAAGGCAGGAATTTCGATTCTTCAGGTTATCGAAATAATCAAGACCTGCACTTCAAGTTTTGTGAAGGATAATCCCCTCTCGTTTCTTGTGTCTTCACCTACAAATAACACGCCCCAAGTTCTTTGGAATAGGATTCAAAGCAAAGATGATAATGGCAATACGTATTGGCAACATGTAGAGAGCCAGGTTACAACACTTGAAGACGCAGATAAGGAAATCGGGAAGGCAGAAACGATACGCATTGCCAATCAATCGAAACTTAAACTACTCAGTGATTTTTCTGAAGAAATCCTAAAACTAAAAACTCGCAGGGGAACAGCACGAACCACAATTGAAAAAGCCAAAAAGGCCATTGCTCTATTTGACATTGAAAATGCTCAGCTTATCAAGGATGCTACTGACGAGAAGGCCGTAGTCACGCAAAACATGACCATTGCCCTAGCGTATGATGCTTTTGTGCAGATGCTGAATGCCTACATGGATGCTCTCCCAGCTCAATTGGTTGAAAATCTTGGCGAATTGATTGTTACGCTCTATAATGCATTTAACCGCCATGATGGTGTTCACGAGCAGCTTGCAGATGTCAGGCTGCCACTAAGTCAAAATGAGAGACTTAGAATTTCTTACCAGCGTTCACCCGAATATTTCTACGATGCTCTTCATGTGTTGAGTGAAGGACATATACGCTGCATTGGTCTTGCCATACTTACGGCTAAGAACATCAAGGAGAACTGTTCAATTCTGATATTTGACGACCCCGTGAATGCGATTGATGACGAGCACCGCGAGTCTATCAGGCTAACGCTCTTTGAGGATGCTTTCTTTAGAGCAAAGCAGATTATTCTTGCTTGCCATGGTGAAGAATTCTTCAAAGACATCCAGAATCTTTTACCGGCACAAAGAGCAAGAGATTCCAAAACACTCACCTTTCTGCCGAAGACAGGCGATTACAACATTCAAGTTGACCGAAATTGCTCCCCCAGGAATTACCTGATTGCTTCTCGCAGTCATTTTGATAGGAACGAAATCCGTGAGGCATTATCAAAATCGAGACAAGCTTTGGAATCCCTTGCCAAAGGGTCTATTTGGAGGTATGTGAATCGGCATGGAGATGGCAACCTGAGTATCAAAATGCGCTCACCAACTGCTCCAATTGAACTCAGGAATCTCACAGAACAACTTAGGTGCAAAATTGCAAAGGGTGATTTCACTGACACTAACAAAGCTGCCGTCCTTGTGCCAATTGAGGCCATGTTGGGAATTAATGGCGACTCACGGGAATGGAGATACCTTAACAAAGGCACCCATGAAGAAACAGACAGAGCAGAATTCAACCGGGAAACAGTCAACCAAATTGTAACAGCGCTCGAACAAATCGATGTAGCGCTTGCTAATTGAAATAAGCATTTACCATAAATGAACAATTCGCCAAACATGGGGTTTCTATGACAAAAGATGATTTCCGGAAATTTGTAGAGGACAAGGCAAAAGAGAGCGTTTCAAATGAACCATTTGATTGGCAGAAAGAAAAAGAATTGGAGTGCGCCCCATCAGCTGTAGATTTAGTCCGGGAATTTTAGGGTAATCTGTCCGAGTTCTTGTTTCCT
>MGVN01000171.1:9237-9363 GCA_001800515.1 Elusimicrobia bacterium RIFOXYB2_FULL_49_7 | reverse complement strand
TTCGTCCTTTCCGCCGCCTCAGGCGCGGGTAAAAGCACCCTGATTCGCAAGGCATTGCAGATGTTTCCGGATTTTTATTTCTCCATTTCCGTCACCACGCGTCAACCCCGGCCCACGGAACAGGAC
>MGVN01000171.1:6117-9216 GCA_001800515.1 Elusimicrobia bacterium RIFOXYB2_FULL_49_7 | reverse complement strand
GACCGGGAAACTTTCATGCGCATGGTGGAGGCCGGAGAATTGGCCGAATGGCAGGAGGTGCATCACCATTTCTATGGCACCCCCAAGCAGCCCATTCTGGATGCGCTTGCAGCGGGCAGGAGCGTTCTTATCGACATGGATGTGTACGGCAAGACCAAATTCGACGCTGTTTTCCCGGAGGCGGTGGGTCTGTTTATTGCCGCGCCTTCTCTGGACGAACTGCGGCATCGTATCGAACGTCGGGGCGCGGAAAGCCCGGAGGTCATCGCCTTGCGTATTAAAAACGCGGAAGAGGAGATTGCCTATGCCCAAGCCTTGGGCAAATACGAATATACGATTCTGAATGATCGGCTTGATACGGCCTTTGCCCAGCTGCTTGACATCATCCGCCGGGAGACCGGCGAAACGGGAGAATGAGCAGCACCATGCCAAAAGACATCCGTATTGAATCCGGCAAACTTACCTATACCATCGGCCGCGGCGAGGACAACGACGTCTATCTCAACAGTCCGCAGGTGTCGAAACAGCATGCGCAGATTAATGTCATCGGAAAAGACCAGATCGAAATTGAAGATCTGGACAGCAAGTTCGGCACTCTGTTGAACGGTCGCCGCATCAAACGTGAGTTGCTGAAGGACCGCGACCGCGTGGTGGTGGGGGTTTTTGAATTCACCATCCTCATTACCCCCGAAGGCGTGATGCTCAAGTTTCCCACCAAACGTCCGGAAAGCCCGTTTGTGGCCGAATATGATCTTTCCCGCCATACCAGCCTCCTTATCGGCCGAGGCAAGCATTGTACCATTATGCTCGATTCCCAGCAGGTCTCGCGCACTCATTCCCGCATCGAAAAAACCGGCGAGGATTTCACGGTCAGTGATCTCGGCAGTACAAACGGGACCTTTGTCAACGGCCGCCATGTCGAAAAACGGGTGCTCCGGAACCGCGATATCATCCAGGTGGGAGCCATCCGTTTCCTCTTTGCGGATGGTAAGATATTTCAACTGAACGAGCGTGATATGGTGCGTATCGATGCGGTGAATGTGGCCAAGGAGTCGCGCGGCACGGACATCCTGCGCGACATCTCCCTATCGGTCATCCCCCGGGAGTTCGTCGGGATACTCGGCCCCTCCGGTTCCGGCAAATCCACGCTCTTGAATGTCATGAACGGGAATCTGCTCCCCTCGCGCGGGAATGTGTTTTTGAACAACACGGACTTTAATAAAAACTACGATTCCTTTAAAAGTCTGGTGGGTTTTGTCCCCCAGGAGGACATCGTTCATCCGGAACTCTCGGTTTACAAGACGCTTTACTATGCCGCCTCGCTCCGTTTGCCCGAGGATTTGTCGGAAGAGGAGCGCAAGAAGCGGGTCGAAAAGGTCATCACCTCACTCGAACTCGAGGAACGGCGCGATCACCCCATCCACCGCCTTTCCGGCGGCCAGCGAAAGCGGGTCAATCTCGGGGTGGAGCTTTTAACCGAACCCTCCATCCTGTTTTTGGACGAACCGACCAGCGGACTCGACCCCGGACTTGAACAAAAGATGATGCAGCTTTTCCGGCGGCTCGCGGACAGCGGCCAGACGGTTATTACCGCCACCCACCAGCTCAACGAAATCAAACTTTTTGATCTGGTCGCCATCATTTTTGAAGGAGATCTGGTCTATTACGGACCGCCCTCTGAACTCACCCATTATTTCAAGGTGGAAAAACCGAACGATGTGTATAACCGCCTGTATTTCCCGCCCGAAGACGGCTGGGTGAAACGGTTCAAGACCTCCATCTTCTACAAGGACTATGTTTTGGGCCGCCTCAAGACCGGACGGGAACCTGTTTCCACGGAAAAACAGGAGGCGGCCCAGGCGCTTGAAAGCATGGTTCTGTTCAATCCGCCCTATTCCCCGTTCCGCCAATTCAAGATTCTGTGCAAACGCTACCTGGATATCATCTTTCATGATATGGCGAATGTGCTCATCCTGCTCGGCCAGGCGCCCACCATTGCCGTGCTTTTTATTCTGGTTTTTATGAACTACCGGAATGTCTGGTCCCTTCTTTTTTGTTTCTCTCTGTCCGCCATCTGGTTCGGGTGCATCAATTCCATCCGTGAAATCACCAAGGAAAAACACATCTATGCCCGCGAACGCGTGGTCAGCCTGAAAGTGGCACCCTATGTCTTTTCCAAATTGTTCGTCCTCTTTATGCTTTGTCTCATCCAATGCGTCTTGCTGATGACCCTGGTTATGTGGAAGGTCAAGGTCGACGGAAGTCTGCCGTTTCTTTTTCTCACCATCTTTCTTTCCTCTGTTGCCGGACTCACCATGGGGCTGATGGTATCGGCGGTGGTCTCCACCACGGACAAGGCATTGGCCGTGCTGCCCATTCTTCTGATCCCGCAGATTTTATTCTCCGGCACGGTGGTGGAAATCGACAACATGATGCCGGTGAGTCAGCTCATCAGCAATACCATGATCTGCCGTTGGTCTTATGACCTGCTCAAAAAGATTTCGGTCTGGGAAAACGGTGTGTGGTCGCCGGACCCGGCTTTTTTCATCTTGTTCTCCTTTATTCCGATATTCATTCTCCTGACGCTTTATTTTCAGAAACGCAAAGATTTGAGGCGGTAACCATGTCCAAAAAAATCCCCGAACAGATTGGCAAATACCGCATCCTGGGTACGCTCGGCCGGGGCGGTATGGGCGATGTTTACAAGGCTATGCAGGAGCCGCTTTGCCGCACGGTGGCGCTGAAGGTGCTGCCCGAGGAGTATTCCCGCAACGAGGACTTTCTCCGTCGGTTCAATGCCGAGGCCAAGGCTATCTCCCAGCTCGAACACCAAAATATCGTGGGCATCTATGATTACGGGGTGGAAGAAAACCTTCGGTATATCGCCATGCGCTACATCGAAGGAATCAATTTGGCCGAGCAGATAGATAAGGAGAAGACCCTGTCCATCGACATGACACTCGACTATGCCCGACAGATCTGCCGTGCACTGAAATACGCGCATGAGCGGGACATCGTTCACCGGGACATCAAACCGCAGAACATCCTCATTCAGAACGACGGCAAACTTTTCGTGACCGACTTCGGTATCGCCAAAAT
>MGVN01000171.1:0-6054 GCA_001800515.1 Elusimicrobia bacterium RIFOXYB2_FULL_49_7 | reverse complement strand
GCTCACCGGGGTCCCGCCGTTCACGGGCGAGAATCCCTTATCCATTGCCTATAAACATGTCAACCTGCCTCCGCCGCCTGTCATGGATAAGCGTAAGGATATCCCCAAACGGCTCGAACTTCTCATTTTAAAAGCGCTCAAGAAGGACCGAAATTTCCGGTACAAGACCGCGGATGAATTTCTCGAGGACCTGGACCGGGTCAAGGAGGAAGCCGGAGGCGATCCGGACCGCACGCGCGGCATGAACCTGATCGACGGACTCAAACGGGAGACGCTTTTTGAGCAAGAGAAAAGAATTGTGGATCGCCGTTCCAGCGAACGGCGTCGCGATAGCCGGCGCGGCTATTTACGGCGTAATGCGGACGACGGAACGCGCGGTCGCGCCCGTTTTTTCCTGATCAGCCTGGGTGTGGCCCTTCTCGGCGGGTTTCTCACCTTCTCTCTGCTCTGGCGCATCAATGCAAGCAAGAACGTGCTGGACGGCAACCGTTTTCAGGGAGAGGGTTGTCCGGAATGCATCATGGATGGCCGGATGGAGACCGCCTGGCAGGGGTTGGGCATCGGGGCCGCTCTCACTGCGGAATTTAAAAGGCCGTTGTCCGCCAATCGCATCGACCTGTTATCCGGCAGCAATGCGGTGTCCGATAGTTTCAGCTGCAGTGCACGGCCCAAGAAACTGGTTTTTCTGTTCAATAACGCCATGGAACTCGAAGTCGAATTGGCGGACACGCCGGAGCGGCAGGTCATTGTCATGCCTGAGGTACTCGATATTCATTCGGTTAAAATAACGGTGTCGGATTCTTATCCCGGGAAGACAAGTCAGACGGTCTATTTGTCGGAGATCAAGTTTTGGAAGTCACCGGTCCCATAGGCCGCAATCGGGAAAAGGGACGGCGCGGAGAAGCGGCTGCCCTTCGTTTTCTCGAACGTCAAGGGTTCAAGGTCGTGGAGCAAAACGTTTTCTACCGTCAGGGAGAAATCGATTTAGTGGCCGAATCCCCGGACCATCGGCTCGTTTTCATTGAAGTCAAGTCCGCCCTTTCCCATCAGGCCGGAGAACCTGCGCTTAAAGTGGATAAAAAGAAACAATCTCGTATCGGACGCGCTGCTGAAATCTATCTGGCCCAAAAGGGGTGGACTGATAGGCCTTGCCGCTTTGACGTCCTCTCCATTCGGTTTGAGAACGGCCGAGCACCCGATGTGACCCATTATGAAAACGCCTTTATGATGGGATAGAGACAGGAGAAAACCATGAATCCCGATTTCACCCCGTTTGAAGACCGTATGCGTGCCGAAGCCCTTCCGGCTTTGGCCATCAACACCTTCCGCCATTATTATCTCCAGCTTGTAAAAGGGGAGACCGGGCTCATTCCGGAAAACGCCATTAAGCCGGTCGATTCCCTGCCGGATACCGGCACGTTTGGTCCGGACTTGGCCGAGGCGGGCAGGCAGGCCCTGTCTAAAGCCGTACTCATCAAACTGAACGGAGGCCTGGGCACAGGCATGGGGCTGGATAAGGCCAAGTCGCTTCTGGTTGTAAAGAACGGCCTCTCGTTTCTCGATATCATTGCTCAACAAGCAATGCGTGCCGGTGTTCCTTTGGTGTTGATGAACAGCTTTTCCACCCGGAACGATTCGCTGGACGCACTCCGGAAATATCCGGCGCTTTTTAACGGCCCGCTTCCATTGGATTTTCTTCAACACAAAGCCCTGAAAATCAACCAAGCTGATTTTCAGCCGGTTACCTGTCCAATCAGTCCGGAGCTCGAATGGTATCCGCCCGGCCATGGGGATCTCTATACCGCACTGTTAACAAGCGGGATATTGGATAAATTATTGGATGCGGGCTGTGAATACGCTTTTGTCTCCAATGCCGATAATCTGGGCGCGTCACTCAATACTGCGATTTTGGGCTTTTTTGCGGTGCACGGCCTGCCTTTTATGATGGAATGTGCAAGCCGGACCGATGCGGATAAAAAAGGAGGACATCTGGCCCGTTCCCTGGCGGATGGCCGTTTGCTTCTCCGCGAATCCGCCCAATGTCCGGACACGGACTTGGATGACTTTCAAAACATCCGAAAACACCGTTATTTCAATACGAATAATCTTTGGGTCAATTTGCTTGCCTTGAAAAAACTGCTTACGGACAAACAGGGAGTACTCGGCCTGCCCATGATTCGGAACAGCAAGACCGCTGATCCACGCAACAGCGGCTCCACTCCGGTTTATCAGCTTGAAACCGCCATGGGATCCGCTATTTCCGTTTTTCCGAACGCAGGGGCCGTTTGTGTTCCGCGCGAACGTTTTGCGCCCGTGAAAAGCAACAGTGATTTGCTGGCCGTACGGTCGGACGCTTATCTGCTGAATGAGGATTATCAAGTTGTCATCAATCCGAAACGGGAACGGGGTCCGTTGGTGGTGGATCTCGACAATAAGGTGTATAAGCTTATTGATCACTTCGAAGCGCGCTTTCCGCAGGGTGCGCCTTCCCTGATTAACTGCGAACGGTTGACGGTTAAAGGAGATGTTTGTTTCGGCGCGCAGGTGACCGTTTCAGGGAGTGTGACGATAGAAAACAAAGACACGGTTCAGAAAGCTATTCCCGATAACACCCGTTTGGACGGTTGAACCAGAAAAAAGGGGCGGCTTTTATGGCGGGGATAAAGGAGTATCCGACCGTAGCTGTTTTTTATAATCCGTCCGGATGGTCTTGAAGACCATGTGATATTCCTCGGACGCATAATCCCAATAGGTCCAGGGAAAGGTACGGTAGCGGCCTTGTTCATAATATAAAGTCACTTCAGCGTAAATCCCATCCCGTAGATAAATACGCTGAAAATTATCCTTGGTAGAGGCCAAAAAAAGCTGCCCTAATGTGAGGTATCCGGGATCCAGATTAACACGTCGCTTGCTCTCTTGAGCAAGTTCTGCTTCCAATGCAATGGTCGCCTGTTTGATATCCGGCAACCGGGTGCGATCCATCAGTTCCTTAAAAGTGACAAAAAGACGAGTCAACCCTTCCCCCATTTCCTTATGATAATACGACGTATATTTTGAGAAATCCATGGCAGGACTGATGTAATCCGTTTGTCCGAACCGTGTTGTCAGCTTTTCCACTACTTCCTCTAAAGTAAGCGTAGAAGAGAGGATGATGCCGCAGATCAGTTTAACGGATTCAATGGGTTTAGGGATTGGAATAGCTTTTCCCTACGTTCAGGATAAACGATGTTCTTATACTTAGAAAAATTGTTATATTTTCAAACGATATCAATAAGAATTTCATCTTGGGCGGTTGAATTTTACATTCAGTCAGAAAGATTAGGATCATGACAAGCAAAGAAAGAATCCAATGTACGCTAAGCCACAAATCACCGGATCGGATGGCCGTCGATTTCGGCGGAACGACCGTGACGGGAATGCATGTCACCTGTGTCGCCGCGCTGCGGGATCATTACGGTCTGGAAAAACGTCCCGTCAAGGTATGTGAACCTTATCAGATGCTCGGTGAAATAGAAAGTGATTTGGCGGAAATCCTGGGGGTGGATACGGTTGCCTTATTGGCTCCCAATACCATGTTCGGGTTCCGGAATGAAAACTGGAAAACATTCAAGGCGCCTTGGAATCAGGAGCTTCTTGTATCGCAACATTTTAATGTAACAAAAGAGACCAATGGCGATATCCTTCTGTATCCGCAGGGTGACATGAATGTTCCGCCGAGTGCACGCATGCCGGTAGGTAGTTTTTTCTTTGATACGATTGTCAGGCAGGAACCGGTGGACAATGACCAACTTAATCCGGAAGACAATCTGGAAGAGTTTCAATTGCTATCGGACGAAGACCTGAAGTACTACGAAGATCAGATAAAGCACCTTGCATCATCGGATCGGGCCGTTGTCAGCGGAATCGGCGGAACCGCATTTGGCGATATCGCATTGGTTCCGGCCCCTTTTCTGAAATACCCCAAAGGGATTCGAGATGTGGAGGAATGGTACATATCAACCGCGATGCGGCAGGATTATCTTCATGAGATCTTTTCCAAACAATGCGACATTGCGATTGAAAATCTGAAACGTGTTCATCGTATTGTCGGCAATCGGATTGATATCCTATTCATTTGTGGTACGGATTTCGGCACGCAGACATCCAGTTTCTGTTCAACCGATACCTATGATGCGCTTTATGCGCCTTATTACAAAAAGGTTAATCAGTGGATACATGAGCATACCACCTGGAAAACTTTCAAACATTCATGTGGAGCAGTGGAACGCTTCATCCCTCATTTCATTGATTCAGGGTTTGACATTATCAATCCGGTTCAATGTTCGGCGGCCGGAATGGATCCTAAGACATTAAAAGATCGCTACGGTCACCGCATCGTTTTCTGGGGAGCGGGGGTGAATACCCAAAGGACCCTTCCGTTCGGAACGCCGGAACAGGTGCGTCAGGAGGTGTTGAAACGATGCGAGATTTTTGCACCGAACGGCGGTTTTGTCTTTAATGCCATTCATAATGTTCAGGCGAAGACACCCATTGAAAACATTGTGGCAATGATTGATACTGTAAAGGAATTTAACGGATTCTGATGGGCCGGTATGAAACAAAGAATGATTCAAATTAAAATAGGCTGTTTTATTATTTTTAACATAATGCTTGTTACCGGACTTTTTGCAGAGACGCCTATTCCGGAAGAAATGGCGGTTCAGGACAGTATCGGAAAGATCTGCTGGTACAATCTCAGCCTTTTTTCTATCGAAGGAAAAGGCTGGACAAATACGGTAAATCCATACGATCGGTTTCCTCGAACCGCGGAAGCGCTTGTACGGCCTCCTGTCTGGCAGCTTTCCCGGCAATCCGCGGGACTGTGTACCCACTTTATAACAAATGCGGAATTTATTAAGGTACGCTGGACGGTCCATAATAAAGAACTTGCCATGAATCATTTTCCGGCAACCGGTGTCAGCGGCGTTGATTTATATATTAAAACTTCAGACCCGCAATGGCGGTGGGCGGGCGTGGGCCGTCCGGATCTTTTTCCGACAAATGAATGCTATCTTGTCCAAAACATGGACAATACCGTCAAAAAAGAGTTTTTACTTTATCTACCGCTATATAATCAGCTTGATTCTCTTTTTATCGGGCTTCCTAAGGGTGCTTTTATCAGCAAGACCCCTGCAAGGCCTGTCACCGAAAAGCCGGTTGTTTTTTACGGCACATCCATTACTCAAGGCGGTTGTGCATCACGGGCAGGCATGACACATGTCGCCCAGCTTGGGCGAATGCTCAACCGGGAGGTGATCAATCTGGGATTTTCAGGCAATGGACAAATGGAACCTGAACTTGCCCGTCTTCTTTCGGAATTGGATCCGGCTATTTATATCATCGATTGCCTGCCCAATCTCCAACCAAAAGAAGTCAGCGAAAGAATTGTACCCTTTGTTACGATTTTACGGAATGCAAGGCCCTTAACTCCTATTCTGCTTGTGGATACCCCTGATTATTCGAACGGATTTCTGGATAAGTCCAGACAAGATCGAATGCTGAACAGCCGTAAGAACCTGCTTTCGGAATTTAACAAACTGATATCTCAAGGTGTTCCAAAAATATATTATATAAATGGTAAGCCATTTTTTGGCGAAGACGGTGAAGCTACTGTAGATGGCACACATCCAACGGATTTGGGTTTTATACGACAGGCCAATGTAATGGTCCCAATAATCAAATCAATTATCAATTAAGCGAACGAAAAAACACACATTCTTTAATTATGTAAAGAAAATGGATAGCTCTGAGTCTATCATAATTCTTGCATAAACATATAAAATGTCTTGTAGTATTGAATATGCGATGGCTTAGTTAAAGCTATCAATTTTGGCTTAATATTCCGTAACGTATTATAATCCAACCTATTATATTTTAAATGTTATTTTGGTATGTATATTGCCCTATTAATAGGGCAATAGGAAATCTCAATTTTAAGGAGGAACGGCATGAATCATCAACAGCATCAGAGACGTAATAAAGGTTGGCGTCTGTTTTTGGCCACCTCTCTTTTCC
>MGVN01000170.1:5572-6113 GCA_001800515.1 Elusimicrobia bacterium RIFOXYB2_FULL_49_7 | reverse complement strand
CTCGCTGGTAGCTTCGAATCTCTCTTTCTGCGAATCCGTCAACAGAGAATAGATAAGCCGCTGGCAGACGTCGGGCGTCAGTTTCTCGTACTGCGTCTGGATAATTTCACCGTCCAGGCGGAGAATGGGCGGGACACCCGCCGTAATATGTAAATCGGAGGCTTTTTTTTCCATCAGCACCATCAGTAAATCCTGCATGTTTAGCATGTATACTTCTCCTTTAGAAATTCGAAAATTCAGTTATGCGTAACATCTCTTCGACGGTTGATGCGCCGGCGCGCACCTTTTGCCAGGCAGATTCGCGCAGTGTCATCATTTTTTTCTTTTGCGCTTCCTCTTGCAGCCCGGTTACCGGGGCGCGCTCGAGTATGAGTGCGCGGAAATCCTTGTCTATATCGAGTATTTCGAATATGCCTGTCCGGCCGCTGTAGCCGGTGTGGGCGCATGCCGCGCATCCTCTTCCGCGATACAGGGTTAATTTTTCTTTTTCCCCGGCGTTTTTTATGCCCAATCACTTGATGCTGTCTTTAGTTGCCTTGTA
>MGVN01000170.1:0-5517 GCA_001800515.1 Elusimicrobia bacterium RIFOXYB2_FULL_49_7 | reverse complement strand
ACAAGCGATGAGGCAATCAAAAACGGTTCCAGCCCCATGCCTGAAAGATGTGCCAAAGCCTCAACTGTGTTGCCGGATGTAGACGTGGAAAATACCATGTGGCCGCTCAAGGCGATGTTCATGGCCAGGTGCGCCGTTTTTTGATCGCGCAGTTCCCTGACCAGCATTATGTCGGCGTTCTGGCGCCAGGCCGCCTGCAGGAGCGAGACGAATGACATGCCGCTGTCCGTATGCACCTGCATTTGCGTAATGCCGGGCAGCACGTATTTTACGGGGTTTTCAATCGTGATTATATTTTTGCTGGGAAGATTGAGGGCGGATAGCGTTGAATAGAGTGTCGTGGTTTTCCCTGAGCCGATGGGGCCTGTTATAAGTATAAGGCCGCCGGTTTTTTCTATTTTATGTTTATAAATGGCCATCGCCGAAGGTTCAAATCCGAGCTTTGACAGTTCCATGTGTACGGATAATACGTTGATTATCTGCAACTGCGCCTTTTCTCCGAAAATAGTGGGTATGAGAGAAACCCTCATATCCATAGCCTGGTCATTGATTTTTATCTTTGTGTACCCGTCCTGCGGGGAGCGCTGCTCGGAAATATTAAGGTCGGCCATCTGCTTTATCTGCCGGGTAATTTTGCCCTGGATTTCTTTCGGCAGCGGCGGTTTCTCGTAGAGAATGCCATCTATCCTGAAGCGTACCCGCAGGAAATTTGCCTGCGGCTCAAAAAGCACTTCCGATGATTTCTCGAACAATGCTTGTGAAAGTATGGCATTCAAATGCTGATTCTCGTTGTCGGAAAGTTTGTCCCGCGCCACGGCTTCGGCCGGCGCGCCGGACAGCGATGCGTACTGCGCCGCCTCGGCCGCGCGGGAAAAGTGTTTGTCTATCGCTGCGCGTATCTCGGATTCGAGGGCGATTACCACCTGGACGTCGTAGCCCGTCATGAGTTTTATGTCGTCCACGGCAAACACGTTAAACGGGTCTGCCATTGCAATAGTAACCGTGTTGTGCTCTTTTGCTATCGGGATAAGCGTTTGGCGGCGTATTACGCTTTCCGGAAGCGAGCGGATTACGGCATCCGGTATATCCCCGTATTCTTTAAGCGAAACGTAAGAGACACCGCACTGTTTTCCGAGGAATGCAAGCAGCACTTCTTCGTTTATAATATCCATGCGGGAAAGAATATCTCCAAGTTTGCCGCCGGTGCGTTTTTGAATGTCCAGCGCTTCCTTCAGCTGTTCCCTGGAAATAATGCCTACGTCCACAAGAATGTCGCCCAGCCGTTTCTTGAGCGAAGTGATGTGCATTACCTTTTCTCCTTCAGGAAGCGCTCAACGGAGTGCGGTACAAGCCCGTCCATCGTCCCGCCAAGCCGCGCCACCTGTTTTATGAGGCTTGAAGAAATATAGGTATATGATTCGTCCGGCATAAGGAATACGGTTTCTATTTTTCTGTTTAAGCGGCGGTTCATAAGCGCCATCTGGAACTCGTATTCGAAGTCCGATACCGCGCGCAAGCCCCGGATAATTACGCTTGCCTTCTTCCGGCGTACATAATTGACGAGAAGGCCTGAAAAAGTATCCGTTTCCACGCCGGGCATGTTCTTTGTGGCTTCTTTGAGCATTTTAAAGCGGTCGCCGATGGAAAAAGAAGGGTTTTTGGTGGAATTATCGCTTACGGCTACTATCACTTTGGAGAAAATACAGGAAGCGCGGGAAATGATGTCCAGATGCCCGTTAGTGGGTGGATCGAAGCTGCCGGGGTAAACTGCAATGGGTTGTCTCATATCATAGAGTATATCATTTATTCTTATAATATATTCCGGCTGATTTGTCAACCTATTTTTGATAAGCCGAAGCGGCCGCTGTACAACCTTGATAATTCACTGCGCCAGGGCGCGTGTACAGGCTGTAGCAGTGAAGGGTCGTTGGATATAATGTCGCGCGCAAGTGTTTTTGCCGAGGCTATTATTTGAGTGTCTTTTATAAGGTTCCCTGCTTTGAGCGCAGGCATACCGTGCTGGGCGGTCCCGAAAAATTCGCCGGGGCCTCTCAGGGCAAGGTCTTCTTCCGCGATTATAAACCCGTCATGTGTTTTTGTCATTATTTCAAAACGTTTGCGGGCGTCTTCGCTGCGGGGGTTGCCCAGCAGCGCGCAGAATGAGCGGTCCGTTCCGCGTCCTATTCTTCCGCGCAACTGGTGAAGCGTTGCAAGCCCGAAGCGGTCGGCATGTTCAATGACCATCACCGTGGCGTTAGGCATGTCTATGCCGACTTCAATTACCGTTGTGGCTATCAGCAGGTCGTAGCAGCCGGCGCGGAAATCCGCCATAACGCGTTCCTTTTCGGGTTGAGGCAACTGGCCGTGCAGCAGGCCGACGCGGAATTCCCTGAATATGCCTTTTGAAAGCTCACCCGCCTCCTTTACGGCCGCTTTTAATTCGAGCTTGTCCGATTCCTCAACCAGCGGGTATACAATGTATGCCTGGCGGCCTTTGCGTATTTCAGTTTTAACAAGTTCCCAGGCATAGCTTTCCGGGCAGTGAATAGTGGTTACGGGTTTTCGGCCGGCCGGCAGGCTGTCAATTACGGAAACATCCAGGTCGCCGTAGAGTGTAAGCGCCAGCGTGCGCGGGATGGGCGTAGCGGTCATCACCAGAACATCCGGCGCGGTTGTTTTCTGTTGCAGTGATGCGCGCTGCAGGACGCCGAAGCGGTGCTGCTCGTCAATGACTATCAGCGTCAGGTTTTTAAATTGCACCTCTTTTTCGAGGATGGCATGCGTGCCTATGACGAGGTTGACGGTGCCGTCGGCAATGCTTTTTTGGATGTCGCGTTTATCTTTCTTTTTCGAAGAAAGCCGGCCCGTCATAAGCGCGCAGGTTACGGGCAGGCCTTCGAGCATACGCGAGAGGTTTAGAAAATGCTGTTCGGCCAGTATCTCGGTTGGCGCAAGCATCGCCGCCTGGTAACCGTTTTCCAGGGCAAGCAAAATGGCGCTTAAGGCAACCACGGTTTTGCCGGAGCCGACGTCCCCCATAAGCAGCCGGTTCATCGGCTCGGGTTGTTCCATACTTGCAAATATCTCGTTTATAACCTTTTTCTGCGCATGTGTAAACGAAAAGCCGAGCTGTTCCCGAAACGGGGTCAGCAGCCGGCGTTGTATGCAATAGCGCTGCGGCTTGCTGACGGATTTATTTTTAGTGCGCACGATTTCGAGCGCCGTTTCCAGCAGCAGAAACTCGTCGAACGCAAGCCGTTGCCGTGCGCGTTCCGCCGTCGCGTGATTGTCCGGGAAATGAATCTGGCGGATCGCTTCGGGTGCGGTAGGAAATCCGTGGCGGTTTCTGATCTCGGGGATTAGAATATCTACCCATGATGCGCCGTATTTTTCCACCGCATCCCGCATGAGCTTCCTGAACCATTTCTGCTGCACGCCTTCAGTCAGCGGGTATACCGGCACGACGTATCCGAAATGGATTGTTTCGTTGTTTTGCCTGTCCGGTAAATACCTCTCGTGTTCTTCCGCGCGGATCTGTTTTTCCCCAAAATTTATTTCAATTTGTCCGTAAATATAAACGTAGTTTCCCTGTGTAAAGTCTTCCTTTAACTTTGCGAAAACGTCATGGCGCGCGTAAGGGTTGGTTTTGCGGTAAAAAAGTGCGAAAACGATTCCTGTCCCGTCCGCGATAGCGGCCTTGAACACCGAAAGCGAGGCGTTTAGCCGTATCGTTTCGCCCGCCTCGACTTTCCCCAGTATAACCGCTTTCTGTCCCGCGGCGAGCGTGGCTATTTTTGCGGCGTGGCGGCGGTCTTCGTACTCCCTGGGGAAATAGCCGAGAAGATCGCGTATGGTGCTAATCCCCATGCGCGAGAGCAACTTTGCCCTATGCGGCCCGATTCCCTTAAGGTATTGAACTGACGTATCCGGAGTTTGCATTTTTGGTTCGAATATGGTATATATATGAATCAAATTTTTATTATTTATAGCACGGAGGAAACTACAATGTCATTTAAGTGTGTCGTTTGCGGAAAAGCGCCGGTTGCAGGCAGGACCATCAGTCATTCACATAGAACTACAAACAGGGTGTTTCGCCCCAACCTGCAGAGGCTGCGTATTGTGCTTGACAACAAGGTTTCAAGAGAATACGTATGCACAAGCTGCATTCGCTCCGGCAAGATAAAGAAAGCCGTATAAATTTAGATTAAATAGGTAAGTCCAGGCTGAAGAGGTAGCGGAAGACGTCGGTGCCGAGCAGCTTGTATTTTTCCCCGGACAATGAGAGTGAATAGTTGTTTTTACGGTAGCCTATGCCTGCGGACAGGTGTGTTGTTTCCTCGTCTTTAAGGTCTTTTCCGAATATCCCGCCCCTGAGCTGCACAATGTTCCCGAAATTCTGTTCTATGCCGAAATGCATTGTTTCCTGCGTGCCGGGGCCGCTGCGGTAATAACGCCGCACCCAATCGGACGAAAACGTAAGAAAGTCCGCGATTTCAAAGGCAAACCCGGTGCGTAAAATAAACGGCAGTTGTTCGGTTTCATAATCATCCCACCAGATAAAACCCCCGATGTTCTGCAAGGCGCAACCCAGGCGAAACTCCGTGGCCACGTGGTAAATAAACCCGAAATCTAAAGAAAGCCCGTTTCCGTCGGCAAGCGTGGCGAACGGCGTTCCGTTTTCTATGCCTGCCTGGGCTATGCGTCCGTTGATGTACGAAATGTTGATGCCGGTGTCAAGTTTACTGTCGTTGCTGTGGCTGGCCGAAAGGGTGTAGCTGTTTGCCTTTATTTCGGTTTCCTTCCAGCCGGTATCGCTCTCCGTTTTAACGGTAGCGTCGGCAAGCGGCCGCCAGGACAGTGCGCCGCTCTGGCTTACGAGGCCCACAAATATCAGGTTTTTATCTCTCAAAACTTCGTTGTTGAAAATTTCGTTGTAGGATAAGGTGCTCTGGCGGGTAACTTCGAATGAAGCGCTGAAATATTGTTTTTGAACGTTGACAAGCCCGGCCGGATTAAAATACATCGTCGCCGGATCCTGGCCTACTACCGTAAACGCCTGTCCCATGGCCTGCGGCCTGCCGCCCGGCGCAAAACCGTCGTAACTATTATACTGCGTAGGCGCCAACGGCTTAGCCTGCAGCGCAGCGCAAACAAATAATAAAGCAAGAGCAAAAATTATATTTTTCATGGCTGTATAATTGTACAATAATTTTGAAGAAATAAAAAGCCTATAAAAGTTGGAGGTTGTGGAGGCGGCTGTAGATGCCTTCGTTGCCGAGCAGTTGCTCGTGGGTGCCGTGTTCGACTATGCGGCCGCGGTCAATGACGACGATGCGGTTTGCTTTTTTTACCGTGGCAAGCCTGTGGGCGATAAGAAGCACGGTGCGGTGCGCCATAAGATTTTCAATGGCTTCCTGCACAAGTTTTTCGGATTCGGCATCAAGCGCGCTGGTTGCTTCGTCGAGGATCAGGATGGGCGGGTTTTTAAGTATGGCGCGGGCGATGGCAAGCCTCTGG
>MGVN01000169.1 GCA_001800515.1 Elusimicrobia bacterium RIFOXYB2_FULL_49_7 | reverse complement strand
TTCGACGATCTTGTGCGCTGCCGCGAAACCGAGCGCGACCCACCACAGGTTCGAAGAAGTGGCAAGCAGGAAGAGCGGTGTCTCCAGAAGCGGCGCGCCGAACGCGGTGTACGCTTTATGCCCTTTCATTCCTTTGCCAAGTATTCTCTCTGCAATTATATTGAACAGCGAGGCGAGGCCTTCTATTGTCCCCTTGTGATTTGCAGCTGCGATCGCTGCCCCCATGCAAGAGGCATCCTTTATAAAGGTGAAGCTAATCCTGCCATGCCTATCGTTGGCTTTTGCCTTGCGCAGTTCGGCCATGCCTTCGTCAATATACCTGCGCATTTTAGGATGCTTCTCATATACACTTCCGTCAACCGCGACGATATGATCTCCTGCAAGATCAGGATCCATCTTCAGAGTACTTGCGAATATGACGGCGGCGACCATTCGCCCTGCACGTTTTGAGAGTATCTCACACGTTCCTTTCAGCGTCTCAAGATCGCGGTCGGGAAGGGAACCCAATTCCCTGAACTGTTTTTTGCTGAGCAATGCCGAACGAAGCACGCTCAGGTTATCATACTGCTCAACCACGCTCACCAGCTTTGTCATAATAACGTCCGGGCTATCTTTAGGCATTTTATCCGCATAAAGGAGGCCCAGGATAATACGTTGCATTTTCTGGCCGTCAAGGTTCCGCGCAAGTTCAGACATCTGCTGTTCGGACAGATCCGACAAATTACGAACATTGTATTTTGTTTTGATCCTGCGGTAGAGCTCGCTCGCCGTAGGGCTTAGCCGTGTTTCAATGGTGCCATCCAGGAGCCTGAAGAGAACCGTTCCTCCCGCGATCCACTCCACTGCTTCTGCCGGAGAGGAGAATGCAGGCATCTGCATATGGAGTTTTGATCGTGCGTCAGCTCTTATTGCGTCGATCAATGCCCGCATCTCATTTTCATCCACAAACTCTTCCTTATGTAACTGCTGAGGTTCGTCAAGGAAGGGCACCAGGGAACGGCCATCCATGAACAGGCCCTGGTCTTTCAATGCTTTAAGGTGCGAACGCAGGAGTTTCCCGATATACGCGCCGGAAACCATCTTCTCAAGAGCATGTTCGTTTATCGGATCCAGGTTGTGATAAGAATTTCGGTCATAGATGGTTTGTGGGATGCCGTCAAAAATAAATCCGCCCGATTCGGTATTCACTATCTGTCCATTCTCATCAAGCATGGAGGTCGTGAATCCTGTTCCAAGGATCATTCCCATATCAGCGTTCGGCACCGCAAGCTGCGTAGCCACGACATCGTTCACCAGCGCCTTTACTTTCACATTGCCGAGACCTTCTTCTTCCAAGGCGCGCTGCAACAACTTCGTGACGTTCTTGCCTTTGATATCAGGGATATTCCAGCCTTTTACCCACTGCCGCAGGTTGCCGGAAGAGAGGTTTTTCTGCTCAACCGGCTGAGCGAACGTAAACCCAAGTCCGTATTCCTTATCAGGGCTGAGGTTAAGTTTTGCGATCTGCTGCGCGACCGCTTTAAAAGGGCTTATAACGCCATTCTTGTGCTGGTCGGTAAACTCCATCTCGATACTTTTTACCAGCCGGGGGGCCTGTCCTGGGATGAGTTCTATCCTCATGACCCGCAGATTGCTGCCCCCCCAATCGACTGAAATAAACTCACCCTGTTCTAATCCCGTTGAACTGGTTATAAACCCGGGCTCCATGGCAAGCGAGCTCTTCTTTCCCTCAACTTCCCGTTCATTTATATGCCTTAAAAAATGCGTCATGAACTCAAGCAACTCACCCGGTGTCAATGCGGTTAAGGGGATACGGGTCCTTGTAATGATGTCCCGAATACCCGACTCGGTGAATAGTGGCTGAAAAGGCTTCAAGTGAGCTGTTTCCGTAACCGTTTCCAGGAGTCTTCCCGTACCCTCTTCCAGCTCGCCGATATAGTTGAGCCTGAGCGCGGGGAGAATATTTTCAAACTCATCTTTTGTTACTGTCACCGAACGCTGGAACCCGACTTTTACGAACGCAGGGAAATCACTGCCCTCTTCACTGGTATCATCACCTATATAAATACAATCGAGGCTCCCCGCATCGTTTTCGCGTGATTGCGCCGCTCTTTCCGCAAGCGCATTCGTACGATAACCGGGCAGTTCAACCGCATTCCCCTCAGCAGGGAGGCGTACCATATTGACCCCGGCATTTGCAACGACAATAACACGACTGCGCAACTCTCCGGGAACAGCATTATTCTCCAAAAGGCGTTTCACGACTACTTCCAGATCGTTCCCGCTGTTGATGATCAAGAGTCCGCCAGCTTGCAGGTACCGGATGACCGCATCCCGCGCAGCGCTTTCATCCAGTGTCGGATTACCGGATCTGTCAGGCTTCCCGTAAATGGTACCGTCGGCATCAGTGATAATGACGCTGCGTGTTTTGCGCGCATCGATGGAAGCGCCGGGCGTGTACCCTATCTGATCGAGCAGTTCCTCAAAATGGCGTTCAATGTAACCGATAGCCAGGGCTTTGTCAACCCCCTGTTGATTGACCTCGACGGTCATCGCGCCGCTGGGTGACACTACCAACCCGTTCTCTTTTGCAAGCTTTTCAAGGGCAGCGGTAACCGCAGCTCTATAGATACCCGGCACCCCGATGATCGCCACCTGGGCCGCCTGTCCGTTGCCGCGCTCTGCCCTGATCTCGATCCGGGGAATCCCCTCTTTTCTCCGGGTAAGGGCTTCATCATCAAAATCGCCCAGGCCATCTTTCTTGAATCTCCTCGCTTCTTCCCACAGGTTATCGTAATTACCGAGATCTGAGAAGGGAGAGTCCTTTGGATCGTCTGCGTAGGGGGCGAGTTTCTCGTAAAAATCCCTTATGGACTGGCCGCCTATGGCAACGATTCGCTTCACCATGGTTTGCGGCAGCGTGGTGGCCGTATTTCCGGGCGCTGCGCTTTCATCATTCTTTTCTATGATCCTGTTGACGAGCTTGACCACTTCGTTCGTATCATAGTTAAGCCTGTTATCCAGGATGATATAGAGCTTGTCTTTTTCTTCTCTATTGGCTTCCACGATTGTAATGCCGCGGCTTCTCAAAAAGGCACGGTCATCTTCATCGAAGATGAACTGCGCACCCGGCACCAGCTTCGCTTCCTTGATCCACCCTTCAGCCACTTTCTCCGTGGTATCCTTGCTCCAGTTGGCCTTATTGTAGAATATCGCCACTACTTCGTTGATCGTCTTCGCATCCTGCAGGAGCTTTTTCCCTTCCTCATTTAAATACGCGGCTTTCGCTTCTTTCAGCTGCGTGAGATATTTCTCTATCAGGGCGTCCGGCACCTGCGGGATAAAGACGTGGGTCATGATGTTCTCTATCCTGAAATCACTGTTTCTCTGCGCGTTTTGAATGGAGCGTTCCATGAGTTCAAGGACTTCTTTCAGATGCAGGCCCTGCGTTTGCAATTCATGGGTCAGCTTCGGCATAAAAACAGAAGTCATACCTTTACTGATCGTTGACTCCAGCGCCCTGGCAACGCCTTCCACCAGGAGATTCGCCAGGGTGCTGTCAAAAGCGCTGCCCATACCCATAAGGATCGCCCGCCGGACATTGTGAATGGCATGAACCACATCGGGATTAGTCGAAGGATGCGCGGGGAGAGCGCCGTTGAGTTCCATATCCTGCACATTGTTGCGGATGTCCACGCTCCCTTTCTTGATGAACAACAGCTCATACGGTTTCCCGACATAGCTCTCCGTGTTGTTGACAATATTGAGATGCCCCACAATGGCTTTGTTTCTCCTGCCGTCCGGTGTTTCCAACCGCATCCCCAGAACGGCTTCGTCAAGGCTGGAGGAGAGCCCGAATGTTTTCTTAAGGCCTAGGACCTGATGTATCTCGCGGTTCGCCCGCGCCATGTTCAGATCATATGCCATCGCCAGCGCCAACAGCACCAGGTTCTGCACGCTGGTATGCTCTTTCCTGATCCCCTGCAGAAATCCGTCGCCTATCAATTTCTCGTCTATAACCCTGGCAACAGTGCGGAGATTCACCGCAAATTCCTGCCAGTTCTCGGGCCTCATCAGTTTGCTGTCTTTGTTCACTGATTGAATGCGCGCGGTGATCACTTCTTCCAGGGTACGCCCTTCAGGAACAACAACACGGTTATCATAGGTAAAGAGTATGTTGAAAATAGCGTCGGTATTCGGTGAATTATACTGCAGGGTATTCCCTTCATTATTCACCGAAAGCCAGTTCGCATCCGAAATGGCCTGCCATGATATGACGGAAGCCATGTCTCCCGGTGAGATCACCTGTATCCCGTATTTGCTCCTGACCGCATCAGCATCTTTTTGAGAAGAGCCTCCATTATCAAAAGGTGTCACGATACTCACGCAATAATGGCCCGGCTCCCGTTGAGTGCTTTGGGGAGAATGCTCTGTCACCCACCGCACGCTTCTGCCGATCCTGCATGCGATCTGGCCACCCCCGCCGATATAGACGTAATCGACCGGAGTATTCTCAAATGAAGTCTGATAACGCCTTTTCAAGAGCACGCGGTCAGCCGGGTGATCGGCCCTGTTTATATTTATCACCCCGAGAACGACAAGCGAAAGCGATACCCCGGTAGCTGCGGACTCCGCAAGCAATGACCGGTAAAATTCATTCGAAGGGTTCCCGGGCGTGCGGGCTTCCCATAATACCCTCAGATACTCTATATTCCGCGCACCTAGTTGTGAGAGTTCTTCCACCCGTCCGTCTTTGGCCAGCCTCATAAGGGCAGGGTCATGTTCTAAAGCGTATTTTACCACCAGGCCGAACGGCCCGGCCTTTTTGTCTCTCCGTGCGTAGGTTTTCCTTATGTCACGCAGTTCGTCCCTGGTGAGGCGGCCCTCTTGCGCTAAACGCTTTGCAATACCGTCAAATTCCTTCTGTGATTCGATGGCGTGCATGAGGGCCTGTGCGAATGCCTTTCTCCCGGCCTCCGCAAGCATCGTCTTAAGATAATCGATCTTCCGTTCTGTGTCCAGGCTCATGAAGAAGATGATCTCTTCGGCATCCAAAAATAGTTCCTCGGCCGCTTTCTCATCGTTCGCTTCAGGGTTTACCGCCTGCCGGTCAACGCATCTGAGCAGCTCCTGCGCGACACGATCGCTATTGCCGAGAGTTACACGGTCGAGCACGACGAGGCCCTGTCTTTGTGCAGGTGTCGCCGTTTTGCTATCAGTGATCCGGACCCTCATCTTTGCAAATTCGCTCTTCCGTTCAGGGTAACGATTGAGAAGAACGGGCAATGCCTTCTCATATCCTTCGGTTAAATTACTGATGATAACAGGATCTTCCCCCTGTTCGTTCAGCATACTCTTTACTTCTTCCCATGTTCCTTCTTTATCGTTCATCCTGTCAGGGAAAGTAACGTGGTAAGGCTCCATGACAAAACCGTTCCCTTGCGCCGGTACAGCCTGCTGATAGGCTTTCCCATATTTCTCTATTTTTTCCAGCAGCCACTCAGGTTGGTGTTCGAATAGTTCTCCCAGCTCTTTGATCTCGCCTTTCTTTATAAGGAATTCCCCGAACGGTTGCAGTGTTTCCATGAACTTCCATTGTGAACGGAACTTTAGATGATGCGAATCCTGTTTCAATTTTCCGGAAAGCGCGGCCAGGCGGATGACCCTGTTGAAATCAGTATCCTCAGGGAAGTACTCTTCCGGCATCGGCTGGCTTACGCTGATCTTTCTGTTTTCGGCGAAGTCTTTCAGCAAGCGGGCCGTAACGTCGCGCAAAGGCAGCGGATCGGTGAGGCCTAAGGCAAAGTTCTCAGTCACCCGGTAGTTATGGACGTAGGCCATGAGCTGGCGGTAAAAATCAGGATGGTTGTTCTTCAGACGCGCGGCAGAACCTGCTGCATCGTTCCGTATGTCTTCAAGGCAAGCCCGCAGGGACACCGCTTTATCCGTTTTCCTTTGCAACTGCTCCAAAAGGTTTCCATAAGCAGTGATAGCCTCGTCTGCCAGCGTCCCTCCCGCGAGAGCGCCGGTCACGTAGCGCGCCAGAGAGAGATAGGGTTCCCGTATTCCTTTCTTCCTGAACGCTTCCTCGCGCAACCCGGAAACCACTTCATTCACCGGGAAAGAAATAT
>MGVN01000168.1:11342-11767 GCA_001800515.1 Elusimicrobia bacterium RIFOXYB2_FULL_49_7 | reverse complement strand
CGAAATGCAGGAGTGTTACGACAAATACGGTATCAGGGAAATAGATATTTTTGACTATGAGTTCACCGCAGACCGTGCCCGGGTGCTGGAGATCTGTAAAGGCATACGGGAGCGGAACCTTGATATTACCTGGGTGTGCCGCTCACGCATCGATACAGTGGATACTGAACTCATGCAGGAAATGTATGCTGCGGGCTGCCGTCGCATCTACTGGGGCATAGAGCACGGGTGCCAGCAGGTGCTTGACGAACTCCACAAAGGCATTACTCTTGAACAGATAGAGGCTACTATTGAAGCAAGCAGGAATATCGGCATCCAGAACCTCGGCTTTTTCCTTATCGGCGTGCCCGGCGAAACAAAGCAGACAGTGATGCAGACGCTGGCATTCGCAAAGAAGCTCGACCTTGAGTACGTGCAGTTTTCCA
>MGVN01000168.1:5132-11300 GCA_001800515.1 Elusimicrobia bacterium RIFOXYB2_FULL_49_7 | reverse complement strand
TACTGGGCTGATTGGGTGGCAGGTAAAGAGAAAGACCGCGTACTGCCCCGGCCATGGCTCACCACCATGAAGAACGAGGACGTAGACAAGCTCGCGCGCTGGGCATACATCTCTTATCACTCAAGGGTCGGTTTTCTGCTCAGACATACGTTCCGCTGCCAGTCGGTCAGTGAATTTGTAAGAAAATTGTTTGCCTATATCGGTATGGTGTTCTCCCAGGAGAAACGGTCAGCACCTGCAAAGAATTTCAAGCCGTACTCAGAGAACCCTTTGAAAGTGCTTGCGGCAAAATACGCAACGGTGAAACGATGAATAAAAAAATCGTATTCCTCTACAAGGGCAGGTATCAGGTGCGCGAGAGCGTGACCATAGAACAGCTCTCTGCTCTTGCGCGTGAGTGCGGATGGGATACCTCTCTGGTGTACGATCATGACGTGTTCGGCGTGAGCGATAACGTACTTTTCCTGCCGCTCATGAATACCCTGCTTTCGAACGAGGCACGTCTTGTCGAGACAATACTTTCCATTTCTCCGGACAGAGTGGTGGTGCTCGAAACGCTTTCATCAGGGGAATGGGCGGAGCGTATCATCCGTGCGGTAAAGAAAGAGCGCCCTGCAATTGTCACGGCCCTCATCAGCGCGTTCGGTGAAAAAAATAAGGAATACGATCATACCTTGGGCGGTGAACCGGAATACGTGTTCCAGCGGTTCCTTGAGAACGGCTGCACTGGTGACGTGTTTTCACCGGAGCTTGCTGACCTCAATACACTACCGCTCCCGGACAAGTCATTGTTCGCGCCCTACGTTAATTTTGAAGACAGCTACCTTATATACTCCAGCAAAGGCTGCGTATTTAATTGTTCGTACTGCGAGGAAACGCTGTACAAAACCCGCTTCGGTTCGTGCTACTACAGAAAAAAAGACACGGCAAACGTGATCACTGAACTGAAGCAGGCGAAAGAAAAATACCATTGCAAAGAGATCATATTCAAGGACTCAGTGTTTACCCTTGATAAGACGTGGCTCAAAGAGTTCCTGCACAGCTACACTCGGGAGATCGGCGTGCCGTACAAATGCTTCGGCAAGGTATCTTCCTTTGATGAAGAAACCGCGCAGCTCCTTAAAGAGAGCGGCTGCTACTGTGTTGAGTTCGGTGTACAGACATTTAATGAGCGGATTAGAAAACAGGTACTGCGCAGAGAAGAGACCAATGCTCAGATCCTTGCCGCGTTTGCCTTGTGCGATCAGTACGGGCTCCGCTACGATGCTGATCATATGTTCGGTTTGCCGCAGGAAAGCGTTGACGATCACATCATGGCAGCGGAACTTTACGCGAAGTGCGCGTACCTCAACCGGGTGAAATGCCACAACCTGGTGGTCTATCCCGGTACAGATATCGCGCAGTTAAAAAAAGCAATGCCCGGTGATTTTTTCAACACCAGCTTTGACGCGCCTGAGATGAGAGCCGCAAACAGCAGTTTCAGAAAATTTTTCAAACTTCTCCCGCTTATAAGTGAAGATACGGCACGTTATGTCGTTGCACGAGGTCTTTGGAGAGGGCTGAAAGCAGTGCCGAACGTTCTTGTGATGATTGGACAGCTTTTCATCGCTCGAAAGAACAATGACACCCGTTTTGAGGTGTATGCGAAGCACTATCCGCAGAAAGTAAAAGCAGTGCTCAGGATGCATGTATGAATAAGAAATACTTCGTCATCATCAATGTGGCGGTATCAGCGCTTCTACTCTACGTATTGTTAACGCAGGTGCACCTCAATGAGATCGCTGCGACAGTAGCGCGGGCACAGCTGGGACTTCTGACGCTTGCCCTTCTTATCTCTCTTTTGTTCAGGATTGTTGCTACACCGCTTCTCTGGAGAGAGATACTGGTTTCAAGCGGAATCTCTGCGGATTATAAGGATTTGTTTCTTGCGAATGCAGTAGCGCTTCCCTTGAAATTTTTCCTGCCGTTCAAGATCAGCGAGGTGACGCGCGCTGCGGGATTGAAAGTGCTTTCAAAGAACGGCTTTCCTGTCCTTCTCGGCTCAACCCTGTTACTGAGAGTGGTTGCTGTTGCTGCTACACTTTTCCTTTTTTGTTTCGGCGCGGTGCTTCAAGGCAAGCTGCTGATGAGCGCTTTCGTTCTTTTTGCTGTAGCCGGGTTCCTGCTTGTGCTTTCAAAGATCGCGGACCACGCGGGAACACAGAAAGGAGCGTTGTTTTCAAAGGATCTTGCACATTGTTTTCGTAAAATGCAGGGGTGCGGGTTCTCCCGGATACTGGCCTACTCGGTGCTTTTTCAGGCAGGGGAAGTGATTTGCGCTTATCTTGTTTTTCTTTCAATGGGCGTTTCTATGATGGCAGCTGACCTGCTCTACTATGTGCCTCTGATGATGCTTGTTTCAAGTATTCCCGTATCGGTGCAGGGCGTGGGGGTTCGTGAGATATCTGCTTTGTATTGGTTTGCCATGCTGCCAAAAGAGATCGCACTTTCGTTTGGCATTCTGCAGTCCATGGTGTTTCATATCGTGCCTGCTGCCGTAGCGGCGCTCCTCTGGCTGTGTGATTTCATGATGAGGACAGTTTCAGGGTCACTGGGAAAAGAAATAATGGAGTAAAACATCATGGACATCCGGTATCTGCACAGAAGGAATAGAAACGTACTAAGCAAATTCAATCTGGCACGCAGGTGCCAGATTGTCTATAACCTTATACAAAAGTATTCAGATAAGGAGTCGGAGAAAATCCTCGATATCGGAACTTGCGACGGGCATATGCTTTCGTTCCTTAAGGATAAGATGCCTTCAGCCGAATGCTTCGGGATCGAACCGCAGAAAGAGTTCGTGGACGTGGTCGCAGACGGCAGGATAAGCGTTACTTCTGGCTCGGCAGAACAAATGACTTTCCCTGCCGATTCCTTTGATTTCGTTATCATGAGTTCGGTCATAGAGCATGTGGAAAAGCCCGAACGGTCGCTTGCCGAAGTGAGGCGGGTCCTTAAGAAAGACGGGAAGTTCATTCTGATCACCGTGATGCCGGCTTATGAGTGGGCAACGGTCAGGTTCGGGATAAAACAGGACGATCATTATAGAAGTTTTAAGCTCCATGAGATTAATCAGTTCGTGCAAAAAACGCCCATGAAAGTTGTGGAATCACGGAATTTCCTGTTTCCCCTGTTCTATCAGTTGACGGTCGGTGAAAAACAATGAACATGAACTGGGTTATTGCCATTCGGGAGTTTGTTATGGGCAAGCCGGTTATCGTGCTTGCAACAGTAACCGTCTTGTTGTTTTCCAGTACCCTGTTTCATGGATTCCTGTGGGACGATTACCCCCTGGTGGTGGAAAACCCGCTGGTGAAGCATAATGATTTCAGTAACTTCCTTTCTCTAGATTATTGGAAGGAGCTTTCACCCGAAGAGCGCGGACGTCTCCGGCCTGTGCGAACGCTTTCCTTTATGCTTGATCACGCTGTATTCGGCAGCAATGCTTTCGGCTATCATCTAACTAATGTGCTCATTCATACAGCTAATGTTGTTTTGATATATTTGATAGGGGTAACGCTCTTTAAGAGTAAGGGAGCGGCGTTTGTCTGTGCGCTGCTTTTTGCAGTTCATCCGGTACACGTTGAATCAGTTGCTTGGATCAAGAACAGGTCTGATATGCTTGCCGCGTTGTGTATGCTTGTATCGGTATATGCTTTACTGCGTTTAGAAGGAGTGAAAAAGGCAGTCATTATCGCTGTAAGCCTGGGGGGAGCTGTGCTTTCCAAAGAGATTGCAGTAATGCTTCCTTTCATTCTTATTGGGGCAGCGTATCTCTTTATGCCGCGTGAGAAACGCCCGATTCACCTCGCATGGCTTACAGGGCTTATAGTGCTGATTGTCGCGTTTCTCATATTTAAAGAAATATACTGGAGAAAAGAGATTACCGAGGGATATACCATAGTGATGGATGCTTATGTCCAGACGCGCATCGTCTTCTATACCCTGAGCACATATCTTGGCCTGCTTATGGCGCCGGTTGCCCTTGTTGCTGAACGGGATGTAAATTTTGATCTCACGGCGATACAATCCTTCGGTCCCGGGTTATTTATATTTCTAGTGCTCGGAGCTCTCCTTGCCGCAGGGTACTATTTACTGCAAAGGCAGCGGCTTTCCGATTACCTCTCCAATGCGGTACGAAACGGAGGATTCAGTTATCTGTGGCTGTTTCTTACGCTGCTTCCCATAGCGAATTTCGTGTTTATCGAGTCCCGGCCTATTGCGGATCAACGTTTGTACATTCCCTCGATAGGATTTTGTTTTCTGGCGGGAGCCGTGTTGCAACTCATCCTGGTTTACGAAAAGAAGTATTTGAAGGCACCGATGGTAATCGTTGAGACTGCGGCAGTATTCCTGCTGATTCTTTTCGGGGTGTCAACGGTCAGTTATAGCGCGGCCTTTCGGAATCAGCATGCGTTGTGGGAGAATATCCTTCAGAAGAATCCGACACACTACCGGGCAAACTACAATATGGGAGTCGAGTACCAGAAACGGCACGACTACGCGCAGGCAGTTAGCTACTACGAGATTGCGAGCCGAGACTGCGACCGGCCGGAAGTGTTCTATGCTCTTGGGTTCTCGTATGATCAGATGGGCGAATACGAGAGGTCGCTTCAGAACTACAGCAAGGTCACGCAGATCGCAGACCGCCCGGTACCCGACGTGTACAACAACATGGGTATCGTGTATGAAAAAAGCGGGGATAAAAAGAGCGCTAGAGTATTTTATGCTAAAGCGCTGGAAGTGGCGCCGGATTTTGTCCCGGCGCGGAAGAATCTGGAACGGTTATGAAACTATTCATTCGCAATTATCTCTGGTTGCTCCTTCCCCTCCTGCTTGCAGGGGTAGTATACAGTAGTTCCCTGAAAGGCGGGTTCTTCTGGGACGACCGGATGGTCATTCTTGAAAACCGTGCGATCAAGAGCTGGACTGGTACGTTCTCTTCCTTTTCGCCCGGTTATTGGCTTGAAGAGGATCCCGGGACAAAGGGCCAGTACCGCCCATTGCGCAACCTGTCGTTCACGCTTGATTACAGCCTGTGGTACATTAATCCGTTCGGTTATCACCTTACGAATTACCTGCTGTACCTGATGGTCGTTATGATGGTCACCCGTATCAGCCTTGACCTGCTTTCATCGCGTACCGCTGCGTCTGCCGCGGGGATGCTCTTTGCGTTACATCCGATGCATCTTGAGAGTGTCGCGAATATTAAGAACAGGACCGATATTCTCTGCTTTCTGTTCCTGCTCCTTGCGTTATACTTTTTCATAAGAGAAAAACATGGTTGGGGGATTGCGGGGTACAGCCTTTCCTTGTTGTCAAAAGAGGTTGCCATCGTGTTCCCGTTCGCGCTTGTCGCGTATATGCTGCTTTATAATCAGAAACAGGCGGTTCTCCGGCGCACCTGGCCTTACTTTGCGCTCTGCGGGCTGTTCCTGGCATTTAAATTTTCCCTGTTGGTGCCTCCTGTAAGCGTCGATCCGGTGAATGAGACAACAGCTATGCCGGCTACTGTAGTGCTGGTGGCAAGTACACTTGTCCAGTACACCCAGATGCTTTTATTGCCGGTTTCTTTTCAGCTTGAAAGGAGCTTGCATGTCCTCACATCACCGTTTGACTGGAGAGTATGGTTGTTCGTTATCCTGCTTGCTTCTATTGTATTTGCCATACTGAAGTCCCGGGCAGGGAACAAATACTCTTTTGCGCTGGTCTGGACCGCGGTATTTCTTGCGCCGGCACTGAATATTGTTCCTTTAGAGAGCCGGTTGATCGCTGAAGAGAGGCTTTTCGTGCCTTCGTTCGGCCTTTGCTTATGCGCAGGAATGCTGTTTCGTATGCTGTATGAGCGCTCTGTTCTTTTAAGGAGAGCTTCGGTTGGCCTGCTGGCAGGTATGCTTGTAGTGTCAGGTGCCGCGGTGTTCCGGCATAATATATTATGGCAGAATGAAACGCTTTTGTGGGCGCATGAAGTAACAATGAACCCCGCCGGAGCAAGGGCAGTCAGCAACCTTGCTGCAGCGCTCTTGAGGGAAGGGCGCTATGACCAGGCAGAGGAGCTCTACAAACAACTATTGACTATGGTGACGCAGAAAGACGAGATGTATGCCAATTTGGGTATCATATCTCAGA
>MGVN01000168.1:3768-5119 GCA_001800515.1 Elusimicrobia bacterium RIFOXYB2_FULL_49_7 | reverse complement strand
CTTCTCTGTATCTGCTCAAAGGCGACAGGATAAAAGCAATGGAACTATTTGAAAAGGCGGTAAACATTGATCCAAACACAGCCGCGGTATATACGAACCTGGGCATAGTATATATAGGCGAGAAGAGACACAAAGAGTCAGTGGTTCTTTTCAAAAAAGCGATAGCGCTTGACCCGGACATGATGGAGGCGCGCCTGAACCTCTCTTCCGCCTATACAGCGCTGGGGATGTCATACGAAGCGCAGCAGGAAATAAAAGAAGTTCGTCTCAGAACAAGAAGCGGCGCAATGGTACAAGGGCATAATGCCGGTCTAAAGCTACAGTAGGTGTCAGGGAGTCTGGTGAGAGTTACGATACTGCGATGAGCGAACGCTATAGGGAAACACCACCATTGTTGAGGCGATTATCATTCTTTGCAGCTCTTGCATGCTGCACGGCAAGCTTTTTCTTTCTTTTTACAGGAAAGGCGTATGCTGCTGATTACTACTATGGTAACTCCTTTTACAGTAGCGCAAACGAAGCAACCGGTGGTTATAATTTTTCGATGGTCAACCGGCGCATGTCGTTTCGTTTCACTACATCCCAGACCGGCCTTTGCGACGCGGTCTGGTTCTATGCCAATGATAACGGTGCTAACCCTAATCCTTTATATATTGAAGTGCAGGGAAACGATGCCACAAACAACCCCAATGGCGTTGCAATCTCCGCTGGTTCAATAGACTCTGCAGGCTGGAACAACAGCGACTGGAAACAGGTCGCATTCACGGTATCGGGGGATATCGAGACTGCTGGAACGTACCATGTTGTGTTCTATATAACCACAGATGTGAATGCGTCAGCCTCGCTTGTCGGGTGCAGCCCTGCAGTGCAAATGGATCCTATCACCGGCGCTGACGACGATATGCGTAACTTCCTCAATTCTGATGACGGCGGCTCAACGTGGTCTGCCGCAGCCCTCAGCCCGTCATTCATGTTACAGATCGGGGGGCAGCGTATCGGCAACCCGTACAATGATTATGCCACTGGCGGAACGAACGGCATCATTTACCAACCGTACAATCCTGTCACTCAGGCCGGTGCGGGCCGCGCTGCAGGACACCATGTCCAGATCTCGCAGAGCCGCTACATCAACACTGTATCAGCGTACGTCTATAGAAGTAACACGACTACTTCTGATCTGAAATATGGTATTTACAATGTCTCGGACAGTCTCCTGGTTTCCAGCGGTGTTTTCCTTGCGGCAGGGACAGGAGTGCTTGCTTACGACTGGCGCGAAGTGCAGATCGATCCCGTGCAGTTGGAAAACACGAAGACATACCGCATTTTTCTCTACTGCGATGCCGGCAACACC
>MGVN01000168.1:2902-3757 GCA_001800515.1 Elusimicrobia bacterium RIFOXYB2_FULL_49_7 | reverse complement strand
CTACTACTATGTCAGTGTTGTGGGGAATACGAAGCTGGACGACACGTATAATACCTATACCTGGGAAGGCCTCACTGGCTTTTTTACTCAGTGGAACGGCACTGCATGGTACGTCAGCAATCCTACCAACCGCGCCCGCGATTGTTCCATACGCATGAATGTTGACGATACATACCCAGTCGCAACCATGACAAGACCGGCCCTGCCGGTTGGTGTGGAGCCGAATGAAGCGTATAACGACAGTACAAAAAAGATTGACCTTATTGAAGGAACCTGCTCCGATCCCACAAATGATAACGGTTTCAACAGCGGCATGGAGAGCGTTGAGATAAGCATTATGGACGTCGGGACAAACCAGTATTGGACAGGCAGCGGGTGGGGTGCAGAAACTCCGTTCTCCTGCACGCTCAGTCCCAATGCTACAGCATGGTGGTACGTCGCGCCGAACTGGGCAGGATGGGGTTCCAATAAAGATTATACTGTGAGGGTGCGGACAAAAGACAGATCGCAGTTGCAGACAGGATTTGTCGGGAATGTAACGTTCAAGTTCGACAATGCATTGCCGACAAGCGGCGTATCCATGCCTGCCGGAGAGTTGACAACAAAGTGGTATAATGCCATGGCTGCTATCCAGGGCACCACACAGGACTCTCTTACCGGATCCGGTTTCCGGGAGAATTCCACAGAGATTAAGATACGTTCGCTCTATCATGGGGGTACGAGTTACTGGACGGGCGGCAGCTGGGGTAATGATACGACCATCCTTGCACTGCATGTCGACGGCACCAACCCTTCATGGAGTTACAGTTCCGCACTTGTCGGTTGGGATTTTTTTGGCGGTTCCGGCTCGTCATT
>MGVN01000168.1:2345-2813 GCA_001800515.1 Elusimicrobia bacterium RIFOXYB2_FULL_49_7 | reverse complement strand
CGTCCGCGGTCGTCTACCCTGCGCAAAATGATTACGTCGGCACCGCTCCCACGTTCAGCGGTGCCTGCAATGACAGTCATGCCGGGATGGATACGTCCAAGGGAGCGGCTGTCGAATTTCTGCTCAAGGAAGATGGCGGGCTCAACAGATACTGGCAGGGCGGTACTTCATGGGGTGGATTTGTTCCCGCAGACTGGCCCAATGCGGCAACGGTATGGCAAACCTCCTGGACGCTGGCTTGTCCATTGCTGGTGCCGGGGCAGGCGTATACGCTGTTAAGCCGCGCTAAAGATTCCTCCAGCCCAGGGAATTACCAGGTGGATCTCGACACCATTGCATTCACCTGTGATAATACAGCCCCTACCTCGATTATCGGTTTGCCTGCGCAATCGTTCAGGAATACATTGCTTACGATCTCCGGCACCGTCGCTGATTCTCCTTCATCCGACCAGGTCGGCTCTGTAGCTG
>MGVN01000168.1:673-2317 GCA_001800515.1 Elusimicrobia bacterium RIFOXYB2_FULL_49_7 | reverse complement strand
GCAGGCGGCTACCAGTGGACATATGATTCTTCCGGCATCGATTTCCCTGAAATGAAAGACATTTATGTTTATTCGCTTGGAACGGACAATGCAGCCAATACCGAGTCCACCAGGGCGCTGGGGCATGCATCACCCAACCAGAGAAGATTCAACTACGATATACAAATACCCACCTCCACCATCGGCTGGATCAATGGCGTTTCCGCGGTCACTTATTATAACAGCCTTGCCACTATTTCAGGAACAGCCGAAGACGAACCTGCCTCTCCCTACGGAGGATTGGCACAGGTGCAGGTATACTTCAAAAAGACAGGAACCTCGCTCTACTACGATGACAATATAGGCGATTGGCGAAGTGATGCGGGTATTGTATGGAATGCGGTGACCCCCAACTTTCCGAGTTGGTATTTCCAGCGTTCCACCATAACGTGGGAGACGGGCAACGGCAGATGGTCTGACGGCGGCCAGTTCGAGATCAGGTCGCGTGCGCGCGACGACTCGTACCCTGGTAATACCATGGAAGGGCCGGGCAACAGAGAAGGCGGTCTCGCCGGCGGGCCTTTGCGTACCGTCATCTTTGATCCGGCTAAACCGGACAGTATCATAACGAACGCGCCCGTTTCCGGTTTTACTCCTTCCTTACTTACCATTTCCGGTACTGCCAGTGATCCTGATAACGGCGGCGGTATCAAGGGGAGGATAAACGCGGTCAAAGTACATATTTTCAATGATTCCTCTGTTGAAACATGGGATGGTACCAGTTTTGTCAGCGGGGACCAGCTTGGTGATTCTTATTGGAGGACTGCAAACTTTGTCGGCATAAGTTCAGGGGCTTTCACGTATGTCATGTACCCGAGTTCGTGCTCCTGGCAGCACAACAACAGGTATCGTATTGTGTCAAAGGTATGGGATATGGCAGGTAACTTTGACACCGTGCTTTCCTCGTTCAATTTTGTGTATGATGAGTATAGAGGCGACGACCCTTCAACGGAAAAGCCTACGTCTCTCATCACCTCCCCTTCAAATTATCAGCATTTCAAAACGACCTTCAGCGCGCTGAGCGGCACTGCATCCGATAACTCGCGCGGCAACCTGAAGTATGTGTACTTCCGGGTAAAAAGGTTCCCTAATCCTTATCTTGGCGAAAGCACTACATTCTACTGGAACAGCAATGACGCGGACTGGAGCCCGTCCGATCCGCCCGTTAATCAGTTGCCTTCCGTCGCGGTAAGCGGCCAGAATGCGGCTTGGCAATGGGTATTGCCTGAACACGACGAGAATTTCTGGTCACCTCCGGGACATAAGTATGAGATCATTTCCAAGGCAAGGGATGAAGCGGACAACTATGAGACATGGTATGACACGGTAACCCTGGTCTACGAATATGATGTCCCTGGTTCATCGATCACTTATCCTGACAAAGGTGGCTACATTGGCGAGGAAAACAAGATTCATGGTACCTGTACCGATTTCTATCCCGGTGAAATAGACGCGAACACCGGTGAACCGGACCGCAGGGACAACATTAAGGTGCGTATCCGCGACCTTGACCTTACCCGCAATAATACTTATTACAGTGTCGCGCTCTCTACCTGGGTGACGATGACACCTGAAGCTGCATGGAACAGCGTGTCCACCCTGAGT
>MGVN01000168.1:211-553 GCA_001800515.1 Elusimicrobia bacterium RIFOXYB2_FULL_49_7 | reverse complement strand
AGCGTCGAATCCCCGGCAACGGAAACTGCAACGCCCGGTTTGATGACGGGGACCTGAGCGAAACTTCGAAGGAGCACGGCGTTCAGAACCTGCGTCCCCGCTCCAAACCACTGATTGAGAATGGAAGCATAGATCGATCGGAAATCGTACTGCATTTTCAGATTGCCGCTTGTCAGGTCCGTGAGGCTCGGGTTATAGCCAAGAATCCCGTTTGGAACTCCCCCGTTGACCCCGCGGCCAAAGATGAAGAGAGGCGCGGCAGTACCATGGTCGGTGCCCAGACTCGCGTTGGACTGGACGCGGCGGCCAAATTCGGAGAATGTCAGGCCGATCACTCGCTGA
>MGVN01000168.1:0-130 GCA_001800515.1 Elusimicrobia bacterium RIFOXYB2_FULL_49_7 | reverse complement strand
CTCGCCGTGTCGGTAGAGACCACTTGCGCGGAATGGTTGTCAAATCCGCCCATGCTCACAACATACAAACGCGTCTTGAGTCCCCCCGCGACGAGACGTGCGACGATCTTGAGCTGATCTGCCAGTGTGT